>JAZRMT010000131.1:0-18754 GCA_045647805.1 Eubacteriales bacterium | reverse complement strand
AATAACAAACCCCACGGCACTATACCGCCGTGGGGTAAACTTTTGTTTTCAAAAGTATATTAAAATTCAAGCTTTCAGACCTTTGCCTTGATCATCTCGTTGATCTTTTCGCGAATTGCGAGAACGGTCTTTGAGTCGCAGATGGTGTTGGTGAACATAACGTTGATTCCCGAAACCTCTTCGATAGCCCGAACAACCTCATCGTGGGAGTAAAGACTTTCGCAAAGCTTCATAGCTCTCAAATCCTTAAGTCCGTCCTCGAAGACGAGCAGTCTCGTGGATTCAAGAGGTCTTCCGTCTCTGCCGGGATAAACTATGTACATATCTCCCGCGGGAACCCAATTCTCTCCGCTCTGATCGGAGTAAGGGTTGATCTGATCGTAGGAGCCGCAGGTATTGTAGAAGTTGTAGCCCCAGTGAAGGAATCCTACAATATTATATTTAAACAACTGCATACCGAGTGCTCTGTTTCTTGCCGCGGGCATCGCAAGCATTCTGGAGGAACAACCGCCACCTGCCGCGCCGCAGTAGTAGGTCCACATATTGGGAACTTCGGCATCAATGAAAGCTTTCATTGAGCCGGTCTGGGGGACGGGAGTTTTCATTACCCCCTCGGAATAGAATTCAAAGTGGGACATAGCGTCCATTATGGTGTAGCCCTCAAGAACCTCAGCCACCTGTGCCTGTGACTTTTTGTAATCCTCGAGCTGTGCAAAGTTAGGCTCGTCGGAAATATGGAAGAAGCAACGCTTGTCATTGCCATTCTTTTTCATGTGAGCAAGAAGCGCCTTAAGAAGAGCTCTGAGGAAATCTCCGTACTCTTCAGAGTGAGCATCGGTATCCCAGCCGAACATACGCTTTTCCACACCGTGCTCGGTAACCATTACCTTGGGTGCGTGAGTCGCTCCCCATTGAGAGAAGAGATGAGATATCTCGAAATACTTTATCCCAATTCTGTCGCACATTTCAATCCAGCGGTCAAGAAGGGAAAAGTCGAAGGAATATTCCTCACCGCATTTTGTAATCTTTACAAGCTGAGTTGTAAGTCTTTCACCGCCTATATGTGTATCAAGAGAAGGAGTAAATATAGGGGTGAGAAGCATATTCTGACCGTGTTTTACTGCCATGGCAGCAAAATTCTCGATAATACGCCAATGCTCCTCCGACCAGACGGGAACGTTGTAATACTGAGCGAGAGTGTCGCAGTAGAACCAGTGAGTCATTTTGAGCTCCTGCTCGGGAAGAGAGGCATTGATTACCTCTACCGTTATCTTCATTTTGGGCACGTCAAGTTTTAAACTGCCGTCTCTGTTGGTCGCCTCGATCGTTAGCGTGAGGTCGCCCGCACCGATTACCTCGTCGGAGTCCGGGATCTCAACGTCGATCCAAAAACTCTGAAGATCGTCTCTTGAAAGGACAAATTTACCGCCGTAGATCGCCTCCTCGAGCATATCGGGATATACTCCGGGTGTAGTTCTGAGATATCCATCCTGGGGGTGGAAGCCGTAGGGAGAGGGCTTGGTAACGCCCATGTGTCTTACGTTTCTTACCGTAGCGTATTTTGCGAGCGCTCCTTCAAGCTTTACGTCGAAAATAACTGCCCACAAATCCTTCTCGTCGGGCTCGTACTGTCCGAGAAGCTGGAAGGAAATTCTCTCTCCTCTCATTCCGCTTATGTATTCGTAATTCTCAAACTTGTCGATATTCTCGTCAAGAAAAGCCTTTTCGAGAGAAGATACCAATTTAAATTTTAACATTTCAGAAACCTCGATTTGTATATAATTGTTGTCATAATTGCCCTTTTTTGAGTATTTCCAGAGCTTTCAGCATATTGCTCGGCAGATCACATTCAAAGCTCATTCGCTCGCCGGTTTTCGGATGCGTAAGCTCTAGACGCCTTGCGTGGAGAGCCTGACCGTCAAAGAGCTGGGGGTGCTTTTTTTCAAATGCCGTCTTTGTCTTTTGATATACCTCGTCACCAAGCAATGGGTGCCCGGTATAGGACATATGTACCCTTATCTGATGGGTTCTGCCGGTTTCAAGACGAAGGGAGAGATGGCTGACCTCGCCAAATCTTTCAAGTACCGTGTAATGCGTTATCGCTTCTCTTGCCGTTTTATCGGGAGAGAGGATCACCGCCATTTTTTTCCTATCAACAGGATGCCTGCTTATCGGATAATCAATTGTTCCTTTGTCCTCGGAAAAGCCTCCTCGGACAAGTGCCTCATATTCTCTTACTATCCCGTGATATTTCAGCTCCTCCGAGAGCGCAGCATGCGCCTCGTCATTCTTAGCCACCACGAGCAGCCCCGAGGTGTCCTTGTCTATCCTGTGGACGATTCCCGGACGCATAACTCCGCCAATACCGGACAGCGAGTCCTTGCAATGGTATAAAAGTGCGTTTACCAGCGTTCCCGAATAATTACCGGGTGCGGGATGAACCACCATTCCCGAGGGCTTGTTGATGACTATGATCCAATCGTCCTCGTATATAACGTCGAGAGGGATGTTTTCCGGCTCTGCGTCGTATTCCTCGGGCTCCGGCATTTCGATCTCTATACTGTCGCCTGCCTTGACGGCGTATTTTTTTGTGGATTCCTTACCGTTTACTCTGACCTTGCCGCCTTCGATAAGCCTTGCCGCAGCACTCCTTGACATGTCAGCGGCACTTGCGAGAAAGGCGTCAAGCCTTTCACCGGAATTCTCATCCTTGACAGCTGTGAGGATTATTTCGTTCATTTGCCGTCCTTTTTATCCTTATTTTTAAACTCGTTGACCATATCCAGTATCAGTGCGAGCATTAAAAGTCCCGCACCCACGCATACGAATGAATCAGCTCCGTTGAATACCGCAAAGTCGATAAGACGGAAATCGATAAAATCAACTACGAATCCGAGAGCAAGACGGTCTATCATATTTCCGATACCGCCGGAGACTATCATGGCGAGAGATACGGCGTACAGCTTATTCTGTGCGAGTCCGAGATAGAGGTATGCCATCATGAGCAGAATGGTCACTGTGGAAATCGAGATAAACACCCATCTGTGATCCTTAAGCATTCCGAAAGCTGCTCCGGTGTTTTCAACGTAGGTCAGATGTAACACGTCTTTAATTATCGGAACGGTGTCGAGTGGCTCTAAAAACTTGACAGAAAGTATCTTTGTAAGCTGATCAAGCAGTATTCCCACTATGATTATTGCCGAGTACAATATATATTCGGCGGCGGTTCTTTTTTTTATAAAATCTAACTTCATTTTGTTTTCCTTCCTTTTTTGCTCGGGGCTATAACACAGGCAAAAACGTTTGCAGCACCCATATTATCATATATGTGGCAAAGAACGCCCAGTCGATCGGAGAATTCTGCCCGATGTTCAGCTTGACAAGTATCATTCGTACAGGTGCCACAAAGGGCTCGGAGATACAGTAGGTCAAAGCGTAAAAACGGCTCTCCTCGGCATCAAGGAAAAAGGGAAGTATCATTCGAAGGAGCATGGATATCGAAACCAGCTCCAGTATTATCGCAACCGTTCTTGCGAAAATTTCAATAAATACCATCTATATGATCCTTAAAATTAAAATCGTAGGCTGCCGCAAAATAAATTTGCAGGCAGCCCGCGGTAAGCTTAGTCTTATTTGTCGTCGGAAACGTCAACGTTGTGAGGAGTGATTATGTAGGTCGCTCTCGAAACGTTCTTGATCTCTCCGTCGGTGGAGTAGGTAACTCCGTTGAGGAAGTCGAGCATACGGTAGGTGGATTCCTCGTCGAGAAGCTCGGTGTTAAGTACTACCGTGCATCCGTCAAGAAGATAATCGGCAATGTTGCTGACCTCACCGAAGGTTGCGGGACGAACTACCTTAAGCTCAATATTGCTCTCAGAATCTCCAGCACCTGCGATCATGGGAGCCTGCTTCTTGGGCTCCTCCTGGGGAGCGGGCTCTTCAACGGTAATCTCCTTCTCGGTGTCCTGAGGATATTCCTTGAAGGTTACCTCGGTGTCCTCGGCCTTAGCACCCTTTTTTCTGAAATTTTCAGCCCATTTTTCAAACATTTTAATAATTCCTTTCGTTTTCTTATTTATGGAAAAGCCTTCTTCCGACTCTTACAAGAGTAGATCCTTCTTCTATGGCAACCTTGTAGCTGTCGCTCATGCCCATAGAGAGTATTCCTCCGTTTTCAAAGCCGAATTTTTCGTTAAGTCTGTCGAAAAGCTCCTTGGTAAGACGGAAGTACGGACGTATGTCCTCCTCGCTCTCGCACACAGGGCCCATGGTCATTACTCCAACGACCTTGATGTTCTCAAACACACCGAGCTCCTCGCAGAATTTTTCCGCATCCTCGGGAAGAAGACCGCCCTTGGCTTCTTCTCTTGCCGAGTTGATCTCGATGAGCACCGGTACGCACCGACCTATCCTGCCCGCCTGCTTGTCTATTTCAAGAGCGAGAGGGAGGCTGTCAACCGAATGGATAAGTGCCACGTCCTCTATTATGCTTTTCACCTTATTCCTTTGCAGATTCCCGATCTCGTGCAGCCTAGGCGTATAGCCCTGCTCCTTCAGAAGTCTGCCTCGTCTACAAAGCTCTTGAGGTCTGTTCTCACCGATATCGGCAGCCCCTGCCGCCACCAGAGCCGTCAGCTCCTCGTCGCTTCCGCTTTTTGTCACAGAAACGAGTGTCACCTCTCTGCCTTGCATTCTTGCCAGCTCACCGATCTCTTCGGTAAGCTCCTTGTAATTTTTACTGATGTAATCGAAGTTTTCCATAATCCTTTTCCTATTCTATGTAATTATAACATATAAATGACGATGATTTCAAGGGCTTTCGCAAAAATTCTTAAAAATATTATTTTATATAACTATTGATTTTAAATAATTTTTATGATAAAATAATAAGACGAGTATTTTACGAAAGGAGCAACCTATGCACGATCCCGTCATTGGCACAAGTCTGCCATCGGTAATGGCTCTTGCCTACCTTGGAGATGCAAGGCATTCGCTTTTTGTTAGGCGTATGCTGGTTGAGAGAGGACTGTCAAAATCCGGTGCTCTTAATGAGGCGGCGCTCGGATACGTTACTGCCGAAGCACAGGCAGCGGTGATGCGCAGGCTTCTGGACAAGCTCCTTGAGGACGAGCTCGAGGTTTATAAAAGGGCTTCCAATTCGGGGCATCTTAACCGTCCGAGGCATTCTTCGGCGGCTGATTACAGAGCGGCAACCGGATTTGAGGCTGTCATAGGAATGTTATATTATATCGGCGATGAGGAGAGAATAGACGAGCTTCTTTCTTACGCCTATACGCAAAATCAATCAAAGGAGACTAGTGATGATACAGAGAATTAAGGGAACTATGGATATTTTGCCCTCCGAAACTCCGCTTTGGAGACATATTGAGGGGATAATGCGTGAGGAGGCCGAGAAATACGGCTACGGAGAAATTAGAACTCCCACCTTCGAGAGCACCGAGCTTTTCGTAAGAGGCGTTGGTGATACCACAGACGTGGTGCAGAAAGAAATGTATACGTTTGCCGACAGAGATGATGAGAAGACCATTTCTCTTCGTCCCGAGGGAACTGCCTCGGTTGCCAGAGCTATTATCGAGAACGGAAAGTATTCCGATCCGATGCCTCTCAAATATTATTACATTATCTCCTGCTTCCGTCATGAGAAGCCGCAAGCGGGCAGAAGCCGTGAGTTCTATCAGTTCGGTACGGAGATGTTCGGTTCCGACAGCCCTGCGGCGGATGCTACCGCAATAGCGTTGGCTCATTCGGTTCTTAAGAGACTCGGGCTTAAAAACGTAAAGCTCCACCTTAATTCTATCGGCTGTAATGATTGCCGTCCCGCATACAGAGAGTCTCTCGTTGAACACTTCTCGGCTAAGAAGGAGTGCCTTTGCGATACCTGCAAGACCAGACTTGAGAAGAATCCTCTCAGACTTCTGGACTGTAAGAGCCCCGAGTGTGGTAAGATAGCCGCTCTTGCTCCTAAGACTGTCGATCATCTTTGCGAGAAGTGCGAGAAGAATTTCGAGCTTCTTAAGAGTGCTCTTGATGCAATGAAAATTCCTTACGTTGTAGATTCTAACATCGTAAGAGGTCTTGATTATTATACGGGTGCGGTATTTGAGTTTATTGCCGAGGGCATTGGTGCTCAGTCTACCGTTTGCGGAGGAGGAAGATACGACGGTCTCGTTTCCTCTCTCGGCGGTCCCGAGCTTTCGGGTATAGGATTTGCTATGGGTATAACCCGTATCATACTTGCCTTGAAGGAGCTTGGACTTGATAAGGTCGATACTGCGGTGCCTATGGTCTACGTTGCTTCGCTTGGCGAAAGAGCAATGATCAAGGCACTTGAGATAACCGAGCGTCTTCGTGCAGGCGGAACCTATGCCGAGTGCGACGTGGTAGGAAGAAGTCTTAAAGCACAGATGAAGTATGCTAATAAGATCGGCGCCGCATTTACTCTTATTATTGGTGACTCAGAGGTCGATTCCGGCAAGGCTCAGCTCCGTAATATGGAGTCGGGTGATCAGCACGAGGTCGAGCTTGACAGCTTTGTAATTTAATTATGACGGACAGACGTGATTTTCTCCCCGTCACCCCGGGTGACGTTGCGGACAGAAATTGGTCGGAGGTCGATTTCGTTTATGTGACGGGTGATGCCTATGTGGATCACCCGTCCTTCGGCGTTGCGATAATTTCACGCGTTCTTGAGGCGGAGGGGTTCAGAGTTGCTATACTCAGTCAGCCCGATTACAAGAGCACAGATGATTTTAAGCGTTTTGGCAGACCGAGACTTGGCTTCTTGGTCACAGGCGGTAATATCGACTCTATGGTCGCTCATTATACCGTTTCCAAGAAAAAACGCTCATACGATTATTACTCTCCCGGCGGAAGGATGGGACTTCGTCCCGACAGAGCCACTATCGTGTATTGTAACAGAATAAGAGAAGCCTTTGGCGACATACCGATAATCATCGGAGGACTTGAGGCATCTCTTCGCCGTTTCGCTCACTACGATTATTGGGACGACAGGGTTAGAAGGAGTATTCTCGTTGATTCAAGAGCCGATATTCTCACCTACGGAATGGGGGAGAATATTCTTGTAAGGATTGCAAAGCTGCTTGACAAGGGAGTACCGGTCAGAAAGATCAGAGATGTAAAAGGTACGGTGTACTTTACAAAACGAGGCGAACCTATTCATTACGACGCGATCGAGATAGGCGATTACGATACGTTAAAAAATGATAAAGAGGCATACGCAAAGGCGTTTGCTATTCAATATAAAAACAATGACACTGTAAGGGGAAAGGCTATCGTTGAATATTACGACGATAAAATGCTGGTGCAAAACCCACCTATGCCGCCCTTGGAGCGAGAGGAGCTAGACAGAGTTTATTCTCTTCCTTATGCCAGAGATTATCATCCCGACTATGAGGCTATGGGTGGCGTACCCGCAATTACCGAGGTCAAGTTTTCCATAGCTCATAACCGCGGATGCTTCGGTGCCTGTAATTTCTGTGCCATAGCCTTTCATCAAGGGCGTGAGGTGCGTTCTAGGAGTGAGAAGAGCGTTATCGAGGAGGCTAAAAAGATTACTGCACTCCCCGATTTTAAGGGATATATAAACGATGTTGGTGGCCCTACCGCCAATTTCCGCTATCCCTCCTGCGATAAGCAGAAGACTGCGGGTGTTTGTCCTTCACGCAAATGCTTGTCACCCACACCTTGTAAGCATCTTAAGGTTGATCACTCGGAATATTCTCATATGCTAAGGGAAATAGAAAGCCTTGACAAGGTGAAGAAGGTGTTTGTCCGTTCGGGAATCAGATTTGATTATCTTATGTACGATTCCGACGACTCATTCTTCAGACAGCTTGTGACTCACCACGTTTCCGGTCAACTTAAGGTCGCTCCCGAGCATTGCTCTAACAACGCCCTTACAATGATGGGGAAGCCTTCTATCGAGGTGTTCGAGGCGTTTAAGAAGAAATACTTTGCCCTCACCGAGGAGGCTGGGCTTAAGCAATTTCTTGTACCTTATCTTATGTCGAGCCACCCCGGCACTACTATGAATGATGCGGTTGAAATGGCGGTATGGCTCAAGAGGTGGGGATATCTTCCCGAGCAGGTTCAGGACTTCTATCCTACCCCGGGAACCATTTCTACGGTAATGTATTATACCGGAATTCATCCGATGACCGGCAAGCGTGTATACGTTACAACGGATTACAGAGAAAAGCAGCTGCAACGCGCTTTGCTACAATATTCGAAGCCGGAGAATGCCAATCTCGTAAGAGAAGCCCTGAAGCTTGCCGGCAGAGAAGACCTGATAGGCAAATCTCCCGAATGCTTGGTTCGCCCGGCTTTTATGCAGGGGCAGAACAACAGAGAGGAGCCAAAACGCAAAGGTACGAGAGAAAGCCGAAAGCCGCGCAGCTCTTCGAGTGCAAACTATACTTCCAAAAAAAAGCAATCACCTCATCAAAAGGCAAAGAAAAGTAGTAAAATGGAGCGGATTTTCGGTTCTGATACCGCAAGGATCAGAAGAGAGGTGGAAAAGCTCTCTTCCGTAAGACCTGAGACCTCGGGCAAGCGTGTAAAACAGGCGGAAAAGAGTGGTAAAAAGAAAAAGCACGGGTAATTAATCGTATTAAATACGAAGCTGGATGTACACAAAAATGCGGGCAGAAGAAAATGAAGCGAAAAAGTCACACAAGGGCTTTTATGAACCGGTTTTATTCAAAAAGCGGAAAAATGTAGTTTTTTCACAGTCTTGTTCTTTTCAACATTTTCAACACTCGAAATGTTGATAACCGGTTGAATTTTCATGGGGTAGTCAAGCCGAATCGGAGGTTTTAACGGTTTTTCGACAAAAAGTTTTCAACATTTTCAACATTTCAAAATGTGGAAAACCTCGGTTTTGGGTGTCACACTCCTCCCATTTAAGTCGGGAAAGTACAGTCGTCGTATGAGCCCTGCCGGAAAGGCAAAAGTCGAATTTTGAGAAAAACTCTTCGTACGTACATTTTTGTTATTGTAATTTTTACGAAACCAAACAAATCCAAGAAGGAACGGTTAAAATGCAGGAGATCAAAGAGAAATATCTGAGGGCAAAAAGAGCTCTTTTCGACCGTGTTTACGGTGACAGATTGAATCCCGAGCAGCTTAAGGCTGTTTTTACGGCAAAGGGCCCTCTTCTGGTTCTTGCGGGGGCGGGAAGCGGGAAAACTACCGTTCTCGTAAACAGGATAGCGTATTTGATAAAATACGGAAACGCCTATTATTCCGAAAGTGTTCCCGAGGGGCTTACAGAAGAAGCGGCAGAGGCGCTTGAATATGCATTGGAAATGGCACCCGAGGAGATATCCGAAATTCTTCCGGAGTTTATAAGCGAACCTTGTCCTCCCTGGTCGGTTCTTGCTATAACCTTCACTAACAAGGCGGCAAGAGAGATAAGAGAACGACTTGAGAAGACCTTTGAGGATCCTGGCGTGGCGTCCTCGGTATGGTCAGGCACCTTCCATTCGGTGTGTCTTCGTATTTTACGCAGATTCGGTGACAGACTAGGATACCGCGATGGCTTCTCGGTTTATGATACCGATGATAAAAAGCGTATGCTCACTCTTTGCATGAAGGAGCTTGAGATAGATGAGAAGACTCTTAACGTAAAGAGGGTTGCCAACGCAATAAGTATGTCCAAGGATGAGTTGAAGGGCCCCGAGGACTTTGAGATAACGAGAGACCCGACTACCAAATATATTCTTTCGGTATATAAGTTGTATCAAAAGAAGCTTATGGAGTATAATGCCCTTGATTTTGACGATATAATAATGAAGGCGGTAGAGCTTCTTGAAAGCGATGCGGAGGTCAGGGAATACTATCAGAATAAATTCAGATACGTTCTGGTAGATGAGTATCAGGACACCAACTACGCGCAGTTTGTGCTTACCAAGCTTCTTTCGAATAAATACAGAAACATAATGGTGGTCGGAGACGATGACCAAAGCATATACAAGTTCCGTGGAGCCACGGTTGAGAATATACTTAATTTTGATAAGACCTATCCCGATGCCCGAGTTGTAAAGCTGGAGCAGAATTACCGTTCTACCAAGAACATTCTTGATGCGGCAAACTCGGTGATCAGTAAGAATCACGACAGACATCAGAAGAGCCTCTGGTGCGATAAGGGTGAGGGATCTAAGATTATTCTGCACTGTGCGGAGAATCAGAACGAAGAAGGAAAATATATAATCAGACAGATAAATAACGAGATGCGCTCGGAGGGCAGAAAATATTCGGATTTTGCCGTCCTTTATAGAATAAACGCTCTCGGACGTTCTTTGCAGAGCTCTTTTGTAAAGAGCGGAATGCCGTATAAGGTAGTCGGAGATCTCGGGTTCTATGACCGCAAGGAGGTCAAGGATATGGTTGCTTATCTGACTATGATATCCTCTCCCTCGGATAACCTGAGGCTGAAAAGGGTGATCAATGAGCCAAAGCGTAAGATCGGTGCGGCAACCGTTGATGCGATCGAGGAGATAGCCGAGTCAGAGGGCGTATCTATGTATGAAATAATGAGAAGGTCTGATGAGTTCACCGCTTTGAAGAAAAATGTCGAAAAGCTTACGGCTTTCGTTTCTATGATAGAGAAGGTGAAGGAGGACAGAACCCTTCCCTCGGCGATGATAAACGATCTGTTTACCCTTTCGGGCTACCGTGAAATGCTTGTTGCGGAGGGCTTTGAGGGCGAAGGAAAGATTGAAAACGTCGAGGAGTTTATAGGTGCTGCCGTGGAATACGAGGCACATTGTACCTCGAACGGAGAAGAGCCGTCGCTTTCGGGATTTCTTGAAGAGGTTGCACTTATCACCGATGTGGATAAATATGACGAAAACTCGGACGCCGTTATACTTATGACGGTACATGCGGCAAAGGGATTAGAGTTCCCGGTCGTATTTCTTGCAGGCATGGAGGATGGCATATTCCCCTCTCAACAGAATTTTGGGGAGGAGAGTGAGATGAGTGAGGAAAGACGTCTTGCTTACGTTGCTATTACAAGAGCTAAGGAAAAGCTTTACGTCACTCATGCAAGAGAGAGAATGGTCTACGGTAAAACCAGCTATTCGCCTCTTTCTGTATTCGTAAGAAGCGAAATGCCCCGTTCTCTCATAAATGAAGAACAGAAACGAGAGATTCCCCCGAGATATTCTCCGCAAAGATACGCACAATCTCCCGTCGAAAAGCCGAAAGGCTACGGTGTCGGCTCATTTACGGAGCTGAACAGACGCCCTGAGATATCGTCTGCTCCGAAAAGGAAAAGCGGTGCGGCTGAATATGGTGTAGAGCGACTTTCTGTCGGCACAAGAGTTGAGCATATAATGTTTGGCGAAGGTGTTATTGTTTCTGCAAAGGATATGGGCGGTGACGTTCTTTATGAGGTCAACTTTGATACGGTTGGCACGAAAAAGCTTATGGCGACCTTCGCCAAGCTTAAGCGAATTTAAATAAAAAGACAACGATTATTTATAAAGGAGGGCGTATGGAAAGAGAAAACACGATTTATTCCAAAAATGGGATAGCTATTCACACCTACAAAAATCCGTCGCTTCACAGCTTCTATATATCCCTCTTTGTAAGAGCCGGCAGTATGTATGAGGAAGAGGGGGAGCGAGGAATGACTCATTTTCTTGAGCATGCTCTCATAAGAAACGTTAATGCTCTTATGGACGGCGGACTTTATCCTCTTCTTGACAGACGAGGAATAGAGTTCAACGCCTCTACGTACAGCGAAATGGTTCAGTTCTATACCTCGGGAGCCAAGGAGAATTTTGCTGTTGGCGCAGAACTTATTACCCGCCTCCTTTCGCCTATCGTCCTTTCCTCCTCGGAATTTTTCGCTGAAAAGGAGAGAATCAAGGCGGAAATCCGTGAGTCGGATGACAGGACCTCTCTTTCCTCCTTTGCAAGCGGAATAGTTCATGAAGGCACCTCGCTTTCATATCCCATACTTGGCACACTTGGCGGAGTATCGAAGATAAATTCTTCACGTCTTGAGAGCTACCGCAAAAGGGTATTTACCGAGGGGAATATTTTCTTCTACGTTACGGGTAATTTTGACGACTCCGATATTGAGCGGCTTGCTGACTTGGCTAGCGAAGCGAGTATTGAAAAAGGAGAGGCTCGGCACAATATTGCACCGATTCCTCGGAGCTTCGGACAGCGTGAGCTGGGAGTTCATATAAAGAACGCAGATTTTACTATGGTAAGATTTAATTTTGATATGGATATGTCAAAGCTCGCCTGTGGAGTTGATGATCTGCTGTACGATATCTTACTCGGCGGCTACAATTCAAGATTTTTCATCGAGATGAGTGAGAAAAAGGGGCTTTTCTACGATCTTAGCGGTGCGGTTGAAAAGTACGGTAACGTCGGCACCTTTACGTTTAGTTATGAGATACGTGGCGGCTCGGTGTACGATGCAGTAAATATGACGCTTTCTATACTTACCGAGCTGAAAGAGGAGCTTCTTTGCGAGGACGGATGCATGAAGGCGGGCTACGTCGATAACGGCAGACTGCTTTACGATGATTCGAGAGATCTTAATTTCACCTTTGCATACGATAGGCATATTATGAATGCTCCGTACCGTAACATCGAGGAGAGAGCGGAATATTACTCCAAAATTACACCGGAGGATATAAGGGCTGCGGCAAGACAGATCTTCAGAGCCGAGAATTTATCTCTTACAATGAAGGCAAACAAGAAAAAGCTCGACCTGTCCCGAATAGAGAAAATACTTTCGGATTGGAAGAGCAGTGATTTGCAATAACGAGGTAAAAAAATCAAGGCGTTTGTTGAGCATATAGATTTTCAAGATGATGAAAAGAATTGCTTTTATCACATTTCCGACGAGCTCGGCTGAAATAACCTTTGAGCGTTGTGCCTTAAGCGAAGAGGAAATGCTTCGGGTTCGCTCAGCCGTAAATGAGCTTATAAGAAGAAAGCGAAAATAATAAAAAGGTCTCAAGTATTGTGCTTGAGACCTTTTTTGAGCGTTAAAATGCAAATAAAGATTGTCAAATATTCGATTATTGTTCGGGATTTGCAGAAATATGCTTGAGATAAGCGTTGATAAAACCATCGATATCTCCGTCCATTACAGAGTCGATGTTGCCGTCCTCATAGCCGGTTCTTGTATCCTTGGCGAGAGTGTATGGCATAAATACATAGCTTCGAATCTGGCTTCCCCATTCAATGTTTGCCTTGTTGCCCTGGATGTCCTCGATTCTGTCAAGCTTCTCACGCAGCTTGATCTCCATCAGCTTTGCCTTAAGCATTTTAAGAGCCGTCTCCTTGTTCTGGAGCTGGCTTCTTTCTGTCTGACAGCCTACTACAATGCCGGTGGGCTTGTGAACTATTCTGATTGCCGAGTCGGTTTTGTTAATGTGCTGACCACCTGCTCCGGATGAACGGTGAGCGGTGATATCAAGGTCTTCGTCACGAAGAACAATGGTGTCGTCGTCCTCAAATTCCGGCATTACCTCCACCGAAGCAAATGACGTATGTCTTCTGCCGGAGGCATCAAAGGGAGATACTCTTACAAGTCTGTGTACTCCGTTTTCGCTCTTAAGATATCCGTAGGCGTTAATTCCTTCAACCATGATCGTTGCGGATTTGATTCCCGCCTCGTCACCGTCAAGCCAATCAACAAGCTTTACGTTGAAGCCGTGAGCCTCACCCCATCTGACGTACATACGGTAGAGCATGGAAGCCCAGTCTTGAGCCTCTGTGCCGCCTGCACCGGGATGGAAGGAAACTATGGCGTTATTCTTGTCATAAGGGCCGGAAAGAAGAACCTCTATTCTCTTTTTTTCTGCCTCGTTTTCTATAAAGTCGGTCTCAGAAAGAACCTCCTCAACCGAATCCTCGTCCTCTGCCTCAATAGCCATTTCACAGAGAGTGAAGGTGTCGTCAAGCTTTGCGAGAAGAGCCTCGTAGCTTTCATATTTATCTTTGAGCTGCTTTATTTCCTGAAGCTTCTTTGAGGATTTTTCAGCATCACCCCAGAAGTCGGGTGCAAGCGTCTCACGCTCCAGCTCGTTGCATTTCTCCTTAGCCTCTTCTATTCTGAGCTGATTGCCAAGCTCCTTTAATACGTCGTAAAGAGCAGTTAATCTTCTTTTCGCCTCGTCAAGCGCTACTATCATAGTGTGACCGTTCCTTTTTTACTGTATTTCCAATATATTCTATCATAAAAGATGCAAAAAGTAAATAGTATATTTAAAATAAATGTTGATTTTTCTCTGACGATGTGTTATACTAAGAGGGTAATAAATTTTTCCCTAAGAAAGGAATAATACAATGGTAGTTACCAAGGATACTCTTATCGGTGACGTTCTCGACTTCGACGTTGAAACCGCAAAATTCTTTTTTGAGATCGGAATGCACTGCCTCGGCTGCCCTCACTCCAGAGGAGAGTCTATCGAGGATGCTTGCCTCGTTCATAGCACCGATGCGGACGAGCTTGTAAAAAAGCTTAACGAATACCTCGGCTCTAAGAAATGAGAGATCACGCATTAAACGTGCGTCTGTGCTCTGCGGCACAATTTGTAAGGCAGGATGCCGTCTTTGCCGATATAGGCACCGACCACGCATACCTGCCTATTTTCTTGCTAAAAAAAGGCTTGATATCCCGTGCCGTTTGTTCGGATGTAAACGAGGGGCCTCTTGGTAGAGCGAGAGAGAATGCTGCGGAGTTTTCCGTGTCGGATAGGATAACCTTTGTCCTAACTGACGGTGCATCTGCACTTTGCGACCTCGGGATAACCGATTATGCTATATGCGGTATGGGTGGTGAGCTTATTGCCGATATTATTTCGAAAGCCCCTCATCTTTCGGATGAAAATATCAATCTCATACTTCAGCCTATGACAAAGCAGGCATCCCTTAGACGCTTTCTGGCAGAAAATGGCTTTTCTGTGAAAAAGGAGGCGTATTCACTTGATGGGCATCGATGCTACGTTTGTTTTTTGGCAAGTTATACGGGAGAATGTAGAAGCATCGATGATGCCGAGGCGGAAATTTGCTTCAAAAATGCGGAAATTGTAAATAAAGATTTGCAAATACGTTATTTAAAAGGCAAATTGCAGGCTTGCAATGATATTGTCAAAGGAAAAAAACTTGGCGGTAATTCTGCTGAAGCTGAAGAGAGAATCGCAAAGGCTATTATAGAATATTTGGATTAAAACACAGCCGTTTATACGGCGGAACGGAAGTTTTTATGACTGTCAAGCAGCTTTACGAAAAATTTGAAAGGCTTCTTCCTGCCAGTGAGAGTGAAGCTTGGGATAACGACGGGCTCATGTGTGCTCCCGACGGTGAGAAAGAGGTGAAGAGAGCACTCGTTACACTTGATGTAACCGAGGATATAGTGGATTATGCTATCGAATCCGGATTTGATCTTATCGTCTCTCATCATCCGCTTATATTCCGCCCTGTCAAGAGCATTAATGAGGATGATCACGTTTCGAGAAAGATCATCAAGCTGGTCGCTAACGGTATCTCTGTTTTTTCCTTTCATTCGAGGGCCGATAAGGCTGTCGGAGGCGTAAATGACCGTCTTGCAAATCTTCTTGGTATTTTCGATCCCGTTCCCTTTGGGGAGGGGATGCTTGGAAGGATAGGTGAGATCGAGGAGGAATGTACCGCCGAGGATTTTGCTTATAGAGTAAAGCAGGCGATCAATTCCGATTCGGTAAAATACGTTGACGCTCTTAATACCGTAAAATGCGTAGCCGTTGTAGGCGGTGATGGAAAGGATTTCGTCAAGGATGCCATTGAATCGGGGGCTGACACCTTTGTTTCGGGAAGGCTGAGCTATAACCTTATGGCTGAGGGGGCTGAAATGGGAGTTAATCTGATTGAAGCGGGACATTATTTTACCGAGCAGCCCATAACCGATTATTTTTGCGAAAGACTTATGGATTTTGATCCCGATCTCTATGTTGAAAAGGCGTTTTCCAATCTATTGAAGGAGTTATAATTCTATATTATAATTATAACAAAAAACGATTGAAATATCGGTGCTTGTATTAATAATCGTTAAGAACTGCAATTAATATAGCACCGAGCGACAGAAAAAGGTGGCTCAAGTTTGAAAACTTGAGCCACCTTTTTTTAGTAAAGAGCCTCGTATATGCCACCCGGAATAAACTCACGGATAAGAGAGTTGTCGGGAACGAGAGTGTGATCTATTGTCTCAATTTTTTCAAGGGCTGCAAGTACTGTACCTGCATATGAGTCCGCCTCTGCCAGTCTTTTCGAGATCAGCTTCTCTGCAAATCCCTTCATAACAGGAAGCTCAAATGGATGGAAGGTATTGAATGCAAGATCGGAGGTTTCCTTGTAGGGGTAAAGGTAAACGTCCTCGGCCGCAAGAACCTTGTGCCACATGGAAAGGGTTCTCTCTGCGTTTGCGGCTCTGTAAATACTGTCTCTGACGAGCCTTCTGATAAAGCGCACCTTTCTTCCAGAAAGTATTCTCACTCCGTTATCGTTTATGTTTGTTGAGACGCTGACAAAAAGCTTAAGCACGCTCCCCTTGGGAAGTCCGGATGATATACTCGGGTTAAGAGCATGAAGTCCCTCTATTATAACGCAAGCGTGATCGGGCTTTGCGTACTGACGCATCTCGACTCTTCCTCCTACCTTGAAATCGTATTTCGGGATGGAAAAGCTTTTGTTTTCGGTTATGCGTACTAAGGTCTCGGTAATTAAAGGAAGATCGAGAGCCTCGGGACATTCGTAGTCCTTTTCGCCATTTTTATGCTTCGGATAATTCCGGTCATCAGCATCGAGGTAAAAGTCGTCTAAAGAAACGACCATCGAAGATTCGCCTCTCGACTTGACGGCATCGGAAATGAGGTTTGCGGTTGTTGTCTTGCCCGATCCCGACGGACCTGCAAGCAGTATGACCTTAATATTCTCGTTTTTCACTACTGCATCTGCGACGGAGGTAATCTTGTCGTGGTACTCCTTTTCGCTGAGTGCTATGGTGGTCAACGGTTCTTTTGTGAGAGC
Organism: Eubacteriales bacterium; assembly: GCA_045647805.1. Taxonomy (GTDB): domain Bacteria; phylum Bacillota; class Clostridia; order Oscillospirales; family CAG-272; genus UBA1740. Next base: position 1,675 of record JAZRMT010000131.1, on the reverse strand, counting down.
GTTAAGCTCGGATAAAGTAATTTCTGCCATATTTTCTCCTTAGGGTTAGGATATGCAAAAGAAGAAGAAAGTTGCTTACCATTATTATACAGTTTTTTATCCATATTTTCAATAATAAAATGTTAACAACGGAATAATACAATCGAAAATACCATAAATTTAAGAAAAATCAATAATTTTTCTTTGATAAATTACAGTTTTTTAAAACAAAGAATCGAAAAAACAGATACAGATGATCAAATATCTGTATCTGTTTTTTTAAATTTTATTAATAAATAGAATTCTTTAATTAAAAAGTATGCTTCGGAGCTCTTCGACACTCTCAAGATAGTAGTCACAGTTTTTTCGCATAAAGTTCGCAATTTCCTTTACGTCGTAAGCCCAGCCTGCGGCGGCAAAATCAACTCCTGCGCCCTTTGCCATATCATAACCCGGCTTAAGATCGTCAACTACGATTATTTCCGAGGGGGAGAGCTGATATCTCTTCATAATATCAAATAACGTGTATGGCGAGGGCTTTCTCTGTTCCTTCGGAATATCCCACCCGTATATTAAGTCCGGGGAGGGAAGAGCATTATGCTCATAATCTCTGATTATATATCCGGAATAGGAGTGCGAGTCAACTACGACAATTCCACCTCTATCCTGGAATTCTTCGATGATCTCTCTTATGCCGTCGTATGCAGTGGGGATATGCCTCTTAACGTACTCTGACCAATATGCTTCCTCCTCCTTGAGCTGTACTTCATTCAGTCCAACCTCTTCGGTAAGAAGGGCGATTATTCCCGGATGGAAGTTTTTGACGAAATAGCTTTCAAGAGTATAATTATCTGCAAGATCGGGGAAGTAGCTTTTTAAATATTCGATAAAGCAGGGGTAATGTATTGTTGCTGTGCTGTTGACCACGGTGTCGTCGTGATCAAGTACAAGACATTTGTATTTCATCTTACTTCCTTCCTGAAGAATTAAATGGGGTGTTCAAGAGAAAACATCGTATTTATATTGCGAAAATGCGATAGCTGAATGATGGAAAATAATCTAATCATTAGAGAAATAACGAAGGAGGTGCTTCAAAATCATTCGAGATTCATAAATGCGATTTTAGGTGTCATAAGAGAGCAGTCGCTTTTTTGCACTGTAAGAGTTTTACCTTTGAGAAGCCTTTCCCAAGCCTCCTTGGTACCTCCGAATGATATATCGGTAAGCTTGTCGCAACCGCCAAAAACATCCTCGTCTTCAAGCTCTGAAAGCTCCTTTGGAATTGCTATTCTCGAAAGACACGAGCATCCTGCAAAGGCGTCGAATCCGATGGAAATGGTTCCAATCGGTAAAATTATACTTGCGAGAGAAGTACAGTTTTTAAAGGCTCTTCGACCGATTTTGACAAGTTTGGTTGGCAAATCGACAACTTTTAGCGATCTGCAACCCTCGAACAACGATTCGTCTATCAGCCTCATGTTACAAGAGAGTTTGACACCTTCAAGTGAAAAGCAGTTGTAAAATGCATTGAATTCGACAAGTATGCAGCTATCCGGAATGGTCACATCCGTAAGATTAAAGCAGTATGCGAATGCACATGAGCCGATCATCTCCACTCGCTCGGAGAGCTTTATTCTTGTCAGTGAGGCACACCAAGTCGGATCGTAGCCATGTCGTTCTGTGAGCCAAGGAGTTG
>JAZRMT010000130.1:0-3933 GCA_045647805.1 Eubacteriales bacterium | reverse complement strand
TGTAGTGTTACAATTGTTGTGAGACTAAAAACGAAAAAGAATAGAAAAAGTGATTGGATTCTGTTAGAATAATGTTACCCCTAACAAATTCGACAGAAAGGACCCAATCACTTCCATGAAACATTATACCACAACAAAAGGCTTTTGTCCACACCAAATTTCAACAAAAATAGGTTCCATCAATTTGTACCGCTATACGCACGACATAGATTTTGTATGCCGTAGATACCATATATCTAAAGCCTCGCTTATGCGTTGGAACAAGATCTACGATGGAACGAGAGAATCTCTCATACCAAAATCTCACAAACCTCACTCTCCTCATCCGAACGCACACACCGAAGAAGAACTCAAATGGATTAAGGATTACCACAGAAGAAACCCTAACATTTCAATTTGTGAGCTTTACGGCAAACTTAGAGAAGATAAGGGATACACAAGGAATCCCGGCTCTCTTTACCGTGTTTTCGTGCGCCTTGGATTCAGAAAAAGGGTAGAATCCACAAAGAAAAAATCTAAACACAACAAGCATTATGACACGCCTACCGTGTTAGGAATTAAGTGGCAGCTTGACGTAAAGGTTGTGCCTGCTGCTTGTTATTCGGGCAAGGACGGGGAAAAATTCTACCAATACACAATGATTGACGAGGCTTCAAGAGAGCGTTTCATATATCCATACAAAGAGCAAAGCGGTTATTCTTCCGTAGATTTTGTGAAGAGAGCTATTGCTTACTTTGGTTATGCCCCGGAAATGATACAAACGGATAATGGAAGCGAATTTAACAATACTGCAAAAACCAAGCGTGTGCATTATTTCGATGTTTTTCTCAAGCATCTTGGTATTACACATAAAACAATTCGTCCAAGGACTCCTTGGCACAACGGAAAGGTAGAACGAAGCCACAGAAACGACCAAGAACGTTTCTACAACCATCTAAAATTCTACTCATACCACGATTTGTTGAAGCAAATGAATGCTTACCTATACCGTTCTAATCGTATTCCAATGGCGGTTTTGGGTTGGAAAACACCTCTTCAGAAGCGCGCCGAGCTTGGCGGCTGACGCTCTGCGAGCTTCATTCTTTCAGGGTTCCGCTTCGCTCCACCCCTCATTCATTCACCTCGCAGAGCATTATTCTAACATCTAATTTCTTTTTTTAACTTTTTGGTCTCACATCATTGACAAACATACATTGCCGGCAATAATGCAATCTGCCCGCAATCTGAATGATATTCCTGTGTTATTCCCCAAAAACACCTTTCAGAAAAAATGTAACAACGAGACCTTTGAATGCATAAACGCATAAAGATTCATAAAAAATCATTAATAAATATTAAAAAACATTAAAAAACAGCTATTTTTTAAAAAACACTTGACTTTCAGTGACTAGAGGTGTATAATTATAAAACCAAAAATAAATGGGGCATAGCCCCGAAAAAAGAAAGGCTAAAAAATGAAAAGAATAGTTTCACTCATTCTCGCGCTTGCTATGCTTGCTTGCGCGGCATTTACCCTTGCTTCCTGTAATAAGGATGAGATAGTGGTACAGACAAATGCTTACTTTGCTCCCTTCGAGTACTATGATGGCTCTGACATCGTCGGCGTTGACGTAGAGATCATGGAGAGAGTTGGCAAAAAGCTTGATAAGGAGATCGTATGGAACGACGGTGATTTCGGTATCATTATCGATACCGTAGCCGAGGGCAAGCTTGCCGATTGCGGTGCCGCCGGTCTTACAATTACTGAGGAGAGAGCTCAGAAGGTTGACTTCTCTGACCCCTACTACACCTCTATTCAGTATGTAATCGTTCCCAATAATTCGAATGTTGCAACCAAGACTGCTGACGGTGTTACCTACGTAGTATGGGATGCTCTTGCAGGAAAGACAATAGCTACTCAGACCGATACTACCGGTTGGATTTATGCAGATGCAGAGATCGACACTGAGGGCGGTGTTCTTTACGGTACCAATGGAACCGATCATCAGGCAATGGATTCCGCCAACGTAGCGGCAGACGCTCTCGGTAAAACCATTGACGTTATCATAGTTGATGAACTCCCCGCAAAGTACATTGTAAGCAACAATTCCAACTTCAAGTGCTATCCTCTCTACTACTCCGGTGCTGAAGGCGAGGCTGATTCTCCCGTTGAGGAGCAGTACGCTATCGCAGTAACCAAGGGCAACACCGAGCTTCTTGATGCTATCAATGAGGTTCTCGCTGAACTTCTCGTTAAGGATGCGGACGGCAAGACCGAGATCGAGAAGATGGTTATGGAACACATGGGAATGAACGACTAATATTTTTTGTGAAAAAGAACCGTACCGTGCGTACAGTTCTTTTTCATGTGTAAAGGTGAAATATGAATTTCTTTGAGAATATATGGGTTCTTCTTACGAATTCCAAATATATGTGGATGCTCTTTGAGGGACTTGGAACAACTCTTCTTATTTCGGTATTTGCAGCATTGCTGGGACTTGTACTCGGAACTCTTGTCGCGATGGTAGGCATTTCGCAGGACAGTAAAGTAATGAAAGTTCCCAAGGCAATATGCAAGGCATACGTTACGATAATAAGAGGAACTCCTATGGCTCTTCAGCTGTTCATTATGGCTTATGCGATATTTGCAATCAGAGGATTCCCTAAAGAAATAATCGCAATAATTGCTTTTGGTATTAATTCGGGAGCGTATGTTTCGGAAAATATCAGAGCGGGAATTCTTTCGGTCGATATTGGACAGACAGAGGCAGGAAGAGCTCTCGGTCTTACAGGCAAGACTACGATGATGAAGATAGTTATTCCTCAGGCGATCAAAAATGTAATACCTGCTATCGGTAATGAACTTATAGCTCTTATTAAGGAAACCTCCATCGTAAGTATGATCGGTATGTATGATCTTACTCAAGCAGCCAAGGTCATAGGTGCCGGAAACAATATGGCAAGCTATATCGTTCCTATGTCGGTTGCGGCTTGCTTTTATCTGGCAATGGTGTATCTGCTTACGTTCGGAATAAAAAAATTGGAAGCGAGGTTACGTGCAGGTGATAAGCGTTAAGAATGTTACAAAAAAATTCGGCGATTTGAGCGTGCTTCGCGGCGTTGATTGCAATATAGCCTCGGGAGAAAAGGTAGCTATAATCGGCCCTTCCGGTAGCGGAAAAAGCACGTTGCTCAGATGCATGAATCTTCTTGAGACTCCTACAAGCGGTGAGGTTTGGCTGGGCGATAAGCTTATTTCCGACGTTGATCCCTATTTGCATCCGGAGATAATTGCTTGGTCGGAGACATATGGCAAAATTTACTCTCATACCGATTCGGAAGTGGATGAGGCGGCAATCGAGAAAATATGCAAGGAACGTTCTCTTCGTAAACGAGAGGGCAGCCGGTTTAAACAGAAGATTTTTGATTATGTCACAGCTCACGGTGAGAACATCAATACTGCACGCCGTAAAATGGGTATGGTATTCCAGCACTTTAATCTTTTCAATAACATGACAGTGCTTGAAAATCTTACGTTAGCTCCCATCGATCTTAAACTTAAGACGAAAGATGAAGCAGAGGCGAGAGCAATGGAACTTTTGGCTAGGATAGGTCTTGCAGACAAGAAGGATGAGTATCCTTCCAAGCTTTCCGGTGGACAGAAGCAGAGGGTTGCCATAATAAGAGCTCTCGCCATGGATCCGGACGTTCTGCTCTTCGACGAGCCCACGTCGGCACTCGATCCGGAGATGGTCGGAGAGGTTCTTGATCTTATGAAGTCGCTTGCAGACGAGGGAATGACAATGGTAATCGTTACACACGAGATGGGCTTTGCCCGTGAGGTTGCCGATAGGATTCTCTTCATTGACGAGGGACAGATCAAGGAGCAAGGCTCACCCGAGGAGGTCTTTGGTAATCCGAAGAATGAAAGGCTTAAGGAGTTCCTTTCCAAGG
>JAZRMT010000129.1:0-13225 GCA_045647805.1 Eubacteriales bacterium | reverse complement strand
TTGCTTTATGGGTGTTACACGGGCTGCCGTCTGCGATAAGACTATGGAGAGTATAATCGACACCGTAAAGGGATATCTTCCCGAAAAGCTTCAGGGCAAGCGTACCTTTAAGGTTGATGCAAAAAGATCGGACAAGCGTTTTCCCCTAAAGTCGCCCGAGATCTCTGCCGAGATTGGCGGAGTTGTTCTTTCCACCGTCAGGGGCATCAGAGTTGACGTTCATAATCCCGACGTTACTGTTACCGTCGAAATCAGAGATGATAATGCCTACATAAGAGCAGGGCAGGAGCCCGGAGCGGGAGGACTTCCGATCCGTTCGGCAGGCAGAGGTCTGCTTCTTCTTTCGGGCGGTATAGATTCGCCCGTTGCGGGATGTATGATGGCAAAGCGTGGAATGGAGATCGAGGCACTTCACTTCGAGTCCTTCCCTTACACCTCCGAAAGAGCGAGAGAAAAGGTTATGCAGCTCGCAGATGAGATGTGTGAGTTTTGCTCAAGAATACATGTTCACGTTATTTCCTTAACTCACATCCAAGAGGAGCTTCGAGATAATTGCGAGGAGGACTATTTCACCATTCTTCTCCGTATCTTTATGATGCGTCTTGCCGAGCGTTGTGCAAGGGAATATAAGTGTCAGGCACTTATTACCGGTGAGTCTCTTGGTCAGGTTGCTTCGCAGACACTTTCTGCAATTGCCGTTACCGACTCGGTTGTGAATATGCCTGTTTTCCGCCCCTGCATCGGTCTTGATAAGAATGAAATAATCATTCAGGCACGTCACTACGGCACCTTTGATACATCGATCCTTCCCTTTGAGGATTGTTGCACTGTTTTTACACCCCGTCATCCGAAAACCAAGCCTACTATAGAGGCCTGTATGCGTGAGCTTGAAAAGGTTGACTTCGATGCACTCCTTGACGAAGCCTATGCGACGATGACATCTGAAACAAAGCTCGTTTTCCCCGATTATAGATAAAAATGTAAATAAAACATTTCATTTAATGTATTACAACGCTAAAAAAGCTGCCTCAAATGTGAATTTGAGGCAGCTACTCTTTTATAACCGTGAAGTCTTTTTAATATCAAATAGTAGGTTTTAAAGCTTGTATTTTCGAATGAAGTAAGCCGGTGCGCAGCTCCATGCGTGGCAAAGGCTGTTTGCCGGACGGTCGCCGTAGGGAGAGAAATTCAAATTGTCGGGACGTAAGCTTCAAAAACGTGTCTACTCGTCAAATAAATATTCTTTTGAAACCGAGCGAACTTTTTCTAAAAGCTCGCGATAGCGATCGGCATCTTTGTCATTTCCTCTAAACCGAAAAGTCGGCTTCGGCTTCATACATATCCTCGCAAAACTTTATTTTTAAGCGAATTGGTGCATCAATGAATTAGTCAGCAACGTCAAAGGAAATGGTAAAATATCCAACGACATGCTCTCCGAGGTCGAGCAAAAACCTGTCGCCCGAGAGGGCGGTGACGCGCTCGGTATTTGTATAGAGCTTACGCTCGTATAAATGCGGACGATTTTCTTCTGTTTTTTCAAAAAATACTGACTGCTCTACATGAAGATAACATCAATAATATACGGTTAAAAATAGATAAAACGCGAGGATTATTTCATAACATACAAGTGAATCTACTTAATAACCTCTACCTTGATGGTGTTTGTATTTCCCTTTGCTCCGCCGATCTGACCGCCGGTAAGAACAACGTTGTCTCCGGGCGTCAGACGCATGGCGTCCTTTGCCTTTTTAAGACCGTGGTAGAACATAACGTCCATAGAATCAAACTCCTCACTGAGAATGGGAGTCACACCCCAGGATAGATTAAGCTTTCGCCATGCTCTTTCGGTGGTGGTTATTCCGACGATATCAACAGGACACCTGAAACGGCTGACCATTCTTGCGGTCTGTCCGCTTCTCGAGTTTACAACGATGCACTTAGCCGAAACGTCGATCGCCATAGCACAGGTTGCGTGAGAAACGGCATCCGCATTGTTTCTGATACGGAAATCCGTACTTTTGAACAACTCTTCATAGTCGATTCCTTTTTCGGTAAATTCTGCAATATCCGCCATGAACTTTACTGCCTCGGAGGGATGCTCACCCGCTGCGGTCTCGCCGGAAAGCATGACCGCCGAGGAGCCGTCATATACCGCATTTGCAACGTCCGAGATCTCTGCTCTGGTAGGCCTCGGATTGTGAATCATCGACTCGAGCATCTCGGTTGCGGTGATTACACGTTTACCGAGCAATCTGCACTTCTTAATAAGATATTTTTGAATACTGGGTACCTCAACAAAGGGAATTTCAACGCCAAGATCTCCTCTTGCAACCATGATTCCGTCGGCAACCTTGCAGATCTCCTCAATGTTGTCAACACCCGCTCTGTTCTCGATTTTCGCAATGACGTCGATCTCCTCGCCGCCGTTCTGGTCAAGGAATTCTCTGACAGCTCTGATATCCGCCTCGCAGGATACGAAGGATGCGGCAACAAAATCAACCTCGTTTTCTATACCGAAGAGCAGGTCTGCCTTGTCCGCATCGGAGAGATATTCCTGCCCGAGAGTTTTGTTCGGGAAATTCATACTCTTTCTGTCATAAACAACACCGCCTGAGACGACCTTGCACTTTGCCTCGCAACCGACAAGAGCCGTTACCTCAAAGATAACAAGTCCGTTGTTGAGAAGGATCTTGTCGCCGACGTTAAGCTCTTCAACAAGGTTCTTATAGGTAACCGAAACTCTAGTTTCGTCACCCTCAACGTCCTCGGTTGTAAAGGTGAACTCGTCACCGTCGTTCAATGTTACCTTCTTTTCCTTGAAGGTCTTAATTCTGTATTCAGGGCCCTTAGTGTCGAGCATTATTGCTATGGGGAGCGAAAGCTTTTCTCTGACTCGCTTGATAAGATCAATTTTATCCTTGTGCTCCTCATGTGTTCCGTGAGAAAAATTAAGTCGTGCAACGTTCATGCCGGAGCGACACATTCTGGTGAGAATTTCCTCGTTGTCGCTGGCAGGGCCGATAGTAGCTATTATCTTTGTTTTGCGCATAATCACCTCTAAATGTAATTAATTGTTTGCGTATACGCTTATTATGTGCCGATTTTGTAAGTTTAAAAATAATTTTCAAGAATAAATTTTGCAATATGCTCGGAGTTTTTGCATCCAACTGCATCCGCACAAAGCTTAAGCGGCTCCACCGCATTTCCCATTGCGATTCCAAGCCCCGTTGCCTTTATAAGTGCCATATCGTTAATGCTGTCGCCTACTCCGATAGTTTCACCCCGCTCAATTCCGAGTGAGGCGGCAAGGTTGAGTACGGCAACACCCTTATCGGCTTTGCCCGAGAGTACCTCAAGGTTATCCCTTGCCGAAGAAACGACCGTGTAATCTCCAAGCTCCTTTAATTCCGCCTTGAAGTTTTCCTTATCCTCATCGGCGGCGAAGAAGGTGCAGGTGAGCTCAACCTCTTCCATACCTCGGCAGAAGCTTTTAAAGTCGTCAATTGCAACGTCATAAATGGGTATAAATATCTTGAAACCCTTTGTGACACGGCATTTGTTGTAATATTCGATATCAAGATTTTTGTCAACGTAGGAATGCCCTTTATAGTGAGTCATCGTCAATGTTTCGTATTTGTCAAACAGATCAAAGACCTTGCTTGCCTCTTCCCTTGAAAGCTGAGAGGAGCTGATGACGGTCTCGCTTTTTAGATCGTACGTGCAGGCACCGCTCGACGTAATGGCGTATTTGAAAAACGGACATTTTCTGACAGATTCGGGCATCTCGTAAAGTGATCTGCCCGAGGTGGGTACAAGCACAACTCCCATTTCGTACAGAGCCTTGAGAGCGGCGTAATTTTCATCGGAAATATCGTTGAGATTAGCAAGCAATGTGCCGTCTAGATCAAATGATATAAATTTATACTTCATTATTTCACCTTTACAGTATAGATCTTCGGAGTGTTGCCCGAGATCTTGTCGAATCTTATTCGGATCGCATCCTCGTCCTTTGCGGTATATTCAAAGGAGAATACCTTCTTTTTGGTAAGAGGCTCGTGAATATCGTAAACCTCATCTCCGAGAGTGATCTTGACGTCAAGGATTTCGGTATAGCTGCCAAGGAGAACCTCGATCGTGTTCTTCTCACCCGCTCTTACCTTGATTTCGTAGCTGAACCAGCCGTGAGCCTTGATGGTACTCCACTCTGCACCTCTTGCGTTTCCGGGAATACGGTAGACCTCGTCCCCCTCTGCATAGGTGTCACTGAAGTTTACTTCCTTCATAAGCTTGTGGCTCTCGGATGCACCGCCCGCAACGATAAGGTCGTAGTTTTCCTCGCCATTCAGTGATTTGTAAACTTCTTTTTCTGCCTCGAAGCTCTTTGTTACAGCGGTCGTAAAAATAGGAATCTGTTCATACCTTCCCGCACCCACAAGGCTCTCGCCGCTGATGCCGTAGAAGTCGTCGCCGAGTGCCGCCTTGCCTATCTCGTGAAGCTCGTCGAGCTTTGCAACCGAGGCACGGAATTTTGCCTCGTAGCTCTCGTCCTTATATTCGAAGAACTTTGCGTAATTATAGAATACGTCGGTAAGTGCTACCCATATCTTGGAAACGAGCTCAAGGTTCTTGAATTTTGCGTAAAGATTTTTATATTCCTCTTCGGGAAGTATTCCCTCGAGCTTAAGAAGTCCTTCGAATGCTTTCTCGGCATCCTCTGCCGCAGAGCTCTTTTCAAGAAGCACGTCCTGAAGGCTTCCTCTGTCCCACTGCGGAGGAATGAACCACTCGTTAGAGGCAATGACGCACTCGTCCTTCATCATCTCAAAGTAGAAATGGTTTTTGCAGTGGTTAACCGCAGGGAAGAGGGAAAGCTGACTGTAATAGTAGCCCTTAAGGTAGATTATCCTCTTAAGGATATCCTCGGTGTTTTCCATTATTGCACGAACGTCCTTGCCGCACTCACCGTATTTTTTCTCGAAGAATGCGTCTATTCTTTCGTCAACGTTATCTCCCGAAAGAACGGCGTGCATTATCTCAAGGTTGACCTCGTTGACCTCGCCGAAGGGATTTCTTCCCGAGCGGTCGATTCTCGAAACGTAGCCCACGGGCGTGAAGTCCTCGCAGTAGGCAAACTTGGACTCGATATGATCCTTAAGCATAAGGGGAAGTCTGCCCTTTCCGAAGAATTCTCCGAATATATCGGTCTCAACGAAGAGAGGATTGTTCTTTATCTTTGCGTAGAAGCGGTTGGAGGGGAGGCAAAGCGACCAGTCGAACTGAGTCCACTTGTCCATAATGATAAGATCGCGGGAGATCTCCTCGTACGCCTTGGTCATCATCTCGTAGTCCTCCTCGATACTTGCGAAGGGACGGACGATAAGCTCCTTTCCGAGCTCCTTACAGGTATCGTAAAGTATCTCGGTAACGTATTTTACTCTTGCGACGGGCTCCAGCTTCTGCTTTTTGAGCTTAAGAAGAGGTACCTTGGTTTCGTGAAGAGTAAGGATAATGCCGTCCATCTTGGGATAAGCCTCGAAGAAATCTCTGATTTTATTTTCGAGATAATCCTTTACCAAGGGATGAGTAACCTCTACGTCACCGTAATCGTTTTGCACCTCGGGGAAAACTTGGGTAAATGCATAGGGAAGCTCAAGCTCATGATGCCACATATAGGTCTTAACGCCTGCTGCCGAAAGCTTTTCAAGCGCTTCGTTAACGCAGTCAAGGCAGTAGTTTACGTAATCCGCATTCTTTTCATCGTTGAAACGGGCATATTTTTTCGAGAAGGTCATGCCGTCGATATTGCCCTTTACTCCGTCGTGAATAGGACCGATAAGCTGATAATGGTCAAAGCCGTGGCTTATGCAGTAATCGACAGTGTAAAGCAAATAATCTCTCTCCACGTCTACGGGGTTGACCGCCGAAATACCTTTAATTATGTTACGCATTTTATGCTCCGATCCGTCGCCAAAGCGACAAAATATTTTACTTGTAATATTTTAACATTAAATCATTTTTTTGTCAACAGATTTTATATGAATTGTCCTTCTTTCCGAAAGAAAAAAGCCCGTCCTTTTTTTGCGTTGGTTACGCAGAGGAGAACGAGCTTTTATTGATTTTTATTATTTACAAGCCTTGCAGATCTCGTGAATAAGATTAATCATATTTCCAACGCAGGGCATATCGTATTCGGAGAATGAATTATATACGTTCATGCTCTTGTGTCCGACCTGAACTGCTCCGGGAATAAACGGGGTGGAGGGGAAGAACTGACCGAACGCCTTATGCATAACGTGGTTGTATCCGATACCCCTTATATGGCTTGAATCCTGGGGATTTACACCGAGCATGGTGTCAAGAGCGTTCTGAGCACCGACAAGATATTTTCTTTCGGAGAAAATTACCGATGCTCTTGCAAGGAAGGCTCCGAGGTTGGTACAAATAGGTGAGATCATTCCGTTTCTTACCCAATAGTAATTCTGTCCGTTTGCTGATCCGACAGGCATAAGCATATCGTTCCATTTCTCCCTTTGAGTGGGATCGGGCTGACCGGGCTTGGGCATATCCGCCTTTCTTTCCATATCGGCGTCGGATCTGATGAACTTAACGTCGCCCCATAAGCTTACCGAGGCACTTTCAAGCATCGCATCTGCCGCTATGCGGATCTTTTCCTTCAGTCCGAAGATATCACCGACGATATCGTAGGCTTCAACGAGCGCCATAGGATACGCGGGTGCCCAACAGTAGTTGCAAGCTCCTGTGACCGTACCGCCCTTGTAGAAGGTTTCCTCCGCTATGAAGCCGAGCTTTCCGTCAAGGAATTTGTCAAGCACGGAGGGGAGGGTAGCCTTTATATCGTCCTTGTATTTTTCATCTCCCGTAGCTCTGTAAAGGTCGCAGTCAACCAAAATTCTGTAAAGCTTGTCGGCTGTGGAATTCTTTTGGCAGAGATCGTAGAAGAAGTCGGGATCATAGCCTCTTTGCGCTTTCTTCGGATGCTTGTAAAGCTCTTCGGGACGAGCGCTCGAGGTCATATAGTTGTAGGAGCGCACAGCCGCCTTCAGACATTTTTCTGCTCTCTCGGAATCCTTTTCTTTAAGGAATGAATATCCGAGGGCAAGTATCGAGGTGGTGCACCACTGAGCCGAAGAGGGGGCGGCGGATTTATAGAAAATTTTTCCCGCCCAGCCAAAAGGATCGTTCATTGTGTTATACATCACACCGTTTTCCTGAATATTTTTGATATAATAATCACAAGCCCACTTTACCTCGTCGGTAACGAGTATCTCGCCCCATTCGGATGTGTCGGCCATAGCGTAACGCATCATACCGAGAACGCCGATGGAAACGCCTCCGGGGGATTTTCTAAGGTCGCAGGATTGATGGTATCCGCCCGAGAGGTCGATATGCTCGCCGGTTTCGGCAATGTAGCCGTCATCGGTGTGACACTTTCCGTTCCAGCCGAGAGGATGTCCGCATCTCTGATAGGTGTAATACTCAAGCATTGTACGCTGACAAATATCGTAAACGTCCTTGTAAATTACAAACTGACGGCTGGGCAAACCGTCCGCGGTTATGTAGTAGTCTCCGTCAGCGGTTACGTCGGAGAAATCTCCTACCCAAAACTTTTCGCCGAACTCGTCGTAGTCCTCGGTCATTTTACCGGTGTAAACAACGGTATGCTCAACGAACTCGCCGTGTATAAGAGTTACGGTGAACTCGTCGCTGCCGGATCTGTTATCGCAAAGAACGAATTTTTTCGGGCTGTTAGGTAAAAATCCGCGCATATTCACGCGAATGGCGTTTTGCATCTCATTGTTATCCATATTTTGGACTCCTTTTTACTTGATTCGAGTTAAGTATAGCATACGCATATATAAAAAGCAATAACAAAAGAAAAATTTCGTAAGTTTTTTCGAATTTATTAAACGTAATCCAAGGTGTTCCAAGATAGGGGTAAAGGTAAGAAGCCTCTGAGGCTTTCGGGAACGTTCTTTGTTGCAAAGGTTGGCAGATGGCCGAACATAAGCCGGGTTGATTCAGCTCTCGTCACCGAAAGATCAGGGGCGGCGTCGGTAAGAACCGCACCTGCACCGCTCTCGCTGTTATAGAGCATGATCCTGCCGTAGTTCTCGATCTCGATCACCGCCTCGGAGAAGGGGAGAGGTTCTATCTCGGCTTTTAGCTTCATAAGAGCGTTTGCAATTTTTTCGTAATTCAGAATTTTGAATCTCGACGGTGATACAAGCGTACAGTATTCGCATCCGTCGGTCAGCTTTTCAAGAAGCTCTGTTTCGTGTGGGGCTACTGTAAGGTTGAGAATACTTCCGGTTTTCCTTTGATAAGCAGACAGCATATCGAAGAAATCCTCGTCACACTCATAGCCGTATTCGGTAATATTTCTTCCGAATTCACCGATTCCGACAAACTGATTGTCGCAGGCGGCGCAGACGTATCCGATAAGTCTTTCGCCCTTCTTGGCAAGGTAGCAGGCGGAATGCTTTGTACCGAGTGCCCGATACAGATCGAGGTAACCGTTATCCTTGCCCCTTTCGACAAAGAACTTTTTTCTTCTTATCAGACCGTCAATATATTCGAGAGCGGGAAGATCGCCCCTCTCTACTTTGATGAATTGTACGTCCGAGCCACGGTCACAAAAATATTTGATTCTGTTCTCTTCGGAGAACTCGAGCTTAAAGGAAGTCCCCGCGGGCTCAAAGCCGAAACGTGCGTAACGCTGCCTTGCTCCTCCGAGCCTCGCGGCATCCACACCCATTTTTTCGATCTCATCCATAGCTATTGAGAAAAGCTTTGTGAAGTATCCGCGTCCCTCGTATCCGGGCAGAGTAGCTACGTTTCCCGTTGTTGCAAACAAAAGCTCTTCCCCGAGAATATTGACCTTCAAGGGATAGATGCCAACCACCGAAACAAGGTACCCGTTCTCAAAAATTCCGATATGCTTTTGCATATGCTCGTCATCTCTTTGCCACATCTTCGGCTGCTCGTTAAGGAAATCCATATCTCTTTTGTATTTTGCTGCGAATACGCCGTTTAACAGTGAAAGAAGTCTGTCGTAATCATCTGCCGTAAGTCTTCTGATTTCCATAAGCTCACCTCTTTATTCTGAACATTTTTGTTTCACCGAGATACATATCAAATTCGACCTCGGTAACGCCTTCTGCGTAAACTTTGTCCTCGTATACCTCGTACAGAGTTACCGTCTCGGGGAATTTCAGATGCTTTTTCTCGGTTTTTGACGAATGTATAGTCAGATAATTTTTGTTAGCGTAGAGGGTGTCGTCCTCCTCGTTATATATGTGAACATCGGCAAATCTTGCCGCCTCTCTGAGAGTTTTGTTCTTGAGGAATTTTCCACCGTGGAGTATAGAAGTAAAGCCGTCACATTCCTTTACCGTCACCGCCGGAAGCCCCGTAGTAAGGAAGTATGCCAGATTTTTTGCATCCTTATCAACCGAGTAGACGGTGGGATACATATAGGTATCGTACTGATATCTTCCGTCAAATCTCTGACCTACAAGACCGAGTATTCTCTTGCGGTCAAAATCACCAAATAGCTCTCTTTTGTCAAGCAAGGTTGACAAATTGTGAGGTTCTCCGTTCCATCTGAATATCGAATCGTGTCTTTCGTTGTCGATATTGCAGGCGATTCCTGTGAGCAATCTTACGTTTTCTGCCGACACCTTACCCTCCGTTTTCGAAGGATCGATCAATCCGGGAGCATAAAGCCACAGAGCTGTTGCGTTGTTACGCCTCAGCTTTTTATGAATTACCTCTCTCTCCTCGGGAGTGATGAGAAACGTATTGAGGAAAACGTAAAGCTTGTAGTCGGGCATATCAGGATTCGACATATCATTGTGATAATACTGATCTATCGGTGCTCCGACTCTCGCCATTTCATAATTTCTGAATAGCTCTACGGTATCTCTTGTGGTATGCAGAGAGCATGCCTGCATACTCTCCTCGTCGAGTATGAGGGCTATCTCGCTATTTTTTTGTCTGTCAAGGGAATATGCTTCCTTGGCAATGGCGTTTTGCTTAGCAAAAAGCTCATATATCTCGGGATACTTGTATCTTCTTCCGCCGATAATCTGATCGAACCACCAAGATTGGACTTCCTCGCACAGAGTTCTTCCGAACTCTCTTTTCAGTACGTTAAGAGAGTCTGTCATGTCGTATATCTGGTAAAGAGCCTTGTGATATTCTCCCTCCGCAAGCGTTCTGACGTCGTCCTCAACTATGTAGATCTTATTCCTGAGAGCAAAGGAATCCTGCACCTCTCTCTGTCCGGTGCATCCTCCCGGACGACGGAATTCGTAAACTCCGGGTGCGGCAAGAAAGTCAACGTTCGGGTTGTCGAGCACCTTGAGACACCCGCCGGTAGAGCTCGCCTGAACGTGATTGATACAGCCCTGAGAGCCATAGAACGCTCCCACAAGATAACCCGGATCCACCGACTTTATCACCCCCGCAAAATGGGTGACCGACTCTGCGGTAGCAAGATTCCATGCTCTGTAAAAGTCGTAAACGTCCGAAGCCGACTCGAGGTCGGCAAATGAGCCGAAATTGTATCCGTTTTTCGGTGCGGGAAGCTTGTTGCTGTTAGCATACATTCTCACCTTGGGAACGTTGCAGTCGTCGTCTATCTCGCTGACAAAATAGTGCTTTGCATATTCGGGAATAGGCGGATCATTCAAAGAAGCCTTCGGATTTTTCCAGTGTGCTCTCAGATTTTCATCCGTACCGTATTTTTCGGTAAGATATTTTGAAAACTCACGCTTAAAAGCAGGGCTGTATCCCATAGTTCTCTTGTTCTTTTGATCGATGGTGGGGAGCATATAATACCATTCGGACGTACCGCCCGCCGCAAGAAAATAGCCGATTATTCTGTCGGAGTAGGGAAGATCCTTTATCATGTTAAGAGTCTTTATTAGCGCTGCCGATCGTTCCTCTCGCCACTCTCTTGATGCAAGAGAATAATGCCTCGGAATGTCGGTTTCGTATGATTCGGAGAAAAGGTGACAGGACGGGCTGTCACCGTCTGAATACCTTATACACTCATCGGGGTTATTCTCGATCCATTCATTGGTCGGATGCATTCCGATTCGGGGAATGATATATGCATCGGGAATTGCATCGAGAAGAGCCCTCGCTTCCTTATCGAACAAGTCAAATGCCTCGGGGTAAAGATCAACGGTATCGCATATAAGAAAATAAATCTTGATGCCTGATTTGCCGAGGTTTACAAAATAATCTCTGTCAAATTCAATATCACGACCGTTTCTCGTTCTTACGGTTGCCATCATGGGAGGATATACCTCACCGTTTATGAAGATTGCAGGTCTGCCGTTATGATTTCTGATCTCAGCCATAAGATACTCTCCTTGGTCGTTTCTTCGGAATATTCTACATTCATTATAAATAAATCGAAAGCGAAAGTCAACCTAAATTAAGTAGGAGAAAAAATACCTATATCTACTTAAAGTAGATTGAAAGAATTATTTAAGACATTCCCTGAACACTCTTAAAGCATTTGAATAGGTTATTTTTTCAATCTCCGACTCGCTGAAGCCCTCCGATCTCAGAGCCCCCACGAGTAAGGGCATTTTATCCGCACCTGTAAGTGCGATATCGGATTTTATTCCGTCAAAGTCGCTCCCAAGAGCAATATTGTCGGTTCCGATCAACCTTTTAATGTGTTTAATATGCTCGATGACTCTCGGAATAGTGTCGCTGCCGAAGACGGGATTGTCGTGAAGAAAGCTCTTTTCATAATTTATCCCTATTACACCGCCGTTTTCGGAAAGTCCCTTAAGCATACCGTCGGTAAGATTCCTTCTGTGAGGACAAACCTCTCTGGCACATGAATGCGAGGCAACAATCGGAGCTTTGCTTAAGCTCAAGACTTCAAAAAAACCTCTGTCGGAAAGATGAGATACGTCAATGATCATTCCGATTTCGTTCATTCTGCCGATAAGCTCCCGTCCAAAATCCGTAAGACCGTTTTTTGTATCGGGCGTGTATTTGTTTGGCATTCCGTCGGGATCGTATCCCCCAACGTTAGGATATCCGATACAATTCTTGTAGTTCCAGCAAAGACATATCATTCGGACTCCGAGACGGTAAAATTCATCCAGCCTATGAAAACTTCCGCAAAGAGCCTCACCGTCCTCCATCGTTAGAATTGCTGAAATTTTTCCCTCTCGTCGGTTTCTGACTATATCCTCTGCACACAAGGCAAGCCGAAGAATGTCGCTTCCGGAAATCTCTCCGTAAAACACCTCTATTAGCTCCTTTGCATATTTGTAAGGATCCTCGCATCTTGCATGGGAAAATACAGCGAAGCATTGTGCAAGATAATCGCCTAGCTCAAGCTTTCTTTCGTCAATTTGCAAACAAGAGTTTGCAATATCATGGTTTATGCCTCTTTTTCTATGCTCGTGAATTCTGAATATGGTGTCGCAATGTAAATCAAAAATCATATTATTTTTAATCCTCCCTTACTATTATTATAATTACTTTGCGGCTTTGTGACCGTGTATTGCATATGACGAAGGAAGGGATTCTTATAAAACAAAAACGAGGAAAACTTGGCTAACGAGCCTTGTTCCCCTCGATTTTTGTTATTTAATTTATCTGTTGTTAATGATCTTGGTAAGCTCAACGGGATTAACGATCTTGCCGTCCTTGTAAACTCTCATGTTGCCCGAAGCGATCTCGTCAATGAGAATTACCTCGCCGTTGTTGTAGCCGAACTCGAACTTGATATCCCAAAGATCAAGACCGAGCGTCTTAAGATCGTCTGCTACGAGCTTGGTGATCCTAAGCGTCTGATCCTTAAGGCTCTCGAACATCTCCTTGGTCATTACCTTGAGAGCAACAAGGCCCTCGCCGGTTACAAGGGGATCGCCCTTTTCATCATTCTTAAAGGTACACTCAACGTAGCCGCCCTCAAGTACGGTTCCGTCCTTGATGTACTCGCCGTATCTGCGGATGAAGCTACCGGTTGCAACAAGTCTGCATATTACCTCAAGACCGCCGCCGCCAAGCTCCTTTCCGAAGCACTCTGCGGGAAGCACCTCCATAGTAGCGTTGTCAATGTCTGCATTAACGTAGTGAGTCTTGATGCCTGCCTTCTTAAGCAGCTCAAAGTAGTAGATGGAAGTACGGAGATTTGCCTTTCCGATACCGTCGATCTTAAGTCCTA
>JAZRMT010000128.1:0-3182 GCA_045647805.1 Eubacteriales bacterium | reverse complement strand
GATATCATTCTGCAGCTTCGGACGAAAAAGGGCTTTTCTCAGGAGGAGTTGGCGGAAAAGGTGTTTGTCACCCGGCAGGCGGTGAGCCGTTGGGAAAACGGCGAAACCGTGCCGAATACCGAGACTCTTAAGCTTCTTTCCAAGCTCTTTGATGTGTCCATCAACACGCTTTTGGGCTCTCCCCGGCAGCTTGTTTGCCAGTGCTGCGGTATGCCTCTGGAGGACGAGAGCATCAGCCGGGAGAAAGACGGCATTTTCAACGAGGAATACTGCAAGTGGTGCTACGCCGACGGGGAATATATGTACCACAATATGGACGATCTCATCGAGGTCTGCGTTGGACATATGGCAAACGAGCAGTTTACCGGTGAGCAGGTCCGGGCGTATCTTGCGGATATGCTTCCGAAGCTGAGCTATTGGAAGGAACAGAAAAATCTTGTTGGGGCAGAAGCCTTCGAAGCCTTTAAGCAGGATCTGATCGATGAGATCAATGGGCTGAATGTGGCAGGTATGCCTAGCCTTACGAAGCTCAACGCCCTTGTGGGCGGCTATGTCAATTTGGAATACACCCTTCCCAACGGAAGTACCGCAAAATTCCTGAATGATAGCGCCACATACCTTGGCAATCAACTGGAATCCGAAACCGGTGACCGATGCTTTGGCATCGTCGCAAACGCAGATTTTATCCTCATCTGTACCTATGAAGAAGACGGCGCAAACCCCGAGCTTGTGATCTATAAAAAGCGATAAAATTTGCCGCTGGGGGACAAAAACCCTCAGCGGCAGGTTTTTTGTCATCGTCTTCGTCCTCAAAAAGACGTCGTTCTTCCTCTTCTTCCTCACGGCGATATTCGCTGTCATCCCAATTGTAGACATACTCGCCCCGGTCGATACTGTAGCCATCCTTGTCTATGTATTCATACTCACCGGAATCGTAATTTAAGCACCATTTTGTCATAGTTCCATATCTCCCAGATTCTCTTTCAAATTCTTAATATTCAAATGAGACTCGTTCAGTTCATCAACGAGATGTTTCAAAATGGGTGACCGGGGAGTTTTTGTTACATGAGCTACATTCGTGATGATTCCATCTACGTTAGTACCTGAGTATATTGCTCTGAACATGACAATACTGCCGTTATCGTAGAAGTCGAAATCTTCCTTGCAGACTTTGACCCATAAATCTTTCATATACTCTGCAGAATAACGCTCATCGTTTTTGACAGACAAAATTAGCTCACGAAGCTTTTTGTATGTTTTGGTGTTGTATTTTATTGCCTTTTTTAATGCGGTTTCTGCAAAAGAGGAGTTTGTAACAATCAGTAAATCAAGAAGTTGGGATATGTACGGGAACAAAAATGTGTGAACACGCTTGCTTCCGTCTTTGTATCGAACATTATCCCTTATTTCAAAAGAATCGGTAAAATAGTCAAGAACCTCGTCGCTTGAAGAAGCAATGTGCTTCACCATTCTTTCATTGTAGAAGCTGTCGAAATCTGGGTGCTGCGCTGAAAGATAATGCGCCCTGAAATAAAGCTGAGGATTCTCTCTGGCACGAAGCTGGTTTAACATTTTAATATCCCTACGATCGGCAGCTAAAGCGATTAGGTTTATGCGAAGTTCATCTTCGGTTTTTAATTTGCCTTCTAAGCCGTAATCAATAGATCCGACATGTCGCCGTTCAATCGATGTTCCTGCACCAAAGGTTTGAATATAATCTTGATCTTTTCTGCTGTCAAACCAAATGTAATTATGGTCCATCAAGAATTTGATAAGCTCATAGTTTCCAAATTCAAGTGCATAATCCAAAACGGTCTTGCAATACTCGTCTGAATTAAGAATTAGCTTGTCGGCACGATTGATATATGCTTCCCATTCTGCCGGATCTTTGGAGCAAGCAACAGAATAATTTGTTACTCTGTTTGTGATGGGCACAGAGCATTTACCTGCGCTTAAAATCTGCTCACAAGAGACGCCAAGCAGTTCGCAAAAATAGGGAAGGTCGTACGTCTGTATTGCTTTGTTGCCCTTGACGATCTGTGCTAAACGGTTTGACATATTGTTGATGGTTTCGTTAGTGGGTTCTTCACCGGTTGCTTGTATGTACTCCCGGCAAAATGCTCTGCGAGATTCG
This sequence comes from Eubacteriales bacterium, assembly GCA_045647805.1. GTDB lineage: Bacteria > Bacillota > Clostridia > Oscillospirales > CAG-272 > UBA1740. Next base: position 1,048 of record JAZRMT010000128.1, on the reverse strand, counting down.
TATTTTTGGCTAATTAGATCATCAAGATATTTCCCAATTTTCGAGTTATTCTTTTCGATTTTAAACATATTTTTACCGCCTTTTTTGTGCTGGGAATATTATAAATCCTATAAAGAGAAAATGATATATTAGTTTTGCATATACAAAAAGCATACAACCTCGTCGGCTTGTAACCATATATGCTTTTAGCATATATTATATTCTCGAAACAATTCATGTCAAGAGCACATCAAACTCTTGTGGGTCGCCTGTTGAATAAGGTGTCAAGTGAATCCAGCTATTTTACATATAGAAAAATGCCGCTGAGGAACCGAGAATTCCTCAGCGGCGGTTTTACGTTTATCGGACTACGGAAGAATGGCTATAGATATAGAATTCCTCTTGGCTCGGCATCCATTTCTTTTCCTTAGGTGGAAATGTAGCATCGAAGGCTTCCACAGCAGCGGTGTCCTCGCAGCAATCGGCGGCGGTACTGGGAATGTACATCCACTTTCTGCCGTCAAGGGCACCGGGGACAAGCTCACAGACAAGAAGCGCTGTGGGGAAGTTGCCGTCCACCACAAAGCTGACATTTTTCTTTTTGCAGCTGACAAAGCCACGGCTGACATAGTTGCCCGGATTGCCGAAATTGATATTCACGTCATAGCCCATCTTGCGAGCCACCTCAAAGGAATGCTCAATCAGTATTTTGCCGAGCTTCTGCCTTTGATATTCGGGTGCAACGCAAAGCGGCCCGAAAGAGAGGATATCTTTCCGGTTGCCATTTTCGTCCTCAAGCCAAGCTTTCGTGTACATAATGTTGCCGACGATCTTGCCGTCAAGCTCCAACACAAATGCAAGCTCGGGGATGAAGTCGGGGTGATTTCGCATCTGATGCACATAATAATGCTCGTCTGCACCGGGCTTATAGACATTCCAAAACGCCTCGCGGGTCAGTTGTTCTACTGCTCTATAGTCTTTTTCTGTTTCTAAACGTATCGTCAAATTGTTCATTTTTAAAATCCTTTCATAAATCGTTGACGCCCAAGATACGAGAGGATTGCGAGAA
>JAZRMT010000127.1:0-81739 GCA_045647805.1 Eubacteriales bacterium | reverse complement strand
GGCTACAAGATCATCGTTTACCATCCAACCGAGTATTTCAACATGATCAGAAAGGCTCTCCGTAACCAGAATAACCATAATTACGCTGAGACCATCAACAATTGGCAGGACGTACTTACAAGTAACAACAACTTCGACCTTGCTTATATAGGTATCGGTAAGGCACTCTTTAACCTCGGCGAGTATGACGAGGCAATGGAGATGCTCTCCAGTGCATACGAGACCGATTATTATTCAAGAGCATTTGCCGAGAAGAGAAAGCAGATCCTTTCCACGTGGATGATACCCGTTATCATCGCTGTGATTGCGATTCTCGTTCTGTTCTTCAAGTTCCTTGGTTGGGCTAAGAAGAAGAATAAGGCTACCTCTCTCAAGGTTGGCAGAAAGAGCTATTGGGAGGAACTTTTGTATGCATTCCACCTGGTATTCCATCCCTTCGACGGCTTCTGGGATCTTAAGCATGAGAAGAGAGGCCCTGTAAGAGCAGCTACCACCATTCTCGGTATTACCATAGTTGCATTCTTCTATCAGGCTATCGGTCAGGGCTATATGTTCAACCCGAGAGGCGACTACTCAACGGTATTCCTTCAGGTTATTGCCGTTCTTGTACCCGTTCTCCTTTGGGTAGTATCGAACTGGTGTCTTACCACCCTGTTCGACGGTGAAGGCGGATTTAAGGACATTTACATTGCTACCTGCTATTCGCTTGCGCCCCTTCCTCTGTTTATAGTTCTTTCCACCATTCTTACCAACATCTTTACCGTAACCGAGGGCTCGATGGTAACTCTTCTCGTAGTTCTTGGCTATGTATGGGTAGGTCTCCTTCTCTTCTTCGGTATGTCGGTAACTCACGATTATTCGATGGGTAAGAATGTCATAACGATTCTTGGAACAATAGTTGCCATGGCGGTAATTATGTTCATTGCGATCCTCTTCTCCAGCCTTGTTGTCAAGATGGTTACGTTTGTTATCGCAATCTTTACGGAAATCTTCAACCGAATTTAGTTGCAGGAGGTAAATAAATATGAAATTGAAGAAAATATTATCATCTGCGCTGATCATCGTGATGTTGTTCATGAGTCTGGTTGCTGTGCTTCCGGTAAATGCATTTGCGGCAGAGGAGCCCGGTAGTACCGTTACCGTTGATACGACTAACGTACCCAAAACTCAGCCCACCGCAGAAAAAGTAAAAAATATAGTAGATGAGTATCTTAACTATAACTATGCATCTGCTGAGGATATGCTTCAGTATGAGATTGGTAGAGGCTATCTCGCATCTGCGGAATCCCCCGAAAGCATAGTTTACGTTAACGTTTATACCGGCTTGGTTTATTATAAGAACAAAATAACCGGTCAGATACTTACAAGTAACCCCATCGACCCCGGCTATCAGGTAACCTCCGACAGCACTAAGCTTGGACTTATGAGCCAGATCGAGCTTACCGTATCCGAGAAATCCAACTCCTCCAGTGAGGTTTCTTATAACAGCCTTCAGTGGATAAGAGAGGGTGCCGTTCTCGAAGTAACCGGCATTGAAGGAAAGGGGCTTAACGTTAAGTATACTCTTGGAGACATTTCCGAGTTCTTCATCTCTCCCGGTGTTCTTCTTTCCGATACCTTTAAGACTCAGATCTGTCAGCCTATCTTTGATAATCTTGAGGCTCTTCTTGTAGAATATTGCGGTGAGTTCGAGCCCCAGGTCGCAAAGAAGGCAAGCTCTAAGGTCGATCTCGTTTCCTTTAAGGTAACCGATCACAACGATATTGAGTATAAGTACAGCGAAAACGAGTATAGTATGAGTGGAATTAAGAAGGTCATTGATGCACTTTCTGATTACGCTAAGACTAAGCTCGGCAGAAACGATGCGAACTACAAGATTATCAAAGAGTATTGTTCGGCAGTTACTCCGATCTTTACCGATAGTGGTTACGGTCTTATCGACAGCTCTAATATCGATGGAGTAGGCGAGAACATCAAGAATGAGGTTGCAGCTATCCGTGAAGGTAAACCGGTTTACAAGATCCATCATCCCGAGAACGTTGATAACCTTCGTGCTATTGATAAGGCTCTCAGAACCGCTTGTCCCGAATATACCATGAAGACCGCTGAGGCACATGAGCAGGAGTGTGGGTATGATCCTCCCGAGGTAAATACTCCCTTCATCACCTGCTGCATCAGATATCTTCTTGATGCTGACGGAATTCTCACCATAGATATTCCTACCGATCCCTCGAATCTTGTATTCGCGCTCGATGATTACAGCATAACCTCGATCACTCCTCTTAAGTATTTTGGCGCCGGCGATATGGATAAGGACGGTTATATCTTCTATCCCGACGGAAGTGGAACTATCATTGAGTTTTCCGACTTCTACTACGGCTCCGACTCTGATAAGACCAATACGAGTATCTACGTTGATTCTCCCGTATTTGGTAACGATTACGTTTACTCCACCATTACCGGTCAGCACCGTGAGCAGATCACAATGCCTGTCTTTGGTATGGTAAATGAAGTGAACGTTGGCACTGCGGCCGGCGGATACAAGGAGGTCACCGGCGGATTCTTCACAATAATTGAGTCGGGTGCATCTACCGCTACCCTTTGCTTTGAGTCGGGCGGAGGTATCAATAAGTATGCCGCAACCTACTCGGTTATAAGACCGTATCCTTCCGATAAATACGACCTTTCTAAGTCGCTTTCGGTAAGTGGTCTCGGATTCTATTACGTTGTTGCTGAGAAGGGCTTTGAAGGCTCTTATAAGTACAGAGTAAATATGCTTACCGATGAAGAACAAGCGGTATCCACCGATTATGTACTTAACAAGAATTATTATCCCTCTGATTATGCAGGAATGGCAGCTTGCTACCGTAACTACCTTGTAGCTAACGGTACTCTTACTCCTCTTGCGGAGTTCTCCAAGGATCTTCCTCTTTACATTGAGGCTCTCGGATCTATGGATATAATCAAGAGGATCCTCACCTTCCCCGTAACTGTTTCCACGTCACTTACAACCTTTGATGACATCGAGACTATTTACGATGAGCTTTCCAATGTAAATGATGCTGTTGCAAGCTTTAGAGCTAAGGCAGCTGATTACAGAGCAAAGGCGGCAGAGGTAGCAGCTAATAATTCTACACTCGATAATGACGATGAGTACATCATCGAAATTTACCAGCAGAAGGCGGCTCATTACGAAGAGCTTGCCGATAAGGTTTACAACATCTGTAACATCAACTTCAGACTTACCGGTTTTGCTAACGGCGGTATGTACTTCACTTATCCCGCAAAGGTTAAGTGGGAGCGTTCCGTAGGCGGTAAGCGCGGATTCAAGGATCTCCTTGAGAACGCAGGTGATATCAGTGATAAGGCAGGATACAACTTCGGTATATTCCCCGACTTTGACTTCCTCTTCATTAATAACACCGCACTCTTTGACGGAATTAATGCAAACGGCTCGGCGGCTCGTATGGTTGATAACCGTTACGCCTCCAAGCAGAGCTACGATTCTATTCAGCAGAAGTATGAGAGTCTCTTCGCTCTCGTTCTTTCCACCGATTCTCTTGATGATCTTTATACTAAGTTTGAGAAGAAGTATTCCAAGTATGATATAGATGCTCTTTCGGTATCTACTCTCGGATCTACTCTTAACTCTAACTTTGATGAGGATAATCTTATCAACCGTGAGGCTGCTCTCGGTCATGTTACCGGCCTTCTTGATAGAATGGCAAATGGCGACGGTTACAGCCTTATGACCGACGTTGGTAATATCTATTCGGTTAAGTACGTTGATCACATTCTTAATGCGACCATCGACTCCAGCCACTTCAGATATTCCTCCTTCACCGTACCCTTCTACGGAATGGTTCTTCACGGTTATGTAAATTATGCAGGCTCGCCTCTCAACTACTCCGGTTCTCCCGATTACGATATTCTTCGTTCTATCGAGAACGGTGCGTCGCTTTACTACATACTTTGTTATGAGAATACCAACCATCTTAAGGAAGATGAGCTTCTCTCTCAGTACTACGGTATCGACTACGCTAACTGGCACGAGAATATTCTTGAGAACTATGTAACCATTAACGAAGCAATAGGCGATCTTCAGAAGCATAACATCGTTGATCACGATATTCTTATCGCAGAGCGTATCATCGACAGCGATGAGATGAAGGCTAACTATGAGCGTCTTGTTAATGAGTTCCTTGCTGAGCTTTCTCCCTCTATCGAGAATCGTATCGATGAGGCGGCAGCGGCTAATCCCGATAACCACTTCGGATATCAGCTTGTTATTGATAAGGATTACGTAAAATCCTGTGTAGACGACATTCTTTCCTCCTATACCGATGCTACGGAAAAGGCGGCTATTAAGGTTGCGGCTTACAATAAGATTGATGTAATCATCGAAAGACTTGAGGAGCGTTTCCCTGCGAAGGCAGGTGCAGTAGTCGTTGATATCTCGGATGACGATGATATTGATTACGATTCTCAGTATTCCTATGTAACCAAATCGGTTGCTACCGATAAGGACGGTTACGTTCGTACCGACTTCACCTGTGACAACGGAAGCGTTGTTATGGTAGTCTACAGAAATCCCGATAACGGTGATGAAGTAGTATTCATTCTTAATTATAACACCTTCTCTGTTGACGTCAGAATTGATAATACTATCGATAAGACGCTCGGAGCGGATGAGACAGATGTTCTCACTCTTGGTGCGTACGGATGCTACAAGATCACTTCTACCGGAAGTGTAAAAATCAAGTAAAGGAGGCATATCATGGATAACAATATGAATATTAACGAATTAGATATCAATGAATCTACGAATCCATTGGTTAAATTCTTTAAGAATAAGCTTTTCAGAAAAGCCTCCCTTAGTGAGAGAAGAGCGAGAGCGGGCTATGCGTTCGTTCTCCCCTTCATCCTCGGTATAGTGCTTATCTATTTGCCTATACTTATTGACTCTATTTGGTTCAGCTTTAACAAGCTCAGCGCTGTTCAGGGCGGTGGCTTGGCGCTCGAATTCAAAGGATTCGACTATTATGTTGCAGCGTTTGAGAACTCCGATTTCACAACGGCACTTCTTGCTGCAATACAGAACATTCTCTTTGAGGTTCCCGCAATCATAGTATTCTCGCTGTTCATTGCGGTAGTACTTAACCAGAAGATGCTCGGTAGAGCAGTATTCCGTGCGATATTCTTCGTTCCCGTAATTATCTCCACCGGTATCATGGCGTCGATCGATAGCCAGGATAAGATGTCTGATAACGCAGGCGAAGGTATTGACGACGGCTCGGGTGGAGGTGGAGCAAACGAGATCATTTCGGTTCTCGATGTTCAGGCTCTCTTCTCCAGCATGAAGGTTGGTGGCGAGCTGGTAACCTATGTAGTTGGCCTTGTTAATAACGTTTATAACATTATCAACTATTCCGGTATTCAGATGCTTATCTTCCTTGCAGGTCTTCAGTCGATCTCTCCCGCTATTTACGAGGCGTGTCAGATTGAGGGCGCAACCGGATGGGAAACCTTCTGGAAGATCACCTTCCCGATGATTTCTCCCATGATTCTGGTAAATGCGATCTATACGATCATCGACTCCTTCACAAGAACCGATAACCCGGTTATAGCTCACGTATCCGGCCTAACGGATATGGGACAGCAATCGGCGATGTCCTGGATGTACTTCATCATAGTCGGCTTAATACTAGTCGTCTTTGCTGCGATAGCATCCTCGTTCGTGTTCTATCAGCGTAGGGATTAAGGAGGTGCACACGATGGATTCAACTAAACCCGTAGTAACAAAAGAAACTAAAAATAGGATTTCCGTTGATTATGAGGGTAAGCTCAGCTTTAAGGAGCGTATCTCCAGAAAGCTTAAGACTTCTCATACTTGGATCAAGGGCGTCGTAAACGTATTCAGATTTATTCTGATGCTCGGTGTATCCTACGTAATTCTTTTCCCCTTCTTCTCTAAGATTGCAGGTTCCTTCATGAGTACGACTGACGTTGTTGATGCAACCGTTTCTCTTATTCCTAAGTCGTTTACTCTGGATATATACAAGTTCGTTATTACTGAGAACTTTTACTTTAAGGCTTTCTTTAATACCTTGTTTATCTCGCTTGCTTGCGCTCTTATTCAGACCTTCGTTGCCTGCCTTGTAGGTTACGGTCTTGCTAAGTTCAAGTTTAAGGGTAACGGCCTTATAATGGGACTTGTTATCGTAACGATGATCATTCCTCATACTACTCTTGAGCTTTCGATCATCCGTCACTTTAACGCATTTGAGCTTGGTCATGTAATGTCCTTCGAGCGTAAGGGCTTGTTCGAGCTTATCTTGGGAAGACCTCTTTCTCTCGAAAATACGTTTGCACCCTTGCTGATCCTCTCGGCTTGCGGACTTGCACTTAAGAACGGTCTTTACATCTATCTGATGCGTCAGTTCTTTAAGGGAGTTCCCGATGAGCTTGAAGAGTCGGCATACGTTGACGGATCGGGTACCTTCCGTACCTTCATTCAGATAATCCTTCCTCTCTCGATTCCCATGATGATAACCGTATTCCTCTTCTCCTTCTCTTGGCAGTGGACGGATCAGTTCTATATAGGAATGTTTATCAAGGACGGAGCAATCTGGATGTTCCCGGATATCAAGACGGTTCCCGAATCACTCTACAATCCTACCTTCGGCGGAGCAGCGCTCTACAACAGTATCATCTATAATACCGTTGGTATTATGATCATCTTCCCCCTTGTTATTATGTACCTCTTCTGTCAGAAGTACCTTGTACAGGGTATCGAGCGTTCCGGTCTCGTCGGATAAAGGAAGTCGCACATCTTCGGGCATATATCGCCGAGGCCTTGCTGACGTATTCTTATACGCCTTCGCAAGCTCTCAACGATCTTTGCACCAAATCTGCACGACTTCATTCTGTGCGAATATAGCAAAAAAATCAATCCCCACGGTTTTCCGTGGGGATTTTTAATCGCCTTCGAATTTCACGCATATGCCGCTGACAGCTCGCTTGACGCATTTAAATACGCATTGCTTTTCCTCGACGACCTCTACGCAAAATTCGTACGGCTCACTTTGTGCGAACAAAGCAAAAAAACTCAATCCCCACGGTTCTCCGTAGGGATTTTATCTGAAAAACAAAACTAATTGTTTGAAAAAACATCTATATTATTAAATTGCCTGTGTTTTTTGGCGAAAATATTGATTTATAGGTACCGTTATGTTATGATGAATACAGTAAAAGGTTTGGAGGAAGCATAATGAGTTTTGACAGACAGTATTTTGTAAATACGCGCGAGGGTTTTACGTCACTTTGGAAAAAAACTCTTGTTAAGGAAGGAACGGTACAACTTTCAAGAACCTATACCGTAAAAGAAGGGGGAGATTATTATCTTCAGTATTACACAGAGCCTACCGTAGACGTTGAATTGCTATCTCGGGGTGGCCGTTATACCCCCATTCTCCACGGAGAGGACAAGGAAATTATTGTAGCTCTTGAAAATGGTGAAAATGAAATAACTTTGTCGGTAACCGGCTGTAACGTAGAGACTACGCAAATTTATTCAAGACTTATTTCGGAAAGCGGTAGGATCATTCGTGATGACGAATATTTTGACGACCGTTTATACCAGAACTATCCCGATGCGAATGATTTTAAAGGCCTTGAGGGCTATACTCCTGCGGTAGGAAAGTCAATCCCCTCCTTCGGACGATTTGGTTTTGCAAAGGGTGACGGAGTACTTGATTATTCAATGCCTGCCTTCGGTATCATTTCACGTCCGTTTATATCCGGAATTCCTAAGTACAAAAAACACGCAATGTGGTCATTTTCTGTACTTCCCGACGGAGAATATGAGAGCGGAAAGAATATGAAGGTCTATAAAGTTCCCGAGAATGAGAAAATCGACGTAGATTGGACTCATACCACCTGGCGTCGCAATCTCTCAAACGGTAAATTTATCAGCTACGATTATTCGACAATCGCATCCTCGCTTCTTATAGAAACCGATCTCGATTATATCAAGCTTTCCAGGATGTCTGCGATTGGAACCCCTGCCTCAGCAACCTTTTCTGTAAGCGTGGAGGGAACAGAAGCTCGCTTCGTTACCAAAACCCCCGATGACGGAGTGCTTTATGACCGTGTCCGTGACGGAAAGCTTCGTAAAAACTTCGTAATATTGACAAGACAGGGAGCATTCCCTGAAGTACCCATGCTTCTGACTCTCCAAAGATCGCCAAAGTCTATAAAAAGGAACGACGGTGGAATAAGAATTGAGTTCGACGGAGAAGTAGGCTTCGCTCTCCTTACCTTCCTTTACGGAATTGAGCTGTTTGATACCGTAGACCTTACCGAAGAGTGGTATGAAAAAACCATAGAAAAGGCTATGACCGTTCATTCGTTAAGCCTTGCAAGACCTACTCGATGTGAGGAATATTTTAAAATAGATAGAGAAAGTATCAGCATAGTAAATAGGTTCGAATTCCGCACACTAAAAGATTCGCTTGATACCCCGGCACTTAAGGCAGCTCCTCTGCCTCCGCCCGTTATGCTTGAGGCGCTGTATGGCGGTGTAGCCAAGGCAGATGAAAAGGCAGTTTCCTTAGACCTCCCAACAAAATACGGTCCCTTATATGCAGTGCTCGGAAGCAATGTTTCAAGCTATGAGATCCCCATACCGGAATATAGGGAAAAGTTCCCATTTGCAAGTAAAAGTAAAGAATTGTTTGCGGAAATGCTCCATTCCGACTTTGATGATTATATCGGATATCATAGGGACAAAGGCTATATTCCCAATCCGGGAAACTATTCCTTCCTCTTCCAGTATGCCTACCCCTCAAAATTTTTCCCTTTCCTTAAGCCCTCTGACAGAGAGCGACTTGAGGATATCATGCGTAAGGGAATAGACGTTGTCTGCAACCCCGACTATATGTATATAGGCCCGAATGACAGAAGGTGTCTATCTTGGTATAAGAGGACAGAACCCTTTACGGGAATTTCATATTACAGCACCTATCTGCACATTACCGGTATTTCACAGTACGATCAGTGCGACAGAGAACTAATCGAAAACAGCGAAAACGTTTTCATTGAGCTTGATTGGGGTAACGGTATGAGTCTTTATTCCACCTGGCTTTCGGCTCTTTTCACAGGCTCCTTTGATAAGCTCGAAGAAAACTTCTCGATTTTCAGACAAGCCTTCGACTATTATCTTCATAATATGGACTTTGCCTGCATGGCATCGGGATATGCTGAAAACGGTGTAAGCTGGAATGACGGAACAAACTTCGGAGGATATCTTGGCTTTATCAACATTGCCGACGCACTTGGTAAGCAGGATGAGCTTGAAATCGGTCTTTATGCCTATGCAAAGCTTTGCTCTTTAAGACGAGGTATGCTTCTTTCTTCGCAAAATTATTTCTATAAGTACTTTGATGTTGAGCCTTGGTATGTGGCAAAGTTCTTCCACGAGGAAACAGACGGCGACTGTGCATTTATCTCTTATCCCAAGGATCTCGTATCCCGTAATTACCGCAGGCAAGGACTTTATAATTTGACCACAGAGGGGCATTACAGAGAGGCGTTCAGAATGTACGCAAAATATCTGCCTAATGAGGTTGAAAAGGTTCTTTGCGCGGCGGAAAGCTCCGCCATCGGCTCAATAACCGGTAAGAAGATCGACACCGAAACCACCTATTCTACTCTTAAGAACGGCTTTCTCGGTGAGCAGGAAACCTTCACCTATCTTTCGCTTTCCACTCTGCTCAAACGTTTTAGCGATGAAGAGCTTGAAGGAATGATAAACGAGGCGGCAGAGAACAGAAGAATTTCACGCGAAATACTCGGTCATTACGTCTGGTCACACAGACGTCTTTCCAAGGAATGGTCGAGGATAATGCTTCTTTCACATCTCTATGCCCGAAATCAGCTTACCCTAAGCGCATGGAAGGGGCTTCGTATTGACTCTGCATCCTATCCCATACTAGTTGTAACCGACGTTAAGGCGGGGGCGTGGCTGGAGGTCAATTCGGAAACCGAGCCCAGAGCATCTCTTGACGGTATTCCTCTTTGCTTTGTAAGAAAGAGAGAGAATATTTATTATACTAAGGTCTGTAAAAATGGTACAATAACATTCGGTTAAAAAACACCCCGACAAAGTCACTTTGTCGGGGTGTTTTGTAAATTATAAAACGTCTGCAATATCGTAAATAAGTCTTTCGGTCTTTTCCCAACCAAGGCAAGGGTCGGTAACCGATTTTCCGTATACCGGTGCATCGCAGATCTTCTGTGCTCCGTCCTCAATATAACTCTCGATCATAAGCCCCTTGACAAGGCTTCTGACCTCCTGAGAGTAGCGGCAGCTATGAAGAATTTCCTTTGCTATTCTTACCTGCTCAAGGTACTTCTTTCCGGAGTTTGAATGGTTGGTATCTACGATCAGCGCAGGATTCTCCAGCCCGGATTCCTGATATGTTTCGTAAAGGCTGTAAAGGTCCTCAAAATGGTAATTGGGGTGCGACTTTCCTTGCTTGTCAACGTAGCCTCTGAGAATTGCATGAGCGTAGGGGTTGCCCTGGCTCTTAACCTCCCATCCACGGTAAATAAATACGTGAGAGCTTTGAGCCGCCTTGATAGAGTTCATCATAACGGTAATATCGCCGGCCGTGGGGTTCTTCATGCCTACGGGAACGTCAAGACCGGAGGCGGTAAGTCTGTGCTGCTGATCCTCTACCGAGCGTGCGCCTACTGCAATGTAGGCAAGAAGATCGGAGAGGTATCTGTGGTTTTCGGGATAAAGCATCTCATCGGCACAAGCAAAGCCGGTTTCCTTAAGTGCTCTCATGTGAAGCTCTCTTATCTGTACGATTCCCTTAAGTATGTCGGGCTTTTCGTTGGGATCAGGCTGATGAAGCATTCCCTTGTAGCCTTCACCGGTTGTTCTCGGCTTGTTGGTGTAGATTCTAGGTATGATTATGATCTTGTCCTTTACCTTTTCCTGAACACCTCTTAAGCGATAAATGTAATCAAGCACCGCATCCTCTCTGTCAGCAGAGCAGGGGCCTATTACGAGAATGAATTTGTCACTTTCACTCGAGAAAACCTTCTTTATGTCTGCGACCTGCTTGTCCCTCAGCTTTGTAAGATCGGGGGTGATGGGAAATTGTTTCTTTATATCCTGCGGAATCGGTAATTTCCGATAGAATTCCATATTCATAGTTGTATTTCCTTCGCTAAATAATTATTTCGTCGGCTTGTCAAATAGACTTCTTCTTGCGGATGAGGCACGCATTTTCTCACGCATCCTCTTTCCGTCTTCATTGGCTAAATAATCCCTGAACTCGGTAAACTCGCCAATAAATCGATCCATCTCGGTGAGAAGAGCCTCCTTGTTCATGAGGAAAAGCTCGGACCACATTCTGTCGTTGATCTTAGCAATTCTTGTGAGATCACGGAAGGAGTCACCGGTGTACTTCTCAAGCCCCTCGGAATCGTTGCAGTTCATAAGTACAACGGCAATAACGTGAGTGAGCTGTGAGAGAAAGGCTATCATCTCGTCGTGAGATTCCGGCGTCAACTCGGAAATGCGAAGGAAGCCAAGCTCCTCGCCAAGTCTTTTACAAAGCCTTACTGCCTCTCTCGAATTCTTTTCGGTGGGGGTAACGATATAGTTTGCACCCTTGAATACCTCGGGGTCCGCAAACTCAACTCCGCTTCTTTCTCTACCTGCCATTGGGTGAGCGGGAATATACTCTACGTCCTCACGGAGTATTTCTTGAATTTTATAAACTACACTGCTTTTAACACCCGTAACGTCGGTTATGAGTGTGCCTTTTGTAAACAAATGTTGGTATTTTTCTACCCATTTTATAAAAGCAGCGGGGTAAAGAGCAAATATTATAAGCTCTGATTTTGCAATAAGCTCTTCTTCAACCTCGGTGGTTCCATAGCTGATCATACCCTTTTCATAGGCGTATCTTATATCGGAATCCTCCTTGGTAATACAGCTGACCTTATATCCCTTGTCGGTCAGAGCCTTGGCATAGCTTCCGCCGATTACTCCAAGACCTATTATTAAAATATTTATGTCCTTATCAAGCTTCATATGTTTGTACCGCAATTCCAAGTTTCTTAATGTGCTCAAAGAAGTCACCGTAGCTCTTGTTGACAGCCTCAGCACCCTCTATTTCTCCGCCAAAGAGCGAGAGTAGAACCGTCAAGGACATGACGATCCTATGGTCGTTGTGTCCGTATAATAGCTCCTCGGGAGCGTGAAGCACCGCCTTTTCAATTACAACAGAGTTGTCATTGACGATGATCTTTGCTCCGAATTTTGTCAGCTCCTCCGCCATTACGGCAGCTCGGTCGCTTTCCTTTATTCTAAGCCTTGCCGTATCGGTAAAGACGGCTCCGTTTTTAGCAGCCGCAATGGCAAATAGTATAGGCCCAAGATCCGGGCAGTCCTTAATGCTCACGGTGGGTGTTCCGGAATTGAGAAGAGGGAAGAGCTCTTTATATGCCCTGTCTCCCTGAATGCTGTTTTCCTTTAATCCGAGAGTTTGGACCTCTCCACCGAAGAGATTAAAGGCATCGGTAAAAGCACTTCCGGAATAATCTCCTTCAACTGTAAGGCTTTTTGCCTTGTATTTACAATTTCCTTTGATATATATCACCCTTTCCGATTCCCAACCGACCTCTGCACCAAAGGTACGCATAGCGTCGATGGTAAGATCAATATATGACTTTGATTCTATATCGGTAGTGATTATGATTTTTGAGTTGCCCTCGGCTTTTGAAAGAGCAAACATAAGACCGGTAATGAATTGGCTGGAGATATTGCCGACGACACGGAATTCTCCGCTTTTCAACACCCCCTTCACTTTGATTCCGTCGGAATCTCTTTCAAAGAGCATGCCTCGTTCTTTGCATATTTCCTCGTATACTCCGAGCGGTCTCTCGATCAGTCTTTTCGCTCCGGTAAATACCGTTTTCTCCCTGCCGAGAAGGGCAAGAGGGATAAGAAATCTTAATGTGCTTCCGCTTTCCTTGCAGTAAAGCTCGGATGTGGGGCTTGGATTTTTAAATCCGTTTCCTCTTACCGTAAGGCGGTCACCGTCAAGCTCTGTATCTACTCCGAGAGCCTTTAAACAGTTTATGGTAGCAATACAGTCAGCACAAAGCGAAATGCCCGAAAGTACACTTTCCCCCTCGCAAAGCGAGGCGGCAATGATCAGTCTGTGGCATATGCTTTTTGATGGCGGTGCTGTAATGCTGCCTTTTGCAATGCTTTTTTCAATAACGGCTCTCATTTTTTCTCTCCGAGACTGTCAATAAGGTAGTCCATACCCTCGATGTAGCCTGCAACACCGTGTCCTGTTATAGTCTTCACACATGCGGCTCTGATATAGCTCACCTGTCTGAAATCCTCACGCTCCTCAACCTTTGAGATATGAACCTCAACCGTGGGAATGCTGGTGGACTTGACGGCATCCAGCAAGGCAATGCTGGTATGTGTATAAGCACCGGGATTTATAACGATTCCGTCAGCTTTTGCGAAATATGCCTCGTGTATCTTGTCAACCAAATCTCCCTCGTGGTTCGACTGATAACAAAGTGCATCCACCCCACGTTCCTTTGCGTGGCGGGATATCATCTCCAAAAGTCCACCGTAGGTCGTATTACCGTAATGCGAGGGCTCTCTTATTCCAAGCAGATTAAGATTAGGGCCGTTTAATATATATATCTTCATCTAAGAAAATCCTCCATTATTCTGTCAGCAACCTCCTCGGCTGAAACTTCAGCACGAATAATACAGTCTGCTGAGGAGGTGTATATTTCATATCGCTCATAATATCTTTTTTCGATAGATGCCCGATCGTTTGAGAGCGGTCTGTCCTCGGTGGGAACAAGAGTGTCAAGCGGTCTGTCAATAAAATAAATACGTCCGTTTTCTCTCAGAGCCTTGAGGTTTTCTTCTCTCAGAACGGCTCCGCCGCCGGTAGCAATTACAGCCGAGGTAAGAGCCGCCGCTTCGTTCACGGCATCGCTTTCTTTGTCTCGGAAAAACTTCTCACCGTCGCTTGAGAATATCTCGGGAATAGCTCTGCCCGTATTATTAACGACGAGCTCATCTGTGTCTGTAAAGACTCTGGAAAATCTTTCGCTGAGTATTTTTCCTACCGTGCTTTTTCCGGAAGCGGGCATGCCTATAAGTACGATATTTTCCTTTTCTTTATAAATCTTTTTGAAAACCTCTTCAAGAGCATTTTCGGGATATTTTGTGTCAATAAAAATCTCGGAAGCCCTTACCGCTTGAGCAACCAGCATATAAAGTCCCCCCTCGGACGGAATGCCTCTTTTCATCGCAGCACTGATAAGAGGTGTTCTGAGTGGATTATATACGGCATCAATAACGCCCGAAAGTTTTTTGAAGCCCGAAATATCTACCGCTGAGGAGAAAATATTAGGATACATACCAAGCGGGGTAGTGTTGATTATTATTTCTGTGTCCAAGTGGTCTCTGTAAAGCTCCTCGTAGCTTATAGCTCCGTTACCCGAGTGCCTTGAAACAACAAGTATTTCCTTAGCACAGAGAGCCTTTGCTACGGCTTTCGCAGTCTTAGAGGTACCGCCGGTGCCGAGTATAGCTACCTTTTTGCCATCGACGCTTACTCCGGCATGAGAGATAAGCATACTCATGCCGTAAAAATCGGTATTGTAGCCGTAGAGTTTTCCGTCACGGTTAACAACGGTGTTTACAGCCCCGATAGCCTCCGCATGCTCGTCAATAAAGTAAAGGTGAGGT
Organism: Eubacteriales bacterium; assembly: GCA_045647805.1. Taxonomy (GTDB): domain Bacteria; phylum Bacillota; class Clostridia; order Oscillospirales; family CAG-272; genus UBA1740. The sequence goes on along the minus strand of JAZRMT010000127.1, from coordinate 66,927 downwards.
ATCACCAGTTCCTTGTAGGGGATAGTGACGTTTATTGCGAGAAAGTCACGCCTTATCATAAAGGCATCAAGATCCTCACGTGCTATCTCTCTGATTTCGTAATCGTAATCAGTGAGTGCATTGTGTATTTCTTTTGAAAAGCTATGCTTTAAGTGTTCGCCAATACAGCCGTATTTCATAATAACAAACCTCTAGGGTAAACAAATATTTACATCATGCAAGATAATCCGTACCAAATCTTCCCGTGAGCATATCAGCAATAACTATTGCAGTTACCGCATCCACGACAGCTCTGGCTCTGTGAATGATAGCCGGGTCGTGTCTGCCCTCAATCGTAAGCTCTGTGTTGGTCATTGTTTCAAGATTGACACTCTGTTGTGTCTTGAATATTGAGGGCGTGGGCTTTACCGCCGAGCGGAATAAGATGGGCATGCCGTTAGTAATACCGCCATTGACACCTCCGTTGTTGTTGGTTTCGGTAACAACCTTACCCTCGGATATGCGGAAAGCATCGTTAGCCTCGCTTCCAAACGCTTTGCCAAAGCCGAATCCAAGTCCGAATTCAACTCCTTTAATGCCGGGAACCGAGAAGAGTGCGTGTGCAATAAGTCCCTCGACGGTGTCGAACCAGGGCTCGCCTACACCTGCGGGAACACCGATAACCGCACTTTCGAGAATTCCGCCTACACTATCCTTTTTCTCCGCACACTTTTCAATGAAGCAACGCATCTCTTCAGCTCTTTGCTCGTCAAGAACAGGGAAGGGCTTGTCCGCAAGAGCGATTATATCCTTTTCGTAATCAAGAAAATCACGGTCGCTTATTCCGTGAAGAGAAGCAATGTGCGTTCCGATGTGTATTCCTTTTTCACGAAGAGCAGAAGACAGAAGAGCACCAACAAACACAAGCGGTGCAGTAATTCTTCCCGAAAAATGTCCGCCTCCTCTCGGATCAGAAAATCCGTGATATTTGCATATTGCGGTATAATCCGCATGAGAGGGGCGGGGATTTTTTGCAAGGCCGGAATAATCACCGCTTTTTTTATTTGTATTGGGGATTAGGACCGTAAGGGGAGTGCCCGTGGTATATCCCTGATATTCACCGCTTGCAACGGTGTATTCGTCCGCCTCCACTCTTGCGGTTGATATCTTACCGCTGGGGCGTCTTAGAGCAAGCTTTGCTTTGATATAATCGTGATCGATTTTAATTCCGGGAGCAAGTCCGTCTACCACCGCTCCTATGAATTCTCCGTGGCTCTCACCGAATAGAGTCACCGTTATGTTATTGCCGAAGCTGTTTTTCACCTCAAAAAACTCCTCTTACAGTATTTAAGAAGTCCTCGACCTCCATCTTTTCGGCTCTGAACGAACCTACTTCATCAACGAAAATGATCGAGATATTTTTGCCGTCGCATTTTTTGTCATGGCTGATGAATGAAAGTGCCGCCTCAACGTCTCCGTCGTAGGAGTAGGGAAGCTCGAGCTTTTCCAGCACGGGAATAAGTCTTTTTTTGACCTTGTCGGATGCCGCCGCCATCATACCGATAGCAACGCATTCACCGTGGTAAAAGCCTCTCATTTCCTCTCTTGCCTCAACAGCATGACCGAAGGTGTGACCGAAATTGAGTATTTTACGAAGTCCCGCCTCTCTTTCATCGGTCTCAACCACTGATTTTTTGATCATAAGCGATCTGGTAATAATAGTTTCAAGCTCCTCGGAGGGATCCTTGCTGCTCTCAAATAGCTCAAACAGCTCCTTGTCGGAGGTCAGTGCCATTTTCACAGCCTCGCTAAGTCCGTTTGATATCTGTCTTTTTGGGAGTGAGCTGAGAGTATCGAGATCGCACAAAACTCCCTTAGGCTGGTGGAAGGCACCGACAATATTTTTTACTCCTCCGTGGTTAATGGCGGTTTTTCCTCCAATGGAGGAATCAACCTGCGACAGCACAGTCGTCGGAATGTTGTAAAAATCAATTCCCCTCATATAAGAGGCACAGACAAAGCCTGTCAGGTCTCCGACAACACCTCCGCCGACTGCCACGGCACAATCGGTTCTCGTCATTCCAAAGTCGGTCATTGCCGACAATAACTCGCCGTAGGTTTCGATGCTCTTGGAGCCCTCGCCCTCGGGTACCGTAACAATTTTCGCCTTTCTGCACACCGCTGCAACAGCTTTGGCGTACTCGCAGGGAACTCCGGAGTCGGTAACTATAAATACCTTGCGGTTTAAATTGAAGTATTCGTCGGCGTGTGCGATAAGTCCTCTGCCGACCGTTATCGTATAACTCCTCTCACCGAGGTTCATTCTTAATTCAGTCATATCTACCTTACCGTAAAATAAAATTAAACCTTACAATATGTGCCTGCGAATTTCAGCTTGTCACAAAATTCACCGAGCTCCTCCATCATGAGTCTTCCTTGCTCGGTCTGTATCTCGCCTTCCGCCTCAACGTAGAAGTAATACTGCCAAAGAAGCTCCTTCATGGGACGGCTCCTGAGTGTTCTCATATTGAAGCCGTGATTACCGATAACGTCGATGGCCTTTGCGAGTGCACCCGCCTCGTTTCGTACCGTGAAGAGAAGTATAGAATGAGTAGTCATGTTTTTTGGAACGCTCTTTGCGGCAACCCTGGAGAATACGGCAAATCTTGTGGTGTTGCTCTTTGATTCGTTGATATCGTGATCAGCAACCTCCAGTCCGAAGATATCTGCCGCCTCCTTGCTTGCAATAGCCGCAACCGATGGATCGCCAAGCTCCTTAACGTATTTTGCGGCAAGTGCCGTATTACTGTACTCAACGGTCTCAAACTCACGGCTCTTAATATATTTTGCACATTGACCAAGAGCCTGAGGATGGCTTACAACCCTTTTGATATCTCCGATTTTTGCCCCGGGAAGGCAAAGCAGATCTTGAGTAACGGCAAGATCGAGCATTCCGTTAACGTAAAGACTGCCCGAGAACATAAGGTCAGTGACCTGACCAACCTCACCGTTATAGCTGTTTTCGACGGGAAGAACGCAGACGTCACACTCCCCCTTCTCGACCGATTTGTAAGCACTGACAAAATCCGAAAAAGCAACCTTTTTCGCAGTAGGGAAGAGCTTTTCCGTAGCGATATGAGCGAATGCTCCCTCGGTTCCGGAATAGGCAACCTTCATACCCTCCATGATCCTTGCCTGATAGGCTCTGGAAACTGCCATGTTGTTTTTGAGAAAATTGACGTAAAATTCTCTAAGAACCGTGTCCTCTATCCTCTCCGAGTTCTTCGCAACTATTTCGTCCTCTCTTTTTTGATCGAGAATCGAGAGTCCGCGCTCCTTTTTGTACTCGGCGACCATCTCTGCCGCCCTCATTCTCTTTACGAAAAGCTCCGCCATCTCGGCGTCAACCTCGTTGATGATTTTTCTTGCTTTTTCCAGTAGATTTTCCATTGAATTAACCTTTTATTTAAATATAATATGATATTATAAACTTCTAATTGCCTAAAGTCAATAATTTTTTCGGTAAAAAAATAATTTTTAATAAAAAAATGAATTTAAAACTGAAATATCCTCAAAAAATCATTGCGTACCCATCAAAAATGCATATTTACACATACTTTTATCTTTTGGAATGAATAAAATTAACTTTTGCCGATCAAAAATAAAAAAATCCCTCCAAGCATAGCAAAGAGGGATTAAACCGCTTAAAATCATCTTTTTTTAAGATACTTTCTCATATCGAGTGCGCAGGCAGAGAGAATTATTATACCCTTTATGATATAAAGCATGTTCTGATCCACCGATAAAAAGGTCAGTCCTACGAATATTATCTGAAGCAGAATAACACCAAGGACAATACCGCCGATTTTACCTGTACCTCCAACGAAGGATACACCGCCGATAACGCAGGCGGCAATAGCATCGGATTCATAATTAAGTCCGGTGTATGAGGCGGCAGAGCCGATTCTTGCACCCTCAATAAAACCGGTTACTGCGTACAATGCACCCGCAAGCATAAAGACCAGTACGACCGTCAGGAATACGTTGATTCCCGAAACTCTTGCCGCCTCCGCGTTGGAACCGACGGCAAACATATTTTTTCCGAAGGTCGTTTTGTTCCAGACCACCCACATAATCGCTGTAATTATAATCGAATACAGAACGTATTTAGGTACTGTTACTCCGCCTATTCGGAATAAAGGCCCTGCAACGAACTCAAGATAAGAGGCGTCAAGTCCCGAAAGTGTCTGTCCACCGTTAGAGCCTATCTGTAAATACAGAAGAATTATTCCGTAAACGATAAGCTGTGTCGATAGCGTGACTATGAATGGATGAAGCTTGAATTTTGCCACGAAAAATCCGTTTACAAGACCTATCAAAGCTCCAACAAGCACAACGGTTATTATAACTATTACAACAGGTAAAGTGCCCATATTAGGGAACATTTTGTTAGCATAAGTTGACATTTGGAGCATTGAAGCGCCTATACAAGCCGTAAGTCCTACTATTCTACCTGCGGAAATATCCGTTCCGGAAAGCACTATCGCTCCACCTATTCCCAGTGCTATCGGAAGCTTGGCGGCAGTTAAGGAAATAATGTTTACTATCGAAGCGGTGGAAATAAATCTCGGACTTATTATCGCTATTACAACTATCGCCAAAGATAGTAGAATGAGCATTGCGTGATCAAAAAAGAAGTCTCGGATAAGCCGTGCCTTTTCACCGCTGCTTAATTCAAGGAAGCTGTGGCATCTTCCTTTTACGTCCGAGATTTTTTTTCTTATGCCATCGGACGCTTTGGCAAATATTCCGTCATTTTCCATAATTTTTCGGGCGGGTTTCTTTAGCCCGTCCTTATTCCGCAAATTTTGCGGCAAGCTCCATTATTTTTTCTTGAGTAGCCGTTTTGGCATCCAGCTCCCCGGCAACTCTTCCTCCGCTCATAACCAATATTCTGTCAGCTATTCCGAGCAGTTCCGGCATCTCGGATGAAACGACGATGATCCCACGCCCCTCCTCGGCAAGCTCGGAGAGCAGTGTGTATATCTCGTATTTTGCACCTACGTCAATTCCTCTGGTAGGCTCATCGAGCAGCAGTACGGTAGGATCGGTGAGAAGCCATCTCGCAAGAATTACCTTCTGCTGGTTTCCGCCTGACAGATTTTGTATTTTTGCAGCGACGGAAGGCGTCTTGATCCTCATTCTGCTAACGTATTTTCCCGTAAGCCTTGCTGCCTTTTTTCTTGATACGAAAGGCCCGGCTTTAATTTTCTCCTGTGATGCGACCGTCGTATTGTCTGCAATATCCAGCACTCCGAATATACCCGATCGCCTTCGTTCCTCCGTCAGAAGTGCAAAACCGTTTTTTATAGCCTCTCTCGGACTTCTGTTTCGTACTTCTTTTCCACTTAGACTTATGCTGCCCGATGAAAGCACAGACAGTCCGAAAATCGCTTCCAGCAGCTCTGTTCTGCCCGAGCCCTCAAGCCCTGCGACACCGAGTATTTCACCGCTTCTTAAGGTTAGGTTGGCATTTTTGAGCCTTGAATATTCACCCGAAAGATTCTCGCAGGTCAGTATGGTATCTCCGATATTCCGCTTTCTATCGGGATAGAATGAGGAAAGCTCTCTGCCTACCATAAGACGAATGATCTTCTCAACCGTCATTTTCTCGCAAGGCTCGGTTGCTATTTTTCGTCCGTCACGCATAACCGTGACAGTATCGGATATTCTTAATATCTCCGCCATCTTGTGAGATATATATACTATTCCGCATCCACGGGCTTTAAGAGCCTCAATTATTCCAAAAAGCCTTTCCGCCTCGGTCTCCGTTAAGGACGAGGTCGGCTCGTCAAAAACTATTATTTTTGCGTTGTAGGAGACCGCCTTCGCGATCTCCAGCATTTGTCTTTCGCTTACAGAAAGATCCTCTATCACAGCATCGGGATCCGTCTTTAAGCCTAGCTCGGCAAAGACCTCTTGTGTCCTTATTTTCATCTCCTTTTCGTTTAAGAAGGGAAAATATTTTGCAATCTTCGGAAATCTGCCCAGCCACATGTTTTCTGCAACCGTCAGCTTTTCCGCCTGATTAAGCTCCTGATGAACCATGGCAACACCCATTTGCATCGCTGCCTTCGGGCTTTGGAAGCTTACCCGCTCCCCCTCAAGATAAATCTCACCCTCCTCAGGTGTATATACACCAAACAGACATTTCATCAGCGTGGATTTTCCCGCACCGTTTTCACCCATAAGTGCATGAACGGATCCTCTCTCCAGCGTCAGATCGACACGGTCGAGTGCCTTCACTCCGGGAAAGCTTTTTGAAAGCCCGACTATCCGAAGAAGCTCCTCATTCATTACTTCCTCCGTCGCCCTCCGAGCCGTAAGCAGAGTAGGGAATGTTTATTCTTACCTCGCTTGCTACCATATCTCCGTCAATTTCCATGAACGGCTCTCTTCCGAGCAGAAGATTTTCGGCAACCCTTGCAATGGTTTTTGCCATGAGCACGCCGTCTTGCTTGACCGTACCTGTCATCGCACCCGACTGAATCTTTGCTTTAGCTCCCTCTGTGGCATCTATTCCGAACACGGGAATGAATCTGCCGCCCGATTTGTTATAGCCTGCTTCCTCGAGTGCCGCAAGAGCACCGAGTGCCATCTCGTCGTTATTTGCGATGACCAGCTCCACCATATTGCCTCCGGACTCGCTGTAAGCCGAGAGAAGCGTCTTCATATGATTGTTTGCCGCCGCATTTGACCAGGTGCCGTTCTGGTCAACAAGATATCCCTGCGTGTTCTTTTTGTCATAGAAGCTGAGCGAGGGCTTTCCTGCCTTGGCGAGTATAGAATTTGCAACCTCGACAGCGTATTTTGTTCTGGACTCCGCCTCTAGGTTGCCCTGCTGCCCCTTGAAAAGAACGTAGCTTATCCTTCCGTCGCCGTTAATATCAAGCTTGTCGTAATTCTCTACGAGATAATTACCTATCATTTCTCCTTGAATTATGCCGGCTTCTTCGTAATTCGTTCCGATGAATACACATTTTTCATAGCTCTTAATTACGTTTTCGTCAACAGAACGGTTAAAGAATATGAGTGGGATATCCGCTCTTTTCGCCTTTTCGATTATCGCCTTTGCCGCATCCTCCGATCCGGTATCCACAACGTTTACCATAAGAAGTCTTGCCCCCTTGGTAATTGCGGTATCAACCTGCTCGGTCTGAGTGGTTTGATTGCCTGCCGCATCATAGTTGTGATATCCGAGCTTAAGCTCGTCAAGTGCATCATCCATAGCCGATCTTACGCTTGAAATATAAGTGTCGCTATAGGTATAATAAAGAACCGATACGTCCTCGCTCTTTTTTCCACATCCGAATAAGGATAACGATGCGGACACAAAAACGCAAAGAAGCAGAATCACTGATAGAATTTTCTTCATAACTTTATAATTTCCTTTCACGGGGATAATCCCCAAAATCGTGATGTGTCTAGTTTTTCCCGAAAAACGACAAATATTCACTTTCTTTGTCTAAAACAAAAAACTCCCCGCCACTTGAAAAGCGGAGGAGAATATGATATAGTATAAATGAAAAAATAAAAAAAGCAGGCTGAGGATGATCAAAACAAATCTGAAGATAAAGGTCGGTTATACCGAGGATGAGCTTTACGATGCTCTGACCTACGCTCTTCCCATTGAGCGCTCGGAGGTAAAAGAACTTAATATTTTAAAACGCTCGCTTAATCTTTCGGATAAGGGAGATATCCATTACGATATGACTGTCGAGGCAGAGCTTTCCGCTGAGCGTGAAGCAGGGCTGCTTAAAATGAAAAAGAAGGTCAAGCCGTCGGAAGAGCTTGCTCTTGAATTTAAAAGCTACTTGCCGTCACTTCGTCCGGTTGTGGTGGGTGCAGGCCCCGCAGGACTTTTTGCCGCTCTTGCCCTCGCGACAGCCGGAGCAAGACCGATAGTGTACGAGCGAGGACTTGACGTTGATGAAAGAAAAAAGAAGGTCAGGCTTTTTGAGGAGCTTTGTATACTAGATACCGAATGTAACGTACAGTTCGGTGAGGGCGGTGCAGGTACATTTTCGGACGGCAAGCTTAAGGTCGGAGCTAAGGATAAGTATAAAAAATGGATACTCGATAAATTTGTCGAGTACGGAGCCGCGCCCGACGTTCTTTTCTCGACGACCGCTCACGTGGGTACGGATAGGCTGTCTGTCGTTGTTAAGAAGCTTCGTGAGGAGATAATTGAGCTGGGCGGAGAGGTTCATTTTGGAGCAAAGCTCGTGTCTCTTTTCGTAAAGGAAGGCAAAATATCGGGGGGCAATGTTGCAAAAAACGGACGAAAAGAGGATTTTGTAACCGATACGGTAATCCTTGCGGCAGGTCATAGCGCTCTTGATACCTTTGAATTATTGCGTGATGCAGGAGCTATTCTTACTCCTCGCCCATTTGGAATGGGTGTCAGAATAGAGCATAAAAGAGAATATACAGACCGAATGGTTTACGGCTGTAATTCCCCCGAGGGGATAGAAACGGCGTCCTATCATCTTGTCAGTCATCTTGAAAATGGCAGAAGCGTTTATAGCTTCTGTATGTGTCCCGGAGGCACGGTCGTTGCTGCGGCGAGTGACGAGTGCGGAATCGTTACCAACGGTATGAGCGAATATGCGAGAAACGGTGAAAATTCAAATGCAGCCTTTCTTGTAAGCCTCACTCCGGAGGACTTTTGCTCGGATGATCCTCTTTCGGGAATTGCTCTTCAAAGGAGAATAGAGAGAGCAGCTTACAGGCTCACCGATTCTTACAAGGCACCTGTTCAGCGAATGGAGGACTTCGCTAAGTGCAGAGGAGCCTTGAGTATTGGTGAGATCGGACCAACCTATCCGATAGGAACAGAGCTCTTTTCTCCCGAGGAATACCTTCCCACTGTCGTAACCGATTCGCTGAGAGCCGCTATATGGGAATTTGACGACTGGATGCCGGGATTCTACCACCCGGATGCCCCTATGACCGGTCCCGAGACGAGAAGCACCTCTCCTGTAAGAGTAGAGAGGGAAGCGGACTACTCTGCGGTAGGAATAAAAGGACTTTATCCCGTAGGCGAGGGGGCAGGCTATTCCGGTGGAATAATCTCCTCGGCAAGAGATGGTGTCGTAGTAGCAATGTCTATACTTGAACGTGGGTAAAATAGCAACTTTGTATTAAAAGACAATAATAGTTGTCAAAACTCGTATAAATCACAAAAAACGCGAGGACCGTGCGTTTGCCACAGAGCAAGCGACAAGTCCTCGTGATTTTTTTATTTTAAATTCATCAACAGTGCCGAAACAACACCGATTGCGACTCCGATCCACTTCCTTTTGACAGATGCTCCTTGAAAGCAAATGCTGAAATCAAAAGGGGGGCAATCAAAGAGGTAACCGACATAACGTGGTAGAGAATAGATGCACTCATAAGCGGAATTACAAGCATAACGAAAAGGTTTGACGAGCCGTTACAAATTCCTGCTCCCGCCATATACAGGACGACCGTACGCCGCACCCTGTGCGGACTTTGCAAGAATAATCGTATTGCCACTTCCGTCACCTTTGATAACGTAGCCTTGAGTGCTTGCAAAACGCTCTTTTAAAAGCTCTGTGACATCGTTTGTGACCGTCTGCTCGGGGAAGTTTTCTTCTCCTACGTAAAGCTTAAGGTCTGCGTTGCCTTCGGTCAAATCAAAGCTTAAATCCTTTTTCAAAATATCAAGAGCAGCGGGCAAAGGCACACCGTTATCTCCTACTATTCGTATGCTTTATATTTTCAGACCTTCTCCGCTCTTGTATTCAAAATGCTTCGGAGTCGAAATGACGTTAAATGAAGCGTTCATTTTATTCACGACTTTCGGTTTTTTTACTTCATTATAGCACAGTTGCCACGCAGTAAGAATTAGGTATAGTATTTTTAATATTGCAAATCGTATAGTCTTTTCTTAATTCTATTGCGTTTTGTTTTCGGATAATATATAATGTTAATGATGACAAGCTCGAGGGACAAGTAATGAAATATAGAATTGATTATTATGAAAACCCACCAATCGGGGAGTTGACACTTTCCGAAACATGCTACCGTTTATGCTACTGCCAGAGAGGAAGACTTTCAAACGTCTCAGGCAGCAGTACAGCCTCTCTTACACACGGCGACGTATTTATCCTTCCTCCGTGGGCGAAGGCGGAAGTTTCGATCAGTGTGGTACAGACCGTGTTTTATATTATATCCTTTGAAGAAGATCTTTTTTTTGGGGAAGGTGAGGAAATTACTGCTCTTCGTTCATTCCTCACGGGCATCGGTACGGCAGATCCGCTCCTTGCCAAAATATCTCTTCCGCCGGAAGAAATAGTTTTCTTTGAGTCGGTACTCAGTAAAATAAAGAATAACGGAGTCGAGAAATCAGGCAGCCACCTTTTCGGAGTCTTGTCGCTTCTTTCCACTCTCTCCGAGATTATGAATAACAGAAGCCTTTTAGGACTTTCCGAGAGATACGGCAAGGAAAGCTTTATAAAATATTGCGTTCTGTATATTGATGCTCATTGTACCGAGAATATATCTCTTGAAGATATAACAAGGCTTTCAGCAACTCCAGAGCCCAGTTTTGTAAGTTATTTAAAAGAGAGACGAAACTCTCCTTTTCCGACTATCTTAACAGAAAGCGAATACAAAGAGCTCTGGCTTTAATAAAAAGTGGTGAGAAGATAACCGACGTTGCCTATATGTGTGGTTGTTCCGAGTTTACGACCTTCTACCGCAATTTTAAAAAGTTTACAAGCAACATCCCTTCGCGTTTCCGTGATGGTATCATATAACTTAAAAATGCAAACAAAACATAACAAAAACGTCGCATAACTACTGAAAAGCTATGCGACGTTTTGCTTTTTATGTATTAAATCCTTGCTACACCTGTCTTCTTTGCGGCTTCGATAACCGCTGCGGCAACCACGGGAGCTACCGACTTGTCAAGAGCAGTAGGGATAATATTATCAGCTGTAAGCTGCTCATCCGGAATTAAGGATGCAAGTGCAAAGGATGTAGCTACCTTCATCTCTTCGTTAATGGTGGTAGCAAGACAGTCAAGCGCTCCCCTGAATATTCCGGGGAAGGCAAGAACGTTGTTTATCTGGTTCGGGAAGTCCGAACGGCCTGTGCCAACCACAGCCGCACCCGCCTTCTTTGCAAGGTCGGGCATTATCTCGGGTGTAGGATTAGCCATGGGGAAGACTATCGATCCCTCGTTCATAGAGCGAACCATGTCCTCATTTACAACACCGGGAGCCGAAACACCGATGAAAACGTCTGCTCCACGCATAGCGTCGGCAAGAGTTCCGTGAAGAAGCTCTTCGTTTGTTACTGCCGCCATTTCCTTGTGTGCTGTTGAAAGACTGTCGTCGTCTCTTGCAAGAATTCCGAAGCGGTCAACCATAGTGAGATGCTTGACACCCAGATTCATCAGATGCTTACCAATAGCAATTCCCGCAGAGCCGGCACCGTTTATTACTACCTTGACCTTTCCGATCTCCTTCTTAACCACCTTAAGAGCATTAATGAGTGCCGCCGCAACGACAATCGCTGTTCCGTGCTGGTCGTCATGGAATACGGGAATGTCGAGGCGTTCCTTAAGCTTCTTTTCAATTTCAAAGCAACGTGGTGCCGAAATATCCTCCAGATTTATTCCGCCGAAGGAACCGGCAATAAGCTCCACCGTCCTTACGATTTCGTCAACGTCCTTGGATCTTATGCAGATAGGGAAGGCATCAACGTCGGCAAAGGTCTTGAAGAGTGCGCATTTTCCTTCCATTACCGGCATTCCCGCCTCGGGACCAATGTCACCAAGCCCGAGCACAGCCGTACCGTCGGTAACCACTGCTACGAGATTTTTGCGTCTTGTCAGCTCGTAGGACTTCATTACGTCGTCCTTAATTACGAGGCAAGGCTCGGCAACACCGGGGGTATATGCCAGCGACAGATCCTCTCTTGTCTCAACTGCAACTCTGGAGACAACCTCTATCTTGCCGCTCCATTCATAATGCTTTTGAAGCGATTCTTTTCTTATATCCATTATATCATTTTCTCCGGTTTAAATATTTCATTGAATTTGTCCTCGGTAAGATACCCGAGAGTAAGGCAAGCATCCTTTAACGAAATCCCCTTTTCGTGTGCCAGATGCGCAACTCTGGCGGCGTTTTCGTATCCGATCGTAGGTGTGAGCGCCGTAACGAGCATAAGAGAATTGTATAAGTTGTTGTGCATTCGCTCCTTGTTTGCCACAATGCCTGATACGCACCTTTCTTCAAAGGACAAAATAACGTCGGTGAGCAGTCTTACCGATTGAAGGTAATTATATATAAGCACAGGCATAAATACGTTCAGCTCAAAATTGCCTTGAGAGGCGGCAATTCCTACCGCCGCATCATTTCCCATTACCTGAACGGCGACCATGGTTACCGCCTCGCACTGGGTGGGATTGACCTTTCCCGGCATGATCGAGGATCCGGGCTCGTTCTCGGGAATAAATATCTCCGAAAGACCGAGTCTTGGACCGGATGCAAGCCATCTTATATCGTTAGCAATCTTCATAAGGTCTGCCGCCAAAGCCTTAAGGGCTCCGTGAGCGAATACCAGCTCGTCCTTCGAGCTTAAGGAGTGGAATTTATTCTCGTCTGTAACAAAGTAGCTGCCTGCTATTTTTGTGATCTGCTCGCATACCTCGGTGTCAAATCCTAAAGGAGCATTTAATCCTGTTCCTACCGCAGTAGCTCCGAGAGCAAGCCTTCTTAGAGGAAGCAAGGATGAAATGATCATCTCCGCATCTCTTTCGAGCGAAGCGCGCCATCCGCTTATCTCTTGCGAAAAGGCTATCGGAGTGGCATCCTGAAGGTGGGTTCTTCCGCTCTTGACAATCCCCTCGTTTTCAATTTCCAGCCGCTTAAGTGTGGAAACCATCTTGAAAATGGCGGGCAAAAGCTGTCTTTCACTCTCCAAAACTGCGGAAATGTGCATTGCGGTGGGAAATGTGTCGTTTGACGACTGCGACATATTTACGTCGTCATTCGGGTGAAGAAGCTTCTTCCCGAGTATTTCGTTGCCCCTTCCCGCAATAACCTCATTAAGGTTCATATTGCTCTGCGTTCCGCTTCCCGTCTGCCATACAACAAGCGGGAAATGCTCGGAAAGCTTGCCGTCTATTATCTCCTCTGCCGCCACCTCAATTACGTGTAGCTTTTCCTCGGTCATCCGCTCGGGCTTGAGTTTTGCATTCGCTCTTGCCGCCGCAAGCTTCAAAATTCCGAACGCCCTTATTATCTCTTCGGGCATTCTTTCACCGCCTATGGGAAAGTTCTGTCTGCTTCTTTCGGTCTGAGCACCCCAATATTTATCTTCGGGTACCAAGACCTCTCCCATTGAATCGTGTTCTATTCTGTATTCCATGTTAAAACGCCCATTCGCCTCGCTCGAAGATTTTTATCTCCTTGCCGTCCTCGGTGACGGCAGTAATATCCATATCCTCGGTACCGATCATAAAGTCCTCGTGAACAATGGAATCGTTTATTCCCATCTCGTGAGCCTCTTGCTCGGTATATTTGTCGTAATCGACAAGCACGTTGGTAAAGCCTCTGCCGAGTGCAAGGTGGCAGGCGGCGTTCTCGTCAAAGAGGGTATTATAGAAGAGCAGTCCCGACTCTCTTATCGGGGAGGAATAGGGAACAAGTGCTATCTCGCCAAGATACGCCGCACCATCGTCCATATTGATTATTTCTCGAAGAAGCTCTGCATTTTCCTCGGCTCCCGAGTCAACAGCCTTACCGCCCTCAAATTTTATCCAGAACTTATCAATGAGCTGTCCTCCGTAGGAAAGGGGTTTAGACGAATAAACTATACCGTCGGCATCGCCCTTTCTGGGAGAAGTAAATACCTCCTCGGTGGGAATGTTGGGATTGAAGTAAACGCCTCTTCCGAGAGTTTCCTCGCCACCCGCCATAAACAGTGCCTCGGGAAGCAGACCTACTCTGAAATCAGTTCCGCTTTCCGACTTGTACTTAAGCTCCTTGATTTTCAGCGAATTAAGGAACTCGCATTTTTTTGCAAGGTCGGCATTGTGGAGTCTCCACGCCTCAATAGGATCATCGTTAACTCTGGATGTGGAGAGTATTGCCTCCCAAAGCATCTCGACAGCCTTGTTTGTCTTTTCGCCGGGGAATACCTTCTTTGCCCAGCCCTTTCCGGGAACGGCGGCAATACACCACTGATATTTGTTTTCCATTTTGTTTCTAATGGGCTTGATGAGTTTTGAGCGGGAAGCCATAGCTCTTGCAAATTTCTTTTGATTTACGCCCTTGAGACCGTCGGGATCCTCCGACATAAGATAGATCTTACAGGGAAGGACCTCTGCCTGATGCTCCCATTTTTCAAGTTGCCATTTATCAAGGCTGCCAAGCACATTTTCCGAGCAGTATCGAACGTTCGACTTGGTCAGGGGCTGATAGCTGAAGTCCACCGAAACCTTTTTCGCCCCTGCCTTGTAGCACTCGTCAACCACCATTTTCACGAATTCGGGCTGATCAAGCTCTGCCTGAACGATAACCTCTTGTCCCTTTTGTACGTTTGCACCTACTCTTGCAATTAGAGCGGCGTATTTCTTAAGTCTGGTTTTATTCATTTTTATTACCTCTTATATATTTTCAAGTACGTCGAGAAGGAATTTCCATACTCTTTCTGTTGACGACAGCGACAACCGCTCCTTCGGAGTGTGTATGTCAAAGTGATTAGGGCCGGTCGAAACACAGTCAAGTCCCGGAAGCTTATCCGAGAAAATTCCGCATTCAAGTCCTGCGTGTATCATAATGATCTTGGGCTCTTTTCCGATAACTCTTATAAAGCTTTCTTTCATTATATCTCTGAGTGCCGATTCCTTTTTGTATGCCCATCCGGGATAATCTCCTCTTGTTTCGACAGAAGCTCCAAGTGCAAGAGCTTTCTCCTTAACAATATCGAGAAGCTTTCGTTTTTCTTCTCCCTTCGAGGAACGAACCGAAACGGTCAGATTGAAGCACTCCTCGCAAAGCTTGCAAACTCCTACGTTGAGGGAGGTTTCTACCAAGCCGCAAATATCCTCGCTCATCTTGTATACTCCGGTAGGAATTGAACGTATAAGCGAAAGGATCCTGCCGGTTGATTCATCGGTTAAGGCATTTTTGGGTGCTTTTGCACCCTCGCATCTGACAATTGCCGACTCACCCGGGGTAAGACCTTTTGCGAAAGAATCGAGCATCTCCTCGTTCGGCTCTTCTTCACTGAAGAACACTGCGTATGCCTCTCTCGGTATGGCGTTATCGGCATTTCCGCCGTAAAGCTCGGTAAGCCTGACCTCCGAGAGGGAGGAAAGAAGCTCGCCCATAACCTTTATTGCGTTGCTTCTGCCCTTGTCTATCTCAACTCCCGAGTGACCGCCGATAAGCCCTTCAAGGCTCAGCTTATAGCAGTGACCTGCGGCTTCGCTGCGTTTCATTTTGAACTCAATATCCGCTCTTGCGCCACCCGCACATCCAACGGTGAAAACCCCTTCGTCGCCGGAATCGAGATTTATCATCATCCTTCCGCAGATTTCATCGGGATCGATATTCATAGCTCCGGTAAGACCTGTCTCCTCGTCGGATGTGAAAACACATTCTAAGGCGGGGTGGGCAATATCCTTGGAATCAAGTATTGCCAAGGCGTAAGCAAGTGCAATGCCGTCATCGGCTCCGAGTGTTGTTCCGTCTGCCTTAATGAAGTCACCGTCACGGTATATGCGTACACCCTCATTTTCCATATCTATATCGCAAAAGGGCTCCTTTTCGGCAACTATGTCCGAATGCCCCTGGAGCACAAGCGTCGGTCTGTTCTCACGTCCCTTTGTGGCGTCCTTTTTGATTATTACGTTATTGAAGGAGTCCCTTACGGTGTATAGTTCTCTCTTTTTACCGAAATTATAAAGATATTCGGCTATCTTGTCGGTGTTGCCCGATCCTCTGGGAATTTTGCTTATCTCCTCAAAGAACCCGATTACCGAGCCTATTTCGGGATGATCTGATAAATTAATCATACTTCACCTCGTTGAACTAATAATATCACGTGCTATTTTAGCATAAATTCCACTCTTTTTCAAGGGTAGAAGTTGACTTTTTTAATTAAAAGATGTAAAATATAAATAAAAAAAGAAAATGCGAGACCAAAAAATGAAACATACAAAGGATCTTATCGAATTTATCAAGGCGTGTCCCACCGCCTTTCATACGGTTGAGACTGTAAAAAAGCTTCTTGTCTCAAACGGCTTTTCCGAGCTTACCGAGAAGAATGACAGTGAATACCGCTCCGGCAAGCCCTCCTTCGTCGTAAGAGGCGACAGTTCTGTTATAGCCTTTAAGGGCGGCAAGGCGGCAGAGAGCTTTATGATCTGTGCCTCGCATACCGATACTCCCGCATTTAAGATCACGGGAATAGACGAGCGTTCCGGAGCTTACGCTTGCGTTCCGGTAGAGAAGTATGGAGGCTCTATTCTTTATTCATGGCTCGACAGACCTCTTTCGGTTGCGGGCAGAGCCGTAGTGAAAAGTACGGAAGGGCTTCGTATAAGGCTGGTCAATATTGAAAAAGACCTTTTGTCCATTCCAAGTGTTGCCATACATCAGAACAGAGGGGTAAACGATGGATATAAGTTTAATCCCGCTACCGATATGCTTCCCCTTCTTTCGCTCGGCAAGGAGGGCGGAATTCTCAAAGAATTAATAGCAGATGAATTATCCTGCTCACCCGATGATATTGTTTCCTCGGATCTGTTCGTTTATAACCGAGAGGAGGGAAGAGTGTTCGGTGCGAGGGATGAATTCATTCTTTCACCCAGGCTCGATAACCTTGCTTCGGTATATTCTTCGCTTTCCGCGTTCCTTTGCGCTCCCGTAAGAGATGATACCGTTGCCGTATTCGTAGCATTCGATAACGAGGAGGTAGGTAATTCCACAAAGCAGGGAGCTAACTCCACGTTCTTGAAAACCGTTCTTGAAAAGATTACGGGCGGTGAGCAAAGACTTGCCGCAATGCTGACAGACAGCTTTATGGTCAGCCTTGATAACGCTCACGCCAAGCATCCCAACCACCCCGAGCTTGCCAATCCCTCGGCAGCCCCTGTTCTCGGCGGCGGTGTTTGCGTAAAATATCACGCAAATCAGTTTTACACCACGGATGCGGTTTCCGATGCCGTGATCAGGACTCTTGCCGACCTTGCCGGAGTACCGATTCAGAGTTTTTCCACCAGAGCGGATATGCTCTCGGGCTCGACACTCGGCTCGGTTGCTACAACAAGGCTTTCCGTGCCAAGCGTTGATCTCGGTATACCTCAGCTTGCAATGCATTCCTCGAGCGAGACCTGCTGTGCATCCGATATCGACTCCGCGGTAACTCTTATTACTAAGCTGTATTCGTCCTCACTTTCGAGATGCGGCGATTTGATAAACTTTAAATAAAAAATACCGCAAATTGTAAACCTCTGTTTACAATTTGCGGTTAAAAACTGCTTTTTACTCCTCTATAAGCTTGAGAGCAGATGCATAGATGACCTGTGCGGTATGCTCAATGCCGAGAGTCGAGGAATTGATAGTCATATCGTAATTATCGTACTTGCCCCACTTGTTTCCGGTGTAGAAGTTGTAATAGGAGCTTCTTCTCTTATCGGTCTTGTTAATTACGTCGATTATCTGTGAAGACTTGATCTCGGGGTGTCTTTCAGCAACTCTTGCCTGGCGGTGATCGAGGTCACCGAAGATAAAGATTCTGAGCACGTTAGGCTCGTCTTTAAGAACGTAGTCAGCGCATCTTCCGATAACGACACAGCTACCTTCCTTGGCATACCCCTTGATTACCTCAGACTGGAGTATAAAGAGCTTGTCGTTGAGGGGCATCTTGTAACCGAAGTGCATTGTAGTGCCGAGAATATTAGAACCCATTGCAAGGGTATAAAGGAGGCTGTTAGCAGCCGATTCGTCTACCTTTTTGATGACGTCCTCGTCAAGACTGCCCTTTGCGGCAGCATCCGTAATGATCTCCTTGTCGTAGAGGGGAATACCGAGAAGCTCGGCTACTCTTTCACCGATCTCACGTCCGCCGCTACCGTATTGACGAGCAATTGTAATAATGATTTTCTTAGACATACTGTTCTCCTTCTGTTAATGCTATGAACAGTATATCAAAAAAACTTTGGTTTGTAAATAGTTTTTTTGGCTAAATCTCCGAAAAAAATCAAAAAAAATTACAACTATTGTCATTTTGCACTAAAATTGCAGATATCTTATGTAAATAATTCCTAAACCGAAGAAAGGAAAGATAGCGTGAAAGCTTTGTACCATCTGAATTATCGTGTAGTACGTTTCACGCCTCAAATTTTCGCATTTTGGAGCCTTATTCCAAAATGCCGCCGAAACGGCGGTGCCGAAAATTAGTTATATGTTTGTGCAGTCGCCCGACAGGCGACAGAATGGAGATTAAAATGAAGCTTGTAACCCCGGATATGATACCGAAAATTGACCGCTTTGCCATAGAAGTTCTTGGAATTGCCGAGCGTGAGCTTATGAGAAGAAGCGGAGAGGCGGTTCTTTCCGCCGCGGAGAATATCCTTCCCTCGGGCGGCAGAGTGTTGGTTCTTGCGGGCGGCGGCAATAACGGCGGCGACGGTTATGCCTTTGGCTGTCTTTCTATTGGTAAATTCGATACCGTAATATACGACGTCCTCTCGAAAGGGCAGAGAAGCGAGAGCGGAAAGTATTATCTTAACGAATTTCTCGCCCGTGGCGGCAGCGTAATTGAGGGCTTACCAAGCTCGGAGGAGCTCAGCCGAGCCAATCTTATTGTTGATGCTCTATTTGGTACCGGCTTTAAAGGGGAACTTTCCTCCGAGCTTATCGACCTTTCCGAGTCTATTAACGCAATGTCCGTGCCTGTTCTTGCGGTAGACGTTCCCTTGGGCATAGATGCAGAATACGGCAGAGCAGGAAAGGGAGCTTTAAGAGCGGATACGACCGTTCAGCTTTCTTTTATAAAGGTTGGTCTTTTATCCTATCCGGCAAGAGAGTTCGTAGGTAATTTAGTATACTCCGATCTTTCTCTGCCAAAGGAGTCTATTTTCTCATCATTTACATTTGATGAGTTTTTTGTAGATGAAGAAGAGGCTGTAAGACTTCTTCCGAAAAGAAACAATAACTCAAATAAAGGATCCTTCGGCAAAGCCCTCCTCATAACCGGAAGCGAGAAGTACGAGGGAGCGGGCAGACTGTCTCTTGAGGCGGCTCTCAGAGGCGGAGCGGGAATCGTCACCTACCTGTCCTCAAGAGCTCTCCGAGATCGTCTTATCTCCGATTTCCCCGAAGCGATATACGCCCCTCTGCTTGATGGCTTACCAGAGAGCACCGAAGATATTCTCTCCCTTGCGAAAGCCCATAGCTCTGCCCTTGTCGGCTCGGGCTCGGGCGTTTCCGAGGAACTTTATCTTTTAATAAAGGAGCTTCTTGAATCCGACGGAGCTCCCATTGTACTTGATGCGGATGCTCTCAACTCGGTTTCCTCCTTCGGTTCTCTCGACGTGTTCAGAAATTCAAGGCGTAAGCTTATCCTTACCCCTCATCCAATGGAGCTTTCAAGGCTAACTGGCGTACCCGTTTCCGCGATCAATTCCGATCGCCTGAGAATAGCAAAATCCTTTGCTCTTGAAAATCAATGTATCCTCCTTCTTAAAGGAGCGGCAACGATCGTCACCGACGGCAAAATCACCTACGTCAACTCCACAGGCTCCTCTGCCCTCGCCAAGGGCGGCAGCGGCGATGCCCTCGCGGGGCTCATCGTCTCTCTCCTCGCCTTTTCGGATGATCCCCTCGGCTCTACCGCCCTCGCCGCCTATATCCACGGCAAAGCGGGAGACAACTTAGCAAAAATCTACTCCGACTTCGGTGTCACCCCTTCCGACCTCCCGAAGGAAATGGCAAAAGCCATGGCGTCTCTTTCCGCCGATTATTCTAAGGAATAATAAAGCGATAATAATGAAAATAAAAAAACGCTGAGCTAAAAGCTTGTGAAAAACCGTGAAAACACCGGAGACTGCCGAATTCGAAGCAGTAATGCCCCGAACGCGACAGTCGCCGAGAACCGTTTATTTGATCATGCTAACTCTGTAAAGATAATCCGCCGCGTCCGCTCTCGTGACCGCGGATGCGCTCTCAGCCGAATCGCAGTCGTCGAAGATTCCGAGTGTCTTCATTGCCGAAACTCCCGCTCTTGCCCACACCGGCGTATCATCGTCATCGGCAAAAACACTCTCTTCGGTTTCTCCGTCGGCACCAAGCATTGCCGCCATGATCCTTGCCGCTTCGTATTTTGTGATCGCCTCATTCGGTGAGAAGAGAAGCCTTCCGTCAACAAAGTCTCCTCCCACGTAGCCCAGTCTTTGTGCCGTAGCAACGTAGCCGCGAAGCGATACGGGAATATCGTCATTGTCATCAAAATAGGTCGATGACACGGTACTGTCAGCCCTAATGCCGGCACTCTTTAAAGCGAGAGCCACGAATTCCGCTCGGCTGACCGCCTCGTCGGGAAGGAAGTAAAGGTCATCACCGAGAAGCTTACCGCCCATAACGCCCATCGCTGTCATAGCTACCGCTCCGTTGTATTCCTCCCGTCCCTCCATGTCGGTATAAACGGTGTCGCACATTCTTTCGTTTACCTTAATATTCACCTTAATAGGCTCGGAATAGTTACCGTACTCATCTCTGGCAACGTAAACGAAGGAATCCTTGCCGGTGTAGCCCTCGCTTGGTGTGTAGGAGAATCTTCCGGTCGCCGTGTCCACAAGCTCTGTCATACCCTTCTTGGGGTAGGAAACGATAATATATTCTATTTCGTCTCCTTCGGGGTCTGTTGCACTGAGATTACCGAATACAGAAATGTTTTCTTGTGTCATCACCGCTGTCAAAGCCGCAGTGCTGTCGATCTCGGGTGCATAGTTTACTTTTCCTATGAATTTCATAATGCATTCGATCTCGGCTCCCCCCATATATCCCTCTGCACAGAATGAGAAGCGGGCTTCACTTACCGTGTCCGAGGCGGGTACAAATACCAGAGCACCAAGATTTTTCTGCTTGATTACTCTCCCCTCGCCAACACGTCTGCCCCCTATTAGCAGAGTACCCTCTGTTGAGGAGGGAATTTCGGTTACCGTAATACTTTCAAAGTCGGCAATACAGAGAGCCGACTTGAAATCGGCATCGGAAAAGCAAAGCTTTTTACCGAGAATTCCGGTCTTAACCATTTTGACGTCGCTTGCCACTACCTCGGCTCCGTATCCGAAGTAGGATGATGCGGCAAAAGCTCCTATTGATAACGAGCCGATGACGAGCAGAGCTGTCAGAATAACAACGATAGTTTTTTTCATTTTCCTTATCCTTTCCTTATTACTGCCTCTATTCTGCCCGACCTCTTCCTTTTTATTCGTAATATGCCATAAAAAGCCTCTTCTCGATTGACAAACCTAACGTCCTGTGTTAAAATAAATGAAAAATGAAGGAAAACAAATTGTTTTTAGGGTGCACGGGTGATAGACGAAAAAAGATTCCTTGATGCCTATCTCAGCGTTACAGTCAAGGATGAACAAAGAAACTGCATTGGCAGATTGGCAGAAAAGTCGCTCCACAGAATACTGAAAATGTATTATGAGCCTTGTGAGGAGCTTCACGAGGTTCCGTTTATGGGCTCTGTCTGTGATGTGAAAAACGATAAGGGAATAATTGAAATTCAGACAGGCAGCTTAACTCCCCTTATCCCTAAGCTTAAGAAATTTCTACCGCGATCCACTGTGACTGTCGTCTGTCCTATAATTGCGGAAAAACGGCTGATATGGCTGGATAAGGAAACCGGTGAGCTGACCGAGCCTAAGAAAAGCCCCAAAAAGGGCAGATGCTCCGACCTTCTCCCCGAGCTTTCCAAAATATCCGATATTCTTTTTTCTGACGGTCTGACTGTGCGTATAGTCCTTTTGGCCGCCGATGAGTATAAATATCTTGACGGTTACGGCAAGGATAGAAAAAAGAAGGCAACCAAGATCGAGCGTCTGCCAAGAAAGCTTCTCGGAGAATTCGATATAAGAACAAAGGATGATTTAAGAAGCATCCTGCCTCCTCTTCCGTCCCCCTTTACCTCTGCCGATTTTAACAAGGCTACCGGGCTGAAACGTCGTAAGGCGTTCTACTCCCTCAAGCTTCTTGAGAGGGTAGAAATAGCCGAAAAATGCGGCAAAGACAAGAATGCCTACCTTTACCGCATGACAGATAACTGAAAACTCTTGTCAAATAAATGTTCACAAAAAACCAAGTGCTTATTAAGTATATTTTTAAAAAACTATTGACAATTATTTCCCCTTATGCTAAAATCAAAGCATGAGGGGATTTTTGTACCCAAAAGAAAGGAAAAACTATGTTTATTTTTAACGAAAGCTTCAAGCTATATGACGAAAATTACAAGCCGTACGGAATAGAAATCGAGGCATGTAACCACCTTTGGCATAAGCACATACGCCCGGTTGAACAGGGAATGGCAATAGCCGCCTGCGGAAACAAGTATTTTCTTAAGGTTCCGACGGTGAAGGAATATAGTGTAGACTATGAGTTTTCATTTAACTATATAACCGATTTTGCGGGAGCAACCCTCTACTCGGGCTACGAAAGAGTGGGACACTCAGGCTATGAGCTTATCCTTAAGTGGAAAAAGATAGATAAGACATTTGAGGTCACCCTCAGAACTCTTACCGACGATAGAACAGAGTGTGAGATTACGAAAAGCGTACCAACCGACTTCTTCCCCGCAGTAGGTGAGCTTTGCAGAGCAAAACTCACCGCCGATAAAAGCGGTCTTACCGTAAAATCCGAGCATGCAGAGGCAATAAAATTCGAGGTTTCCGTGAGAAGCGGTGCCACAGGCTTTGGCAGACCGAACTTTATCGGAGAAATAATCTATCAGTCGGCAAGATTTTCTGCTGACTTAGAAACAAAAACAATAAATCCCCCCGTGAAGGTAGAGGTTCCCATGCTTGAGGGAGGTACGATGCCCTTAACAATGGAGTATGAGCTCTACGAATGCGGTGAGAAGCGTTATCTGAAAGCAACCCTCGACGGCGGCCCACAGTACAGAGAGAATTACCCCTATTACGATCCCCACGGAACAAGAAGTCAGTATGTTGTTGAGCAGTGGTATATGACACGCCCCTACTTCACATACGGTGGAGAAAAATTCTACTTCTCAATGGGCAACATCAACACCTCTGACGGTATGCACTGGAAGGGAATACTCGACGTATTCCTCGGAATGGTCGATTTTCCCGTTTCACTTACCGTACCGGTAAATAACACCGATTCAAACTATTCCTTCGGCTATGAGCACTGCTGGGTAAAGGGCTACGTTATGCAAGAGGGCAAAGGAGAATATAATTTCTCGAAAGACGGAAAATATCTCGGTAAAACCACATTCCCCGACACCTTTGAGCTTCGCTCCCCCGAGGATAAGTACGCTGTCGGAATGATAGAGGATACTGTCTATGAAGCAGAGGTTGTCCGTGACCACTTCCGTCGAGGTCATTTCTTCGCAGAGGACGAGGAAATATCCTTCGCTATCTATACCAACACAGAAAAGAAATATATAACCTACAAAGCGGAACTTCGCAACGTCTTTGACGAGTTAATGGAAGAGTTTTCTATTGACGAAAATGACAGAATGACTCACGCTCCCCTCCCAGTAGGGGTTTACCGAGTCCATCTGTTCGTTTACTACGGCGGCGAATTATTCCGTGAACTCAACGTAGTATTCGAGGTCTTTGACAAGGAAGGCAAAAAGTGTCCGCCTCTTGAGTCCGGACTTCCCGTGCTTTTCTCAACCCCCAACGAGCAGAAGTATCTTGACAGAGATAAGTTTGATCCTTGGAATCCCGGCA
Organism: Eubacteriales bacterium; assembly: GCA_045647805.1. Taxonomy (GTDB): domain Bacteria; phylum Bacillota; class Clostridia; order Oscillospirales; family CAG-272; genus UBA1740. The sequence continues at coordinate 42,917 of JAZRMT010000127.1, read as the reverse complement.
GAGCGGACAACACCGAACATTTTTACGCGCTTTCCGCATTCCTTCCTTACATCGGAGACAGGAAAAGAGTTTGGGAGGTAATCAAGAAATTCGGCAGAAAATGGTACGTCTGGCTTAATCAGCGTCCATACGGTGACAGATATTCCTGCAACTACAAGGATCATCTTGATATAGTCAAGAACGCCGATTACATTTCCTATCCCCAGGATTATCAGTGGGGCTCTTTAAGATGCGACTATATGTCGGGCTTTTGTTGGCCCTCTATGCCCGAGCTACGCGACCTTCTTGACAAATTCCTTGACGAGAGAGAGTCCGAGGGCGCAAGAGATAAGGTAGGCTTTGTCAGAGGCGGTGAGATGACACAGGAGGCTCTTGATAACCTTTATAAGTATTATCAGCACGAGTGGTACGACTATGCGGGGGCGGCAATAGATGCCTGCTTCAGAGCACAGAATAAAGCCTTTTCCGAGATAAACCCCAAGTGGAAAAGAGCCCACTACGGACCTATCAACATCTATGCTACGATGCTTCGCTCCTACCCGTTGGCAAGGACCTACGGCTTCAACGTTTCAGACTTCCTCTCCGACGAGCTGTTCACCGGCTTCTGTCAGTTTGAGGACTATCCCGCATCCTGTGCGTATCAGACATTAAGAGGCCCCTTCGGTGTAGGTACCTTCCTTGCGAAATTCCCGAGGCTCGTCATCTATCCCGAACAATATAAGTCGGCTATCGGAGGTTGTATCGACGGTCACGTCAAGCATGCAAATCCCCCTCTCGGAAAGTATGATATGCCCCTTTGGTTTAATACCACTCTTTCAAGAGACTACGCCTATAACGCAGCGGTAAAGACTAAGGATGGCTACCGCTTCTGGGACACCTATGGCTTTATGCACGCCGATCATCCCGAAATGCAGGACGATGTTTTCGTGAAGGATTGGAAGTACATTCTTCGCCATAAGCCGAAGTCGCTTATGAAGAGCCCGGTGTTCTTTGCCGAGTTCCCCGAGCACGAAGACTACTACGAGACCGAGTTTGTTCCCGACAATCTTCAGCACGCGGTTTATAACCCCTCGGAGGAGGGACTTGCCCATCTTTATGAGACCGCGCGCCTCTTTGGACTCCCCATGGGCTCCTTTGCCGCATGGGAAGCTCTTGACACCTTGACACCTGAGGATACCGATCTTATCGTGCTTCCCACAACTGTCGGATTGTCCGATGAAAGGCTTGAAAAGCTAAGAGAACTTTACAAAAATGGCGTTTCTCTCTTCGCAACAAGCCGTATCGACGGACTTGAAGATCTCTTTGGAGTAGAGTATTCTCCCGAAGAAAAGAGAATGTATACCCTTGAGGCAGACGGAAACTGTGAGGACGTTTATCCCTTCAGTGAGACCTTTAATTATAAGTCGGCAGGAGCTAACGTCAGAATGACCGCTTCGGGCAATCCCGTATACTTCACCTACGGAAGAACCGCCCTTCTGAACCTGCCTGCGTATTCGGTAGGACGTATCCACTTCAAGGAGCACGCTTACCTCGGCAGAGCGACCAACTCCGATCTCTATTACGAAACTACCGCAAGGATTCTCAGAGAGCTTACCTTACCCCTAGCCACCTCCGACAACAAGTGCGGTATTACCCTTGCTCGTGATGAGAGCGGAAACGAGTTACTTCTCGCGATAGACTATTCCCGCCACGATCAGTCCGAGCTTAATCTCGAGAGAGAGTATGAGATAACTCTCAACAAGGATTATACCGACTGTGTCTGCCTTGACGGCAAGCCTGTTCGCAAGCTTATCTCAAGAACGGGCAGACTTGACGGCGTGGTAGTCATCCTTCGTCAGCACGAATCGGCAATTATTAAGCTGATCTGACGTTTTCATCAAACTGCCTTACAAGGCAAAATAGGTTTAATCGGGAGAAGTCCTTGGAGAAATCCAACGGTCTTCTCCTTTTTATTTGTACTATTGACAATGCCGAAAAAGTATGTTATATTAGTGGTACCCTAAAAAACGGAGTATTAATATGAAAAAAGGAACACAGAGGCTTACGGCATCTAAGAAAAAACAAAATTATTCGGGCGAGGCAAATGCAGCAGTCCGCTATCTTATAAACGACGCCTTACTTGATAAGGTACAGTGGAAAAAGTTCGTCGATCAGTTCAGAGAGCAACGTGACGGAACCAACGGCGGTTGGCGAGGTGAATATTGGGGCAAAATGATCAGAGGTGCTATCTTTGTCTACGAGTACGCAAGGGACGAGGAGCTTTACGAGGTTCTCACCGAGACTGTTAAGGATCTTCTCACAACCGCAGAGCAAGACGGCAGAGTATCATCCTATTCGAAAGATACCGAGTTCAGAAGCTGGGACGTCTGGTCGAGAAAGTACGTACTTCTCGGAATGGAGTATTTCTATGAAATATGTAGGGATGAGGAGCTTAAAAGTGAGATAGTTTCCTTCATGAGGGGCTGTGCCGATTATATTATCGCACATCTTGGAATGGGTGAGGGAAAGATGCCCATTACCGAGGCATCGAGTGCATGGTACGGTCTGAATTCCTCTTCTATCCTCGAGCCTATGGTCAAGCTCTATAACATCACGGGCGACGAGAAGTATTTCGACTATGCAACCTACATAATCGAGGAGGGCGGAGCCCTCGGTATCAACATCTTCGAGCTTGCTCTTGAAAATAAGGTTAATCCATATCAGTACGGAGTTTCTAAGGCATACGAAATGATCTCCTGCTTCGAGGGAATAATCGAATATTATCTTGTTACTGGCATTGAAAAATATCGCACAATGGCAGAAAACTTCGGCAGTGCCGTAATGGCTACCGAGCTCTCGGTCATCGGCTCATGCGGTTGTACCCACGAGCTCTTTGACCATACAAGCGCAAGACAAACTGCAAAATATGAGGGGGCGAAGCAGGAGACCTGCGTTACCGTTACCTGGATGAAGTATTGCGGATCTATGCTTAGACTGACAGGTGACTCTGCATATGCCGACTGTATGGAAAAGTCCTTTTTCAACGCCTACCTCGGAGCGCTTAACACAGAGCACTGCCACAGTAATTTTATCGAGTCGCATTCCTTGAAAACCATTGGCATAATTGCCACTCCCACGTTCCTTCCCTTCGATAGTTATAGCCCCCTCACCCCTAACGTGAGAGGACATCTCTCGGTTGGCGGTGTGCAGTTCCTTTCGGATTACAGCTACTATGGTTGCTGTGCCTGTATTGGTGCGGCAGGTGTGGGAGTATACCTAGGCCATGCCGTTTTGGAGAGTGATGACGGTATCGTTGTCAACTTCTTTGAAGAGGGCGAGACCGCTCTTTCTCGCAACGGTAAGAATGTCACCGTCGGCATTAGCACAGATTATCCGAGAAGCGGCAGAGTTGCACTGACTATCAAGCCCGAAACGTCGATAGAAACCTCTCTTATGATCCGAATTCCCGGTTGGTCTGAGAATACCGCTATCGCCTCCGACAGAAGCTATAAGATAAATGGAGGTTATGCAGTATTTGAGGGTGTCTTTGATAGGGAAGAGGTGATAACTCTTGATCTTGATATGTCGGTAAGAGTAAGCTATCCCGAGAAGTGGGATACCGATGAAATATACACTGATATGAAGGTACCGGACGATAGGTGGTACGTTGCCAAGAAGCTTTTTGTGCAGCATATGCCCGAGGACGACGATTACGTATCACTGTCCCGAGGTCCGATAACCCTTGCCGCTGACGAAAAGCTTGGTAAGGATCCGAGAAGTGCCTTTAGCTTCAAGAAGGATATTGACACTGCCCCAGAGTGCCGCCTCCTTGAAAGCCGAGAGCTGGCAGACGGCCTACCCTGCATCATAAAATGCGAGCTTGCCTCCGAAAACGGCGAAGCTATCACCCTTGTCGATTATGCCTCCGCAGGCAGAAGGTGGGACAGTGTGATCGCCGCATGGCTTCCTACAAAATAAATGCCTGACTCAAAAGAACCGCGAGGCAATTTGCTTTTTCAAATCTTGTTTGTATAGAAAGCCTTATTGTTCCCGATAACGTTAGCTCAATCGAAGAGATGGCGTTTGAGAACTGTAAAAATTTTTCATTCGTCGCTATTGGAAGCGGAGTCACAAAGATTACTTCTTCTGCTTTTGCCGGATGCGACGGTGTGGACGAGGTAGTAAACAATTTATAGATAGTTCTTCCAAAGGAGTTAAGTTTTATGGATACCGTAAAAATCAACAATAAAAACACAGGTATGATAGGTCACGCAGGACTTGCGGGCATTGTGATGCTGAACACCGAGGAAGCCTTCCGCTATGCGGGGAAACGCTCTTACTACGGCATTGAAACCGATATCAGAAAGACCGCCGACGGAAACTTCGTCTGCTTCCACGATCCCAATCTTCTTGCGGCAGCGGGAGTTGACCTCACAATAGAGGGCTCAACTCTTGCGGAGATCAAAGAGGTAACTCTCTTCGACAAGCGTAACGGTCCTACCAAGAACAAGGGATACAAGATACTTTCGCTTGCCGAGTACGTGGGCATTTGTAAGGAATATGGCAAAAGAGCATTTATAGAATTGAAAACTCCCTTCTCGGAGGAGGATGTGAGATTGATAATCGATATCGTCCGTGAGTGTGATTATATAGATGACTCTACCTTTATTTCCTTTTACTACGATAACCTTCTCAGCGTGAGAAAATTCCTTCCCGAGGCAAAGGTTGGATTTACCTTCAAGACTGCCGGTGATGATGTAGAAGGCAGGTTTGAAAAGATCCTTTTTAATAAATTTGATGTAAATATGTCAATAAATGTCGTCACCAAAGAGTGGATTGACCGTTTTCATGCTGCGGGGCTTGAAGTAACCTGCTACACAATTGATGATAAGGAAACGGCAGAAATGTTGGTCGATATGGGCGTTGATTATATCATAACCAACAAGCTTGAATAACAAACAAAGCAGGACAAAAAATCTTGTCCTGCTTTGTTTATCGGTGAGGGAGAACTTTTTTATTCTTCCCAAAACGGAAGATTGATGCCCTTGCCGATTTCCTTCGCATTGTAATAGCATCTTGCCGTAACGGCAATGTCGAGTATTCCCGCGCCTACCGCGTTGAAGTAGATTATCTCCTCGTCGTTTTCTCTCGGGCTCTTCGAACCGTTAAGAATTTCTCCAAGCTCCGCGTGAATGTCCTCATCCTTGATAAGTCCGTCCCGCCACATAAACGCAACCGTGGATATCATCCTGTGCTTGATGTTCTCCCAATAATCAACTACGATCTTGGAAGAGCGTCTTACGCAGTCGTAATCTACCTCGTAGTCAGCCATATTCATAATGAGTGCTCCCGCCTTAAGCCACTCGCCCTTAACGAAAGGCTCGGACGCGAGAGTAACGCAGTCGATAATATCACTGTCTCTTGCTGCTTTCTCGATGTCAAGGGTGGGGATTGCACCGATGTCCGGATATTTTTCATTAACGAACCTTGCGAATCTTTCGGCATTCGCGATCACTATATCGTATATGTAGAGCTTCTTAATAGTCGGTCTTCCGATAAGTGCTGCCTCAAGTTGTGTGGGTGCTTGAGCACCCGCACCGCAAATAGTCATTACAGACGCGTCGCTTTTTGCGAGAAGCTTCACGGCGATTCCGCCCGATGCTCCCGTTCTCATAGTGCTTACGGCCGTTCCGTCAGCGATGCACACGGGCAACTTGGTGTCAGGATCGTTAAGAATTACCGCAACGCTTGCTCTTGGCAATCCCTTTTTGTAATTCTGAGGACCGCTTCCGATCCATTTTATACCCGCCATATCGTATTCACCGCCTATATAACCCGGCATTGCGTTGATCCTTCCGAGGGTATTCTCGTCTTCTGTTGTTTTACCCCAACGCATAACGCATTTTCCGGGTGCGATAACGTCACCGGCTCTATTGAGTACATAAACTCTTTCAACGTCGTGCATTACCTGTGCCATGTCCAGAACGCCCAGCTCCTCCATGGCCTTGTTGTTTAAAAACAGAATATCTGCCTTGCTCATAGCATAGCCTCCGCACAATTTTTATTATATTCTACCAAAAAAATACACAAATGTACATAATAAGATAAAATACCCCTGCTTAATCTTTGAAATTATGGTAAAATAAGAAAAAAGCATAAAAACGGAGAAGCTTATGGAAATATTGCAGTTGAAGTATTTTTTTGAAAGTGCGAAAAAAGGTAGCTTACAGCAACCGCTGAGAAATATATGGTACCAACCACGTCGGTGTCCGCATCGGTAAAGAGACTTGAGGAGGAGCTCGGCTGCCGTCTTTTTGACCGAAGTGCGAACCGAATAACTCTCAATCAAAGTGGAAAGCTTTTGATGGACAGCCTCACGACAGTTTTTTCGGAGCTGGAAAGAACCGTTGGACTGCTTTCGGATTCCGAGGAGGATGGAGGGGAAGTAAAGATACTTGTCAGGGCAATCAGAAGTACCCTTACCGATAAAATAATTGAATTTAACCGTTTGCGCCCAAAAGCTGTTTTTAAAACCTCGTTTGATCTTGGCGATAACGAATATGAGAAATACGACGTCATAATAGATGAGCAAACCGAAAAATACGAGGGATATGATTCCTTTGAGTTCTGTTCTTTGAAGCTGCGATTGAAGGTAGCTAAGGGAAGTCCTCTCGCAAATGAAAGAATGACTCTGTCTGGATTGTCGGACTATCCCTTTATATCCTGGGGCGAAAACAGCAATATGCATAAAATGCTAACTAAAATTTGCAAAAAAGCAGGATTCACCCCTAATATCGTAGCCCAGTGCAATGATAAAGAATGCTACGAGAAGCTTCTGCATGCGGGAGTCGGAATAGGAATAGGCAGAGAGAAAATGGAAAAAGACGGAGAGTCCTCGGTATACCTTGATCTCTCTGATTTTGATGAGAGATACTCGGTTTATGTCTACACGAAGCCCTCCGCCTATCACGGAAACGTTAAACGCTTTATTGATTATTTAAAAAATAACAGAGCCTAAACCTCATTCCTGTCATAATCGTAGTCCATAAGACCGACGGTTTTGAATTTTTCAAGGTTGTGCCTGATTATATAGTCGATGTAGGAGCAGATCATCTTTGCGGTAAGAAGATATCCGGCGGGAGCCATATGACCTAAGAGGAAGAACTTCTTTCTGAATTCTTTGTCGTATATGGGTGCGTGCTCATAGAGGTCGATAACGTAAGTGTTATCAAACAGCCCTGCGATATCAAATATCGCATCTCTGAGCTTCTTTCTGAGCTCGATCTTTTCCTCTTCGTCGTCCTTTCCCTGATTCGGTGTCGTAACCAAGAAGAAGACCGCCTCCGGCATTATCTCCTTGTATCTCTGAATAATGGCGGCGTAATTACCGATAAAGGTGTCGGCATTCTTTCTGTAATCCTCAATACAAACGTCGGACATCTCGCCGATCTCCCATTTTCTGTTGAGAATGTCATTTACACCGAGAGCGATTATGTATGCGTTAGCTGCAAGGCTCCTCTGCCAATAGCCCATATTGTTGGCATAGATCTGCATATACTCTCTTGCCGTCATTCCTCCCCTGGAGAAGTTGTAGACGGTGACTCCCGCCATTCTCGCCATATACTGTCCCCAGGAATAATCGAAGCGGTCAAAATAGAGATTAGCTCCATCCGACTCTCGCTTAGCTTGAAATTCGCCCGAGGAGAGCGAGTCTCCGACACAGGCAATAGTTCTGAAAATTCCGGTAAAGCCACCGTCCGATACAAGAGTATCAAGCGGCTTTTCGTTTTCACTTCCCAAAATGCTGTTAATATCCATATTTCCTCCCAAAAAAATAGATCTGATTAAAACCTCTGCAACCTAGTGTACCGATTTTTTTCTATATTCAGACGGTGAAAATCCGGTAGACTTCTTAAATGCCCTTGAAAAATTATGTATAGACGAGTAATCAAGTATATCAGCAATCTTTCCAATGGATAGCTCCTCCTGTCTGAGCAGCTTCTTTGCCTCTCCCGTCTTGAGTCTTGTGAAATATTCGATAGGGCCCTCTCCGAGATAATCTCCGAACAGCTTGCAAAGCCGTGATTTTCCCATAAAGAACTTTGCGCAAATATCCGAAAGCGTAATGCTTGAATATACGTTCTCCTGAAGATACGCTACGATCAGCTCGGTGATCGAGCTTTGAGCAAGCTCCCTTGAGTTTTCACTGTGCTTTTCGGTGGTGTAGGTGCCGTCCTCGCTTTGCATAAGCACGAGCAACAGCTCGGTGAGATAGCACTCCAACAGTTGAACCGAGCCCTTAGGTGCCGCTGAAAAATCAAGAGGATCTCTGTCCTTATAGTCGTCGGGAATACGCCCGAGAGCCTCTTTTGCCGCCTTCGTAATAAGCGTGATCAGCGTTTTTTCTGTTTTTCCGAGTGTAAAGACCTTTTTATTGAAGAACTCCATCGCAGGGCTGTGGCAGGTGAAAGAAATGACCAGCATATTGTTGGGGTCTACCTTATTGGATATATGAGCATGAACCTCCATCGGTCGGTTAAAGACCAGCTGTCCCTGCGTAACTATCCTGCCTATTCCGTCTGCAATCGCGTTTATCTTGCCGGAATCAACGTACATCATCTCCCAGAAGTCGTGCTTTTCCGGCGGATGAGAAAAGTCCTTGCCGAACTCGAAGTAGTAAATACTGTTGAATCCCTCAATTTCAATTTCTCTTTTTATAGGGTGCGTTTTGAATTCCATAAATCCACCTTGCGGAATATTTGATAAATATTCGGTAATCTCGGGTAAATACTTTTTGATAAAAATATTGTATCATATATATGGAGTAAAGTCAAGCGGAAGAGCTTTGTTTTTGTGAAAATGCAATAAATCCTTTCGCTTTTGTGAATTATTTTGTTTTACAACTGCGGAAAACTTGCCAAATCCTCCTCTGACCAACCTCCCTAAGAAAAATACTAAAAATTAAAATTACATACCAAAGGAGAATTAACAAATGGGAAAACAGACAACCGACTTCCGTTATAACACCGGTGCGACCAAGGTTCCGTGGGCTGCGGTAGGCGAGAACTACAACGTTCAGGACCTTATGGAGATCATCAAGTTCCTTATGCAGGGCAACGGTAAGGAGTACGACGATGCTATTGCGGCAGTTTACGAGCAGGTGAAGAAGCTTGATAAGCTTTCTAACCCTCCCGGCAAGCTTTCTCTCGGCAGTAAGGTAGAGGCGGCAGAGGCTGCTTGTAACGACTACCTTAAGACCGATTCCTCCACCTTCGTAACCAACGCTACCGCAGGATTTGAGATCGCATACAAGTATGCTAACCTTAAGGCGGGCGACGAGGTTATCGTTCCTGCTATCACGTTCGTAGCTACCATGGCTTATCCTCTTGCTATCGGATGTAAGCTCGTTTTCGCTGACGTTGATCCCAGAACCATTAATATGGATCCTGCCGACGTTGCAAGAAAGATCACTCCCAAGACCAAGATGATCGTTCCCGTACATATCGGAGGTTATCCCGTTGACCTCGATCCTATCATCGAGCTTGCTAAGAAGAATGATATCATAGTCCTTGAGGACGCTGCTCATGCATTCGGTGCAATGTATAAGGGCAGAATGGTTGGTACCATCGGTGACTTCGGTGCGTACTCCCTTCACGAGGTTAAGAACATCACCTCCTTCGGTGAGGGCGGTATTCTCGTAAGCTCCATCCCCGGCTACGCTCCTCATATGAAGAGAGCCCGCTTCCTCGGTCTCGACTTCTCCTGCCCCATAAAGGATTGGCTCTATAACATCACTCCCATTCCCGGTAAGGAGCATCCCTTCGTACCCGGCAACTCTTCTACCACAGAGATCCAGGGCCTTGGACTTACCCTTCAGATCGCCCGTAACGAGGAGATCATCAAGGTAAGACGCGAGGCGGCAGAGTATCTTACCAAGAGATTCGCAGAGTGCGATGCTATCATTCCTCAGCAGCTTGACACCGATGAGATCAAGCCCACCTATCACCTTTACCTCCTTCAGATCGATCCCGCAAAGGCAGGCGGTGACGTTCAGGTCCTTAAGAAGAAGCTTGAGGCTAAGGGCGTTACCCAGATCGCTCACTTCGGTCCTCTCTACCGCTTCAAGATAGTTCAGGATATGGGCTACGATTCCGATGAGATCGCTAAGTCCTGCCCCAACTGTGAAGAGGTCTTCTATAAGAGATTTACTCACCTTCCTCTCTACGGACTCTCCAAGGAGCAGATCGAGTATATGGCTGACGCGGTTCTTGAGGCTGTTGCAGAGATGCAGGCAGGCAAATAATTTAGTGTAAGTAATAAAATAAATTATATTTAGAATTTGAAAGGCAATAATCATGGCTAAAAAAGAAGATCTTGTAATGAATGGCTCCGGTGTTGAAGAGATTGGTTTCCCCGGTTGGCCTCAGTTTGCTCCCGAGGTTCCTGCAAAGGTTACCGAGGTTCTTAATTCCGGTAAGGTTAACTACTGGACAGGTAAGGTAGGTATGGAGTTCGAGGAGGCATTTGCTAAGTGGGCAGGTGCTGACTTCGCAATCTCTTGTACCAACGGTACCGCAGCACTTCACATCGCACTTTCCGCACTCGGCGTAGGCCCCGGTGACGAGGTTATCGTTCCTTCCTACACCTTCATCGCCTCCTCCTTCTCGGTTGTTCAGGCAGGCGCAGTTCCCGTATTCGGTGACGTTACTGAGGATCACACCCTTGATCCCAAGTGCATCGAGGCTCTCATCACTCCTAAGACCAAGGCTATTGTAGTAGTTCACCTTTACGGTGTCGTTGCTGATATGGGCCCCATCCTTGAGATCGCAAAGAAGCACAACCTCTTCGTAGTAGAGGACTGTGCTCAGTGTATCGGCGGTAAGTACAAGGATACTATGGTTGGACTTGTAGGTGACGTTGGATGCTATTCCTTCTGCCAGTCCAAGCACTTCACCACCGGCGGTGAGGGCGGTATGGTTATCACAAACAACGAGGATCTCGCTTGGGAGTGCCGTTCCTTCCGTGACCACGGCTACGATGTTCGTACCAGAATGAACATGCTTGCTCTTGAGGAGAAGCTTCCTTACATTCACAGAAGAGTCGGCTTTAACTACCGTATGACCGAGATGCAGTCTATGATCGGTCTTTGCGAGCTTAACAGATTTGACACCTGGAACCTTCCTCGCCGTCTTGAGTATGCCGCAATGTACGATAAGGCTCTCACCGGTCTCAAGGGTATCAAGGCTGTTCCCGTAAACACCGCAGAGCGTAAGAACTCTTATTGGTGGTATCCCATCCTTCTTGACCTTGACGTTGTTGACATCGTTGCAAAGGACTTCATCAAGGAGCTTATCGGTATGGGTATTCCTTGCTCCGGTATTCTCTGGCCCGAGAGCTATCTCGAGCAGGCTTATCAGGATGGCGTAGGCTTCGGCGATGCTCAGTTCCCCTTCAAGTCGAAGGAGTACACCGATCCCAAGACCGTTGACTACTCCAAGGTAGTTTGCCCCGTTGCAAGATCCCTTAGAGATCAGACCGTCTCCCTCTTCCTCCATCCCTCTTGGGAAAAGGAGCACATCGAGAAGGTTATCGAGGCTATTAAGGTAGTCATCTCCAAGCACTCCAAATAATTTTCGGTGGGTTATTTTGGTATAATAGAAAAAAGGCAGATTTTCTGCCTTTTTTCTATTTTCGTTCTTTAATTTTCCTTGCTGTACCTTAATGGAGATACTCCGTATGCCTTTTTAAACTTATCCGAGAAGTAATTTGAGTCATTAAATCCCGCATCATAGGCGATCTTAGAGATGCTTTCGCTCCCTCGTTTTTTTAGCCGCATTTCCGCATAACGCAGCCTGATAATGGTCAAATACTCGTTGAATCCGAACTCGGTCTCTTTTTTGAATGTTCTTGAAAGATGCTCGGGAGAAACGAAGTGTGCTCTCGCTACCGATGATAGGGTAATATCCTGCTGAAAATTTTCCTTGACGTAAGCTACCACGCTCTCAATAAGATGATTTTTAGTCTCTGCCTCGCCAAGAGCGTTTTTGTTTCTTACCATATTGTAAATGAGCAGTCTTAGCTCCGAGCGGATAGCCTCCTCGGAAAAATCGTCTGGACTTTTAAACTCCCGCTCTATACGCTTAAGCGACGAAAGTATCTCTGCCGACACTGTAGGATTTCTGTAAACGTAATAAAGGCTTTTAAGTCTTTCTCTCGCCTCCCCGGGGATGAACTCTCCCGAGCATTCGATCAGAATTCTGACGTGTGGCTCGCTTGTGTACTTTGTTCTGTGAATTACGTTCTCCGGTATTATGACCACGTCCCCGGGCAGAACTTCATAGGTCTTGTCCTCGATAAAGTAGGAGCATCTGCCGCTAACCATATAATATATTTCAAATTCCTCGTGATGATGGTGGGAATGCATAACCGTTCCGGTTTTTTTTACAGTGCTTATATTAAAATTCTTGTCCTTAAAAAGTAAATTTTCCATATTCGCTCCTTTTGCTACTATTTTAGCATAAAAAATCAAAAAAATCAAGAAAATACAGAAAATTATGGTTAAAATATCAAAGATTTTAAGGTATTAAAAAAAACTACCCATTATAATTAAATCAGTAAAATAAATTACTTTGAGGTGATGAAATGAGCTTTGAAAAAAAACAAAGAGTAGAACGAGTCATTCAGTTCGGTGAGGGTGGCTTCCTTCGCGGCTTCGTTGACTGGATGATCCAGAAAATAAACGATAAGACCGACTTCAACACCGGCGTTGTTGTTGTTCAGCCTATCGCAGACGGTATGTGTGATATGCTTTCGGCACAGAATTGCGTTTACACCCACGTTATAAGAGGTGCCGAGGGGGTAGAGAAGTCTCTTATTGACGTTATCTCCCGTTGCGTAAAGCCTTATGACGATTTTGAAGAATATCTTAAGCTTGCAGATCAGCCCGAGATGCGCTTTGTAGTCTCTAATACCACCGAGTCGGGAATCGTATTCTCTGCCGAGGATAAGATGACGGATGTGCCTCCTAAGTCCTTCCCTGCAAAGCTTACCCTTCTTATGAAGCGTCGCTTTGATAACGGTCTTGGCGGATTCATCTTCCTGCCCTGCGAGCTTATCGACAGAAACGGAGATAACCTTAAGAAGTGCGTGCTTCAGTATGCAGATCTTTGGAATCTCGGTGACGACTTCAAGGCTTGGGTGGAGCGCGAGAACGTCTTCACTAACACACTCGTTGACCGTATCAACACCGGTTACCCCAAGGGCGAGGATATGAAGCTCGGCTATGAGGACAATATGGTCAACACCTCCGAGTATTTCCACCTTTGGGTTATCGAGACCGACTACGATCTCGAGTCCGAGATCCCCTTCAAGGCGGCCGACCTTAACGTAATAGTTACTCCCGATAAGCTTGAGATGTATAGAACCAGAAAGGTAAGAATTCTTAACGGAGCACATACCTCTCTCGTTCCTTACGCTCTCCTCTCGGGCCTTGATACCGTTAAGAGCTGTATCGATGATCCTACAATGAATGCTCATCTTAAAAAGTGCGTTTTCGATGAAATAATTCCCACCCTCGATCTTCCGAAGGATGAGCTTCTTGATTACGCAAACAGCGTTATCGAAAGATTCTCCAATCCTTACATAAAGCACTATCTTTCCGCAATAGCCCTCAACTCGGTATCCAAGTTCAAGGTCAGAGTTCTCCCCTCTATCCTTGAGTATATCAAGAGATATAATAAGATGCCCGAGACTCTTCTCTTTGCATTCGCTAAGCTTATCGACTTCTACAAGACCGATATGACCAACGATGATGCCGACGTTGTGGAGTTTATGAAGAATCACGGAGTAAAGGATATCCTTGCTAACGCATCACTTTGGGGACAGGATCTCTCTCATCTTACCGACGAGGTAGCAAAGTATGTTAATAAATAAGCTTGACAACGTTGATATCAACCTGGAGGACGGTCACAAATACGCCCTCAGGGATATTAAATGCGGCGAAGATATAATCAAATACGGCAACCCCATAGGCCATGCCGTCTGTGACATAAAACAGGGCGAGCACGTGCATACTCATAACGTAAAGACTAATCTTTCGGGTAATCTTGAGTATTCCTATGAGCCTAAGTTCTACGAGATTCCCGCCGAGGAGCAGGGAAGAACCTTTATGGGCTACGTACGTGAGAACGGAGACGTAGGCATTCGTAACGAGATTTGGATAGTAAATACTGTCGGCTGTGTTAATAAGGTTGCCGAGAAGCTTTCCGAAATAACCGGTGCAAGGCATTTTTCTCATCCCTTTGGTTGTTCTCAGCTTGGCGACGATCAGACGACCACCCAGCTTATCCTCCGAGGAATGGTCAACCATCCTAACGCCGCAGGCATTCTCGTTCTCGGTCTCGGATGCGAGAACAACAATATTGAAGTGTTCAAGAAGGTTCTCGGTGACTATAACCCGAGCAGAGTAAAATTCCTTAACACTCAGGACTTTGACGATGATATCGCAGAGGGGGTAAAGCTTATTGAGGAGCTTAAGGTATATGCGGCAAGGTTCGTAAGAACCCCCGTTCCCGTAAGTCGTCTTCGCCTCGGACTTAAGTGCGGCGGTAGTGACGGATATAGTGGAATCACCGCCAACCCCCTTGTCGGCAGACTTTCGGATAAGCTTATCGCAATGGGCGGCAGCTGTGTTCTTACCGAGGTTCCCGAAATGTTCGGTGCAGAGCATCTTCTGATGCAGAGATGTGAGTCGAAAGAGGTGTTTGATAAGACTGTTAAGCTTATTAACGACTTCAAGGATTATTACACAAGACACAATCAGGTCATCTACGAGAATCCCTCCCCCGGAAATAAGAAGGGCGGTATCACAACACTTGAAGAGAAATCGCTCGGATGTGTGCAAAAGGGCGGACTTTCCAAGGTCGTTGATGTTCTCGACTACGGCGACACCCTTACCAAGAACGGTCTCTCACTTCTAAATGGCCCGGGTAACGACATTGTTGCTATAACCAACCTTATGGCGGCAGGCGTTCATATAATCCTCTTCACTACGGGAAGAGGAACACCCGTAGGTGCTCCCGTGCCTACCGTAAAGGTTGCAACCAACCACTCCCTTGCCGTCCGTAAGTCCGGATGGATAGACTTTGATGCCTCCCCAACCCTCGAAGGAAAGCCTCTCACCGACGAGTTCTTCGAGTACGTTCTAAGCGTCGCAGAGGGCAAGGAAACTAAGAACGAAATAAACGATTACAGAGAAATTTCAATATTTAAGGACGGAGTAACGCTATGAGCTTTATTAATGATAATTTTATGCTTAAAAATGAACCTGCCAAGAAGCTTTACGCTATGGTAAAGGATCTTCCTATCATCGACTATCACTGTCATCTTTCTCCCAAGATGATAGCTGAAAACTATCAGTTCCGCAATGCCTTCGACCTCTTCCTCGGAGGCGACCACTATAAGTGGAGACAGATCCGCTCCAACGGAGTAGAGGAAAAGTTCATCACCGGTGATGCCGACGAGTACGAAAAGTTCAAGAAATTCGCAGAAACCCTTCCTCTTCTCATCGGTAACCCCCTTTACCACTGGACACACCTCGAGCTTAAGAGATATTTCGACATTGACGAGCCTCTTACCGGTGAGTCCTGTGAGAGAATTTGGAACAAGGTGAACGAGTGCCTTGCACGTCCCGAGTTCACCGCCCAGGAGCTTATCAAGAGATCAAATGTTGAGGTCATCTGCACCACCGACGATCCTATTGATACCCTCGAGTATCATGCAGCACTTAAGGGCTTCTCCACAAAGATCCTTCCCACCTTCCGCCCCGATAAGGCTGTTGAGATTGGTAAGGAGACTTTCCTTCCTTATATGGAGCAGGCGGGCATCAAGTCCTACGATCAGCTTATCAAGTGGATCAAGGATAGAATAGCATACTTCAACAGCTTTGGCTGCCGTCTCTCCGACCACGCTCTTGAATACGTTCCCTTCGGTACAGGTGACGCAAAGAGTGCATTCGATAAGAGAATGGCAGGCGGCGAGCTTACCAAGTGTGAGATCGACTCCTTCAAGTGCGCGGTCCTTAAGGCTTGCGCCGAGGAATACACCAAGCTCGGCTGGACTATGCAGCTTCACATCGGTGCTCTGCGTAATAATAACAGAAGAATGTACGACCGTCTCGGCCCCGACACCGGCTACGACTCGATCAACGACCTCTGTATTGCTGAGGATCTCGGAGCATTTATGAACCTTCTTGAGTATGCAGAATGCCTTCCCAGAACCATACTCTATACCCTCAATCCCAAGGATAATTATGTACTCGGTACCATGCTCGGATGCTTCCAGGGCAGTGAGACCGCAGGAAAGATTCAGTTCGGCTCCGGCTGGTGGTTCAACGATCAGCGTGACGGCATGGAGGCACAGATGCAGTCTCTTGCGAACCTCGGCATGATCGCAAACTTCGTTGGAATGCTCACCGACAGCCGCTCCTTCGTATCCTATCCCCGTCACGAGTACTTCAGACGTATTATGTGTAACCTTATCGGCAAGTGGGTGGCCGACGGCGAGTATCCCGAGGACTACAAGACACTTGAAAAGATTGTAACCGGCATCGCATACAATAACGCAAAGAGATATTTTAACTTCTAAAAGCAACAAAAAGTAAACAGAAGCGGACAAATCGAGGTGATTTGTTCGCTTTTAATTTGCAATATTTAGTATTTTCTTGTTTAACTTCTTTGCGTATTCCAAAGTTTTAAAAGCACCTCTGAAGTTTCGTTTGACGTAGGCAATTACTATATCCGATTCATCCACCATATATCTGTTTCTGTATGTTATTGCAAATTTCGGAGGTCTGTTTTCAATTGGTGGGTATAAAATTGAATCGTACTCTTCTTTTAATAGTGCCAAGTGATTGCGTTGGTAGGATTCGTTTAGGTACGGAGTTACGAAAATGAGAGTGGCATTAGGATGCTCTTTTTTGTAGGTACTGGCAACAGAATAGGCAGACCTATCAAATCCGCCGTATCCGCCAAGCAGAAAAACGACATTTTTGCCTTTTATAGAAGATTCAAGAAATTTGAGAATTTTCCTTTTATCTTCGTGGTTTTCTATGTAGCTTGAGTGTCCGCAAAAAGTGACGGTCATAAAAAATCTCCTCGTGAGAAGGTGTACCTACATATTATAACATAAATCGAACAAAAATCAATGTTCTGTGTAGGTATACCTTCTTATATTTTTTTGGATTTACTGTTACAATATAAATGCAAGTAAATCTTCATTGATGAGGAGGTATAGCTTTGACTGTAAATGACGCTGTTGCGAAACGTATTTCTGCGTTGCTCAAAGAAAAAGGCATATCGCAGTATAGGCTTGAGCAGGATTCAGGAATTCAGCACGGAAGTATGCAATGCATAATGAACGGTAGAAATAAGACTGTCACCCTCAGTACCATTATGATGATTTCTAAAGGATTTGGCATTTCGCTTCTTGAATTTTTGGATGATGAAATTTTTTCTTCTTCCGATCTCGAAATAGAACAATAAAGCGGACAAACCGAGTGGAAAAATCGGTTTGTCCGCTTCTATATTTAATAAACTATTTTCCGTATAGCCCGGATTTTTTAAGGGCCAGATACAAAAAGTAACCAACGATTCCGGCACATACGAATTCTCCGATAAATACCGTCAGTACGATGAACCAGTAGGCATCGGTCGCACCGTATGCGAAAATAAGTATGGGTGGAACGATCAGTATGTTTGCAAGGATAGTGGGAATTGTAGCTATCCAACCAAGCTTTTTGGGTAGCTTTCTAAGGAGCCTTGCACCCAAGGCACCGAGAAGCGTCGCAAGACTGCCGAAGACTATATCCCACGGATTTGACACCGCAATCAGATTTGCAATAATGCATCCGACGTAAAGCCCCGGTACTGCCTCGGGGAAAAACATAGGCAAAACACAAAGCGCCTCCGAAATTCTGAACTGAATAACACCGCTGGAAAGTCCGAACAGTGCCGACAAATAGGTCAGAACGACGTAAAGCGCCGCAATAATTGCTCCTCTTGTAAGATAGAGGGCAGAGTTTTTTCTTCTTCTCATTTTTATTTATCCTTTAGTTTTGTTTTAGGTGAGGAAGGTCTCGAACTCACCGGAATTATTATAGCACAAAGGGGCGGATTAATCAATAGCTAAAAGAAAAAAGTAACAATTTTTAAAAATAACAGTAAAATGAAATTAAAAGAAAGAACGAAGAGGATACAGGCTTGGAATTTCTCGTTATCGGCGAATCAAAACTGAAAATTATTATGTCGGTTTCCGATGTTAAAAAATACGGCATCGACTCGCTTAACTCCGATTGCACCGATCCGCTTTGCCGAAGGGCGGTATGGAGCGTTCTCGACGTTGCCCGTGATGAGGTGGGATTTGATCCATCGGGAGATAAGATATTAGTACAATTTTATCCAATAAATGGTGGAGGATGTGAAGTTTTCGTTACAAAATTAGGCATTTTATCCGCTTCTTCGGCAAAAATCGTCTCTCGCTCGGATAAAGTTGCTCTACTTTCAAGAGTGCGGCTTTTATATTGCTTTGACGGTATTGAACCATTGGTATTAGCGGCAAAAGCAATAATAAAAAATACAAAATCGCCTCCCCTGAGTGACGTTTACGTAGGTCAGAAGGACAAATATTTTCTATTGATCGAGGAATACGGAAAGGGCGGGGAGATCTCCGAATTCCCATACATCACGGAATTTGGAAGAAGTCTCCCCGCCGATTTTCTTGTATATGTTCTCGAGCATGCCGAGCCGGTTTATAAAGGCGACGGTGTCGAGAAGCTTTCAAAATTATAAGTTTTTGTTAAGTCCCTTGATTCCGCAAAGTACAACTACCGAAATATCGGTTTCTGCTGCATTGTAGCTGATCTCTTCGATCTCCTTTTCGGGATAGGGGTTCTCAACCACCTGACCGGTTACGAGAATATCCTCGCCATGGTCGGTCTTGCCCTCAAACACGGGGTCAGCAAACCATGTTCCGATATAACCCGTGTGTCTGTGAGTATCATCGAAGAGAGGATCTGCATAGCGTCTCTCGTAATGCTGAACGCCTCCGCCGTACTCTGCTCTTGCAATGAAGGATGTGCCGTCGGTGTACTTAACGGTGTACTCACCCGAGAGTCTGAGGTTTGTCCACGGTACTCTCTGCTCAACCTCAAGAGTGGTATGCTCGATAACGAGTCTGTCATACTTGCCGCCTACCTTAACGGTTGCACCGTCTGCGATAATAGCCGCGGGATATGCCTCGTTAAGCTCTCTCGGGATTCCGCACTTGCAGCCCTCGGGAAGATCAAACGCGGTCTTGGAATATCCGCCGGGAACATACTTTCCTCTGATCAGATCTCTTTGAGTAGGCTGAATGTTCTTGGTAATAACGTTGGAGAATACGGTACGCATATCGTCATCGTAATTCTCGGGATTCCAAAGCATCTCAGCAGTGTAAGTAAGATCCCAGAACTTGCCCTTCTTACCCATTCTATACTCGTTGACCTCACACCAAGAGGAAACCTGACCGCCCTTCATCTGGGGGTGAGCCATACGCTTTCTGAATCTGCCGTAGTGAGAGGAGTAAAGGTTGCCCGCGATAACGTCGTAGCCCTCGGGGAAGAGATTTTCCTCAATGTCGAGCGCACGGTGGAAGTACCAGATGAAGTCAAGGCAAAGAATATCCTTGGGTATCATCTTGATAGCGCCGGGAGTCTCGTACTTTGTAACGGGCTGGATCATATCCGACCACATCATAGTCTTATAGCCGAGCTCCTTCAAATGGTTGTAAATGCGGTTAACGTCTCTTGCGAAGAGTACGTCGTGAGGAGTGTTTCTGCACTTATCGCACTTACCTATGTAATAAACCTCGTCATGACCGATGTGAACGTATCTGTCGGGCTTTGTAACCTCGATGATCTCGTCCATAATGTCGAAGAGAAGCTCGTAGCTCTTCTCGTTGGAGGGGCAGTAGCAATGGTGATACTCGAGTGTGGGACGAGCGTCTGCATCTCTGGTGTTCTCAAGCTGCTCCACTGCATCTGCGTCGATCTCTGCGATCTCGGGATGGCTGATGGTGTACCACTGAACGTGACCCATAGACTGAACCTCGGGAACTACCTCGAAGCCAAGCTCGTGAGCGTAGTCAAGAAGCTCGGCAACAAGCTTTTTGGGAATAGACTGACCCTCGCAACCCATATAACGGTGAGCGAATTGCTTTCCCATCTCGTCACATCTCTTGTTCTCACGCAGCCACGCCTCGGTAAGCTCGGGGTGCTTCTCGAATTCCATTGCGGAAACGATCTGCACGATGATCATATTGTAGCCGAGGGGAAGAAGGATCTCCTTGAAGAACTTCTTTGCGAAGGGAACGTTCTCAACCTTGGGAAGACCCATGTGATAGCCTCTGTATTCAAGGCTCGGCTCGGTGAAGATGTCGGCAAGTCTGAATCCGCCGTCCTCAAAGAGCGCAATGAATGCGTAAACGCCGTAAAGAAGAGTAAGTCTCTTAGCCGCGGTGATAACAACTCCGTCAGCCTTTACCGAAACGGAATAACCCTCCTTGGCGTATTTCTCATCGTCGGAGATAACAAGAGAAACCTCTACACCGCTCTCGTCGAATATATCGCCGAATCTCTCGGCAAGAAGGTCGGTGAGGAAATCTGCCGCGTAAACCGAATCCTTGTCCTCGCCTGCAACGATACGGGCGATCTTGACAGTACCGTTTGCGTACTCAGCCTTCTTGGGGACGGGCCAGAGAAGCGGCTTTTCGTCGTCGTAGCAAACCGAGATCATAATGGGATAGAAGCCGAAGACAAATCCGCCCTTCATATCTACTCTGATTACGAAATCTTTTGCAACAACGCCGACGTTTACGGTGATCTTGCCGGAAAGAGCCTTTCCTGTTTCCGCACAGTATGAGCCTACTACCTTTCCGTCAACGAAAACACGGACTCTTGCGCATTTTGAACGGTCGGTGGTGGGAATGGTAACCGCACCTACGTAGGATTCCTGCTCAAGCTCGCATCTGATTTCAAGCGAGTCCTCGTGGAATGAGCCCCACTTCCATTCAACAGAGCCGTCCTCGTTGCAGATAGGCTCCTTGCTAAGAGGCTTTCCGCCAACTCTTGTGTAAGTATATTTCGGGTTTTTTGCGTATCCGATATACATTTTCATTACCTCTCGTTTTTTTTATTTTAATTCTAACAGATAAACAGTGCTGGGTAAATATCCAAAAGTAGCCTTTACTATGATAAAACTATCTTTTAGTTAGCCTTTTCGATATCGGTCATCATATCCACTCTTATCGCATGGCGTCCGCCCTCGAATTCGTGGGTAAGGAACTGCTCGACGATATCGTATGCAAGCATCTCGCCAATGACTCTCGCACCGAGGCAAAGTACGTTTGCATCGTTGTGAAGCCTTGTCATTCTTGCAGAGAAGGTGTCGCCGCAGACTGCCGCTCTGATACCGTTATACTTGTTAGCACACATGGACATTCCGATTCCAGTGCCGCAAACGAGTATTCCAAAGCTGCCATTAAGGTCAGAAAGCACACCCTCGCATACCTTCGATGCAAACTCGGGATAATGGCAGGAAGCGGTGGAATCGCATCCGCAGTCAACCACATCGTACCCGCCCTCTTTAAGCTTCGATTTGATCTTTTCCTTAAGCTCGTAGCCTGCACTATCCGCGCCTATATAAATTTTTCTCATTCTGTTTTACCTAACCTTTCAAGTCTTTCTCTTTCTGCCTGCGGAAGCCTTAAATATACCGGAGATATCTCGAGATCGCTTACCGTTTCTCCCGCTTCATATTTTTTTATGCCGATGCGTCCTACCGAGGATGCGTGCTCGTTAATAAGTATCTCGGGCGTGTTTTCAAGCTTTACTCCCAAAGCTCCGAGTGTCTTATGTGCCACGGAATATCCGTCACCTACGAGATAAATTCGTTTTCCCTCATAGCTTTTCAGTTCCTCGGCTAGATCGGTAAGAGCAATTGCTCTGTCCTCGGTCACTCTTTTTAACTCGCCCTGCTCGGAAATAAAGGTTGCCGAATATACTTGATTCCGTCTTGCATCCATTACGGGAAGGATAATTCCGTCAAGTCCTCTGAGATTTTCCGCCAACGCTTCAATCGTGGAAACGGAGGCGCAGGGAATATCCTTGCCAAATGCAAGGCCCTTTACCAAGGAAACGCCTATCCTGACACCGGTGAAGGAGCCGGGACCTACACTTGTAGCGAGCAGACCGACGTCTGAAAATCCAAGCTTCAGCGACTTAAGCATATCCTCTGCCATAGGCAGAATTAGCTCGCTTTGTGTAAGGCCGTTATCAATATTGTAGGACGCAAGCGTCCTGCTTCCGTCGAGCACCGCAACCGATGCAACCTTTGCCGACGTATCAAAAGCCAGTGTAATCATATCTCGATCTCCATGGGAGAGCTTATTTCGATGCTTCGTCCGTCACCGCCGTCAGTTCTCTCTATTTTAACGAAAATTGAATCCTCGGGCAGAAGATCCTCTGCATTTTCGCTCCACTCGGCTATGGTGTAGCCGTTGGAGGCAACGTAGTCCTCGTATCCCGTAGAATAAAGATCGTCCTCGCTCTCTATTCTATACATATCAAAATGGAAGATTCTTGCTCTTCCTCTGTATTCATTCACTATTGTGTAGGTAGGGCTTTTTACTGCTCCGATGCCGAAATGAGAGGCAAATCCACGTGTAAAAGCGGTTTTTCCCACGCCCATTTCACCCCGCATTGCGATGAAGGCCCGTTTGTTTCCGCACGTCTCAAGTGCCTTTGCAAGTCTTGCCCCGATCGCCTCGGTCTCGGCTACACTGCTGCTGATAAAAGTCATATCAAAAATCCTTTAAATAATTGTTCCGTCCGTTGCCCAGTATAAATTCCAAGCAGCTTTCGTATTCCTTTGCAAACGCTTCCTTTTCGGAGGGCTTGACACGATCGTTTTTAATAGCTCTGATAAGAGTGTTTTTCGGAGTATTTTCCGGATCTGTAAGCTCGGGAGCCGATACCGAATATCCCGCGCTCCTAAGTCTGAGAAGCCTTAGTGCATCCGTCACCGCCTCGCAAAGCTTGCCCTTGAGATGAGGAAACTCGGTTATAAACGAAAGCTTCGGAGAGGAAATTCTTGAATTAAGATAATTGTGACAGCAAGGAGTAGAAAGAATAACTCCCGCTCCAAGCCTTATTGCAGTATCTAAAACAATATCGGTTGCAATATCGCAGGCGTGGAGCGAAATTACCATATGCGGAGTTTCACAGGCTTCCATTTTGCTGATATCCTCAAAGCGGAAACGCATTCCCGAATAACAGAGCTCTCCTGCAAGTCCCTCGCACCAGAGAATTACGTCTCGTTTAAGATCAACGCAGAGCATATCCACCGACCTTTTCTTTACCTCGGTCAGATAGTAATAAACGGCAAAGCTAAGATAGCTTTTTCCGGAGCAGAGATCAAAAATACGTATCTCTCCCTCTCCAGGCAGATTTTTGTAAACATCCTCAATATGCTCAAGGAAGCGATTGATCTGCCTGAATTTGCCCTGCTTTTTGTCATGGACACGACCGTCGGATGAGCTTACCCCGAGCCGCTTAAGAAATTCCTCGTCCCCGGTGAGAAGGTAATTCTTCTTTTTGTCAAGAGCCTCTATCGCACGCTCGAAGGCGGGAACTTCGCCCGACAGCTTTCGCTTTAACGAATCACCGCCGAGAATCACCTCGCCCCCCTTTTTGTTTGTCTTCCACTCGGCATCACCGAGCGTAGTTATAAGATTTACCTGTCTGTAATTTTCAAGAAGAACACTTATTTCGTTGCCAAGCTGCTCCTCGGTAACGTTTTTTTGCGATACCGTATTACCGGGTAGGCTGGATTCCATAGCTAAAAGCCGTCTTCCTCTATGAGCACAAAGACGGCAGGATATCTTAGTGGCATCCCCCGACGTGGGACGGGAGAAAACCAGCCTTTTGATTGCCTCTCTTTTAAAGGCGGTAATGACAAGCTCAGTAAATTCTGTTTTTTTCATTAATAGATTATTCTGCATCGGAGCTATCTTCGGTAGCGGTCTGTGCATCCTTAAGCTCCTTGTCCTTCTTCGTAAACGAGATCTTTCTTTCTGTTCTGTTGGATATTCTTGCGAGATTTTCTCTGTGGCACCAAACTATGAATATTGCGAGCAGTATCGTACAAAGCGCGATCAATCCCGGCGTTTTTCCGCTCAGGAATATCTTAATGTATCCGTTTGTGATTACGGGATAAAGAACGGCTGCAACTACGGAGCCAAGGGAAACGTACCTGGAAAGATAAACCACAAGAACGAAAAGCGCCAGAAGAATGAGGAAGGGAATGGGAGTGAGAATAAGA
The DNA here is from genome assembly GCA_045647805.1 of Eubacteriales bacterium. Classification (GTDB taxonomy): domain Bacteria; phylum Bacillota; class Clostridia; order Oscillospirales; family CAG-272; genus UBA1740. Next base: position 18,525 of record JAZRMT010000127.1, on the reverse strand, counting down.
GCCATGGTAGCAGTTACAAGAACACCCTTTCCGCCCTTAAATCCATAATAGATAGGGAAAACGTGGCCGACAACTGCGAACAGTCCCGCAATATAACAGTAACCGTCATTAAGGCTCATGCCCTTATAATAACCAAAGCCAAGCAGGATGCCCATTATGAAAATAGCAATAGCTGTCTTGAGCATATCTCCAAGCAGAGTCATACCTGCCGCCTTTTTACCGAAGGTCCTCAGCATATTTGTCATTCCTGCGTTTCCGCTTCCGTATTTTCTGATATCGTCGTTATAAAATATCTTAGAAACAATGATGGCCGTATTAATGCTTCCAAGAAGATATGCGGCAGCAATGCCAATAATTATAAAAGCAATGTAACAGAGGTAGTACTGCCATTCCTCGGTAAATACGTTATTTGTGAGGTAGTGAAGCAGACCAAAGTTAAGGTTATACATAATTTCTCCTTCCCGCACAGATGTGCAGGTAATATGCAAAGCAGGTGGCTTTGCTAAACTAATTATAGCACCGAGTGGGGATAAAGTCAAGAAATATATTGTATTTTATAAAATAATATTGTATAATATTAGCGGAGGCAGGGTTAATATGAACGAATTACTGAAAAGCTTTTTTGAAAAACAAAATATAGAATATTTTTCCGTCTTGGATTACTCCCACGTCAGAGAAAGTACTCCCGAAATTATGCAAAGGGAGGATTTTACCCCGAGGAGCGTTATAGTTTATCTCTTGCCCTATTACACGACACAGACGGTCAATATATCAAGATATGCCGCATCTCTTGACTACCATATGGCGATAAGAAACGTAAATGATGGGCTGATACTCCTTCTTTCTGAACAATTTTCCGGCAGCCATTCAAAGGGCTACGGAGATCACAGTCCCATAGACGAGAGGGATGCCGCCCTTAAGGCGGGGCTTGGTGCTTTGGGCAGAAACGGACTTATACTAAACGAAAAGTATGGCTCCTATGTCTTTATCGGAGACCTCGTCACTGATATCTCTCCCGAGAAGCTCGGTGCCATTACCCCCTCGGAGTATAAATACTGCCCCGATTGCGGTAGCTGCGTAAGTGCGTGTCCCACAGGTGTTCTCAGCGGAAAAAGCTATGAATGTCTCTCTGCCATAACGCAGAAAAAGGGTGAGCTATCCGATAGTGAAATTTCCCTTATGCGTGAGCATAATACCGTCTGGGGATGCGACCTTTGCCAGTCATCCTGCCCTTATAACCAAAATCCGACTGTAACTCCTATAGAGTTTTTCCACAGGGATAATATAACTCACCTGACTAGAGAGCTTCTTGACTCAATGGACAAGCAGACCTTTAAGCAACGAGCCTTCGCTTGGAGAGGAAGAAAAACCGTTGAAAGGAATCTCGAACTGCTAAATTCCAAGCAAATGTAAACAAAAGATTGCAAAACCTGCTATTAAAGCATTGTTTGAGTATCATTGGGATCGCCGTTTCTTGCAAGATCGTATTCTTCCGACCAATCGAGATAACGGTATTTTTCACCTCTCGGATCGGTGTTTATCCATTCGGTCAGCAGACCGCGTTGTCCCTCGGGTAGCTCGCCTGTAAGCTCTCTTTCGTCGAATTTCGTTATAGTCGGCATAGCTTTTATATCATTTCCGCCGGCTCCGTTTATAAGATAGTCGCAGCCCCCCGCCACAGCTACCCTTTTAGCAAGATTTGCTACCTCGTCGTTATTCGTAACGTCACAAGGACATACGACTGCGGATACTCCTCCGAGAGAAGCAATTTTTTCAGCCACTCTCGTAAGCTTTTCAACAGTTCTTCCCACAAGGAAGACCTTTGCCCCCTCAAGAGACAGCTGTATTGCAATTTCCGAGCAAAGAGTGCCGCCCGTACCCGTAACGACTGCAATTTTGTTTTCAAAAATTCTATTCATATTATTCCTTTACCTTTCGATCTTTATTTTTGCGTTTTAAATCGACCGGTAGGCTTTTATGCGGAGCTTTGCGAGATGAGCGAGGTAAACTTCAGACGGGCATTTCGCGAATATATGGGAGTCTCACCGATAGACTACCGCAACGCCCTTCGCTTGGAATATGCAGGCAGGCTTCTCAGAAGCGGCGAATATAACGTCAGCGAAGCGGCGGAGCTTTCGGGATTTTCCAACATTTCATTCTTTATAAGGTCTTATAAGAAAAAATACGGTCATACCCCGAAAAGGACTTAAAATGTAAACTTTAACATTCATATTTCAAACAAAAAAACAGAGAACTCCTCATTTTGAAGTTCTCTGTTCAACTTTATTTAACCGTAATCAGCTTCTTTGCCGTGCAGCCCTCAAGGATAATAACACCGTCCTTGAAGCAAAAGCCGACGGGATTACCATCAACGCTAACCTCGCTTACGCTCTTAAGGTAGGGAAGCTTTATCTCCTTAAGAGTAAGGCTGCCGTCCACAAGAGCGATCTCTGTGCATTCCTTGGATATCCTCACCTGTCCCCAGCCGGTACCGAGAGACCAAAGGCATCGGAAATCATCCCTTTTAATAATAGGATCAAATCCGATCATACCGTTCGGAAGATCAAACTTAAATCCTGAGAAAATAGGCATAAGAGCAAAGCTCGCCATGCTTCTGGCATAGTTCGATCCGCACTCCAGCTCGTTGTAGGGGTTTCTGTTATGACCTCTGTATTTTTCTCTTACCGCCTTGACTACGTTAAGTCCCTCGTCAATGAACCCCTCGCTGATAAGAAGTCCGGCAAAGGCGTACTCAAAGCCGTGCATTGTCTCTTCGCAGTAGGTAATGGGGATCTTCGGCTTATCCGAGCCCTCCGGGTAGGTGCACATAAGTGTACCCGCCTCGTCGTTGATAGAGAATAGTCTCCAAGGGTTGGCGTGGTCACGCATTGTAGTCTTGTAGTTGTATTTGTAAAGATTTTTCAGAGCGATCTTGAGTTGCTCTTCGTCGAAGAGCTTGCCAAGACCGAGAAGGTTGGCGTGCCACTGACCAAGCATCTGATCGATCTCGCAGCCTCCGGCGATCTGGTACTTTATCTCACCGGTCTCCTCGCTCCAATATCTATCGAGAACACCAAAATGCTCGGGGATCGATCTGTCGGTAATGTCTAATTTATGGAAGAAGTACTTACCGTTGAAGAGATTTTCCTTCATGTATCTCTTGCCCTTTTCAAGCAGATCCTTGTAGGTCTCAACCGCCTCGTCGTCACCCATAAACTCTGCCATTTTTATTCCCGCAGAGAGTGCACCAAGGTAAAGAGATTCAAGCCATGATGAGGGGCCGAAGAGCTGCATATCAAGAGTATTGTGCTGCATTCCCTCGAGAACGCCGTCCTTGTTTCTGTCCCATTCGTGAAGGTTTTTGTCGCTCCATGCAAACTCAAGTTGACTTTTTACGGTACCGTACTTGGATTTTAACCATTCGTTGTCACCCGAGATGAGCCATTCTCGGTATGTTTTGATTACCGAGCCCATCTGTCCGTCAAGGCAAGGGAAGGAAGTTTTTTCATACCTTGTTTTACTCAAGGGAAGGTAAAGTCGCCAGGGCATCGAGCCGTCGTAACCAGTCATAATATCAAGCTCAATATTTCTTATTGAACGTTCAAGATTCGGGAAGAGGAAGCACATTGCATAGGCGTAATTATAAACGTGAGTACAAGTACCCTCGCAGGATCCGATATTATGCTCCACGCCTTCGAAGCCGTAGAACTCTCCGTCCTCAAGCCTTGCAACAGTAGAGGATTTCAGTACCGAAACGGTAGAAGCCACTGCATCAATAACGTTCTCATCAAGGGTAGAATCAAAGAGTATATCTCTGTATCTGAGAGTTTTCTTGTAATGCTCATCCCATTTGGAAAGTGCATAGCGTGCAACGTCCTCGGAGGAGCTCCAGAGCTTTGCGTAATAATTTTTCCATCCGCGCTCACGCATCTCCTCTCCGCCTCGCCAGTAGACGTAACGGTTAGGGCAATACCAGGTAACAAGGAATCTTGCCTTGCCGCACTCACCTACACCGACCTTTATCCTTTTACCCAACAGAGCTCCGTCGCCGGAAGCAGGCGTATCATAGGTTCTATACAGGAAGTCTCCGCTTGTAAACTCATTCCAGAACATTACCATTTTGTCCTTCCAGCCACCGCGGAAAAGATAAGGCTGAATAATATTCGCTTCGGGGCAGCTGAGAGAAAGCTCGCCATATTCGGCAGAGTTCTTGTCACACTCGTTGAAGAGAAGATTTACAATAGGCTCCCCCTCTTTGTCCGAAAGCATATTTACAGTGCTGCTAAAGGGATTGGTAAGAACGAAAATGCTGTCAAAGACCACATCTTTTTTGGTATCATTAAGATATTCAACCTCGAAGTATGCCGCAGGAATAGAGGAATCATCCTCGTTAAGCGAAATGAAGGGGTTAAAGGCGGTCAGAATTACCTTACCGGGGAAATCCTCGTCGGTAAATGTAATTTTTGCAATAGGAAATCTTCCGTCAAACTCACATCCTCTGAAATGAGGGAAGCCTGCCATCGTCTGAGTAAGAGGACCGAAGCCGTAGCCCGAGCCTCCCGCACAAGGACTGCCGTTAAAGGTACCGACAAGATCCTTGGTCAGATCGCCCTGAAGTATTCTCGAAATTCTTTTTCCGTCAATTTCCGCACTCACCGCAAGGAAGCTGAAGCCGTTGTACGAGCCCTTTTTAGGTCTGTTAAATATTTCCCAGTCAATAAGTCTTCCATTTCCCGCAAGACCTATCGAGCCGGTGCCAATACCGCCGATAGGGAAGGATATCTCTTCCAGTGCTTTGCCTTTATATATCATATCTGTCTCCAAAATGTTTTTTACACCATTATATACGAAAAAATAACCGTTGTCTAGTATTAAAACGGTAAAAAGTAATTTTTTTAGTTTTTGCAGGGATTTGTATCTCTGTTAAAAAATCGTTAAAAAAATCAAAGTTTATATAATATTACTTGACATGGGCATAGTGCTGTGTTATACTTTTTACATTAAAAATATTTTACGGAGGTACTATATGCTTAAGATCGAAGGACTAACCAAAAGATACGGTGAAAAGTGTGCCGTTGATAATCTTACCCTCGAGATAGAAAGAGGCGAAATTTGTGCCTTTATCGGACATAACGGAGCAGGTAAGACTACTACTCTTAAGGCTTGCATCGGTATATTATCTTTTGATGAGGGAAGGATAACCATAGACGGCAAATCGGTGCTCGATGATCCTATGGGCGTAAAGAGTGTTACCGCTTATATTCCCGACAACCCCGATCTTTACGATTTTCTTTCGGGAATCAAGTACTTGAATTTTGTAGCCGACGTTTACGGTGTTGATTCCGAAACCAGGAATAAAAAGATTGCAGATCTGTCGCAAAGACTCGGACTCACCGACGATCTTGCCGAGCGTGTAGGCTCCTATTCACACGGAATGAAGCAGAAGCTGGCGATAATTGCCGCATTCCTTCATTCTCCCAAGCTTATAATGATGGACGAACCCTTTGTCGGACTCGATCCCAAGGCATCCTTTGTTCTTAAAGAAATGATGCGAGAGCATTGTGAGGGCGGCGGCTCTATCTTCTTCTCGACGCACGTTCTCGACGTTGCGGAGAAGATTTGCGATAAGGTTGCCATAATCAAGTCGGGTAAGCTCGTTGTTACCGGATCTATGGAAGAGGTCAAGGGCGACGATTCCTTGGAAGAGGTCTTCCTTGAGCTGGAAGGAGAGAGCGAGGATGATTAAAACGCTTCTCGGAATTCGCCTCCGCTCGGTTTTCGGTAGTATAACAAGCGGAAAGAAAAGGAACGGCAAGGAAACGGTCAGCAAGGGCAAGATTCTTCTGATAACCCTTGTTTATATTTACCTCATAGCAGTTTTTGGCGGACTGTTTTCGCTTCTTGCCTATAATATGGCTCCTATCATGATAGCTCTCGGCCTTGATTGGTTCTATTTTGCGGCATTTTCGATTATAGCCTTTGCTGTGGTCTTTGTTTTCAGTATTTTCGAGATCAAAAGCGAGCTTTTTGAATGTAAGGACAACGAGCTGCTGCTTTCTATGCCGATAAAGCCTCGTGATATAGTCCTTAGCCGTATTTTTACGGTTCTGGTTTATAATTATCTCGAGGCGGCACTCATGCTTCTTCCCGCCATAATCGTGTATATCGCATTCGGTGGCGGAGCGGGCGGAATTTTCGGCTCGGTGCTTATGCTTCTGTTTTTGCCTCTTCTCGCAACCGCTCTTGCCTCGGGTATAGGCTATCTTGTCGCGATGATCTCAAGGAAAATGAAGCATAACAGCTTTTTCACCGTTATCATTTCGGTGATACTTCTTATACTCTATTTCTGGGGATATTCCACCTTCTTCGAAGCAGGGGAGGAGGTAGATTTCGTTGGACTCAGCGAAAATCTTTCGGGTATTAAGTTTATTGGTGAAGCATCAATGTGCCACCCCGTTTATACCCCTTTATTCATTGTGATAAGCATTGCTGTGGCGTTGATCGCATACACGCTGATATCAAGGAGCTACGTTACTATCGTTACTGCTGTCGGTGGTGGAAAAAAGAAGAAATATAAGAGCGCCTATCTTACAAAAGGCTCAGCCTTCCTTGCAATGGTAAAAAAAGAGTTTTCTCTCTTCTTCTCCTCGGCTACATATATGCTGAACGGAGCGATCGGCATAGTTTTTACTTTTATGATAGGAATTATGCTGCTCATAAAAGGGGATGATATCATCGTTGTTGGTTCGCTTCTTTTTGAACTTCCCGCATCGAGTGAGCTATCCCGGGCACTTGCGGGAATAATGTGTGCAGCATTTGTAATTGTTGCTTCGACAAGCACTATTTCGGCTTCGGCACTCTCCCTTGAGGGGAAGAGGCTTTGGATAATGAAGACAATGCCCGTATCCGCAAAAACCGTGCTGTTTGCCAAGACGGTTCCTGCGGCAGTACTGCCGATAATTCCAAACTTGGTGGCATCTGTTTGCGTTGCCGTTTTATTGAAGCCGGGATTTGTTGCAACTCTGCTTTTGGTATTAGTTCCCTTTGTCGCAAGCATAGCAATGGCACTTGTCGGTACGGTATTCAATGCCCTTATGCCTAAATTCAATTATGAAAACGAAGCCCAGGTGGTAAAGCAGTCCTTGGCAGTTTTTCTGACAATGATGGCGTGCATGCTATTCGGCTTGGTTCTCTTTGGAATTTCCGTTCTGTTTTCGGTCGCTTTAGTGTATCCACTTGTCGGGATGCTTCTTATGCTTGTTCTCAGCGTTGCTCTGGTAGTTGCCTTGAGCCTTATAATCGCCGGCCCCTTGAGCCGCAAATTTGAAGCTATATCCTTATAAAATAAAGTAAAGTTTACATTTTAATGCTTTTGGAGGAAAAGTATGAGATATTACAGATACAAAAGAAAAAGAGCAGTGTCACTTTTTGCGATATTTTCCTTTATAATATTTGCCGTAGTATACGCCCTGCTTTTCTTCTCTAAGCGCTCTTCCGTGCTTGCTGATAGGCTAAACGACACCGTTTGCCATTATTTCAGATTGGTTATGGCAAAGCTTGGCGGACTTCTGCCGTTTTCCCTCTATGAGGTGCTGATGCTTTCCATCCCTCTTATTGTCGTAATAATAATTATTATTGCAGTCAGACGTTTTCGTTCGGGAGAGGGAAGACTTCGCTTTATCATCAATCTTTTTGCCATAGTACTTTTGTTTATCGCAGGTCATAATCTTTCGCTCGGTATAGGTTATAACACCACGTCTATTGACAAGAAAATGGATATGAAAACGGTTAAGGTGACCGAGGCGCGTCTTGCCGAAATTATGATCTCCCTCCGTGATGAGATCAATATTCTCTCCGAGCAGATAACCTATACGGATGGTGTCTCTTCACCCGATCTTTCCTTTGAGGAGATAAGTGCCAAGCTTTGTGATTCCTACGATAGCTTTTATTCCGAGTATTCCTTCCCGAAAACCTTTGATTCTACTGCGAAAAGCGTATATTTCGGAAATCTGATGTCCTATATGGGTATAACGGGAATTTATACCTATTATACCGGTGATGCTAACGTCAATTCTGCCTATCCGATGTACGATATGACCTTTACCGCCGCCCACGAGCTTGCTCACCAGAGGGGCATTTCCCGTGAAAATGAGGCGAATTTTATGGCATATCTTGTGACCTCCACGTCGGATGATCCATACATTCGTTATTCGGGAGCTCTTTCGATGTACGAATATATAGGCAATGCACTTTACAAAACCAATAAATCACTTTACCGTGAAATCAATTCCGGCTTAACTCCGCTTGCCAAGGGCGATATGTCGGCATCCTACGCCGTATCGCAAAAATACGGAGATACCTTTATTGACGATATATCTACCTTTGTAAACGATCTCTTCCTTAAGAGTAACGGCACAGCCGGGGTTGTGACCTACGGAAGGGTAGTAACTCTTACCGTAGCTTATTATGAAAGCATGAAGTAACTTCATTATCCGCTCGGGAATAAAATGGTATAAATACCTTTATTTCGGAGCAATTATGAAGAAGCTTATTATAAACGGAGGCTCACCGCTTTTCGGTACGGTCAGGGTTGGAGGCTCAAAAAATGCCGCACTTCCCATACTGTTTGCATCCCTTGCAACCGAAGGTACTACCGAGATCATCGGAGTTCCCGATATCGGTGATACCGCAGCCTCACTTGATATTCTAAGATCATTCGGTGTAAAAGTACAAAAAGAAAACGAAAAGCTGATTTTAGATACCCGTGTGGCAAAATATACAGTACCCGACGCAACGCTTGTCCGTAGGATACGGGCATCTACTTATTTAATAGGAGCCTGTCTTTCACGCTTCGGTCGATGTCAGCTATTGGATTTTGGCGGCTGTAATTTTGCCGACAGACCGATAGATCTGCATTTGTATGCCGCGTCTATGCTCGGAGCAAGGTCTTTTCGCGAGGAGCTTTATGCAGACAGACTTGTCGGTACAAGGATCGTTTTGCCGAAGCCCTCGGTCGGTGCAACCGTAAACGCTCTTATTATGGCATCTCGCGCCGAGGGAGTGACAATGATCGAAGGCTTTGCAAGGGAGCCACACGTCCTTTTGCTCATTGATTATCTTCGCTCCTGCGGAGCCGACGTAACCGTCGGTGATAGCAGCCTGACCGTCACGGGAACAAGGCTTCACGGTGGTAAAATTAAAATTATAGGCGATATGATCGAGGCGGGAACCTACCTTACAGCGGGATTGATCACCGACGGTGAGGTGGAGGTGATCGGCATTGATCATCAGGCAATGGAGCCCTATATTTCACTCGTAAGCTCTATGGGAGCATTGGTGGAATTGAAGGATGAGGGCATCAGGGCAAAAAGGGGCTTGAGGCTTGGCTATGCCGAGATTACCGCAGAGCCGTATCCCGGCTTTCCCACCGATCTTCAACCTATTGTCGCGCCGCTATTTTCCTTAAATTCCGGCGGCAGAATAATTGATAACGTATTTCCCGAGCGCTTTGGCTATCTTGACGTGCTTTCGTCGTTTGGCGTGAGGTATAATAAAGGGAAGGGAATGGCAGAGGTGATGCGTTCTGAAATTCGCCCTGCAAGAGTTGCCGCTCCGTGTCTGAGAGGCGGAGCAGCCTGCCTACTTACGGCACTTTGTGCATCCGGGGAAAGTTGGATAGAGTCTCCGGACCTTCTTCTTCGCGGCTATGAGGAGCCGGTGGCAAAGCTCCGTTCTCTGGGAGCAAAAATTGAAATGAAATAAAAAAATAAAACTATGTAAAAAAAGAAAGGCGAAAACAATGAAAAGAATCATGACTGTTCAGGACATCTCCTGTGTTGGAAGATGCTCGCTTACCGTAGCACTTCCAATAATCAGTGCGGCGGGAGTTGAGGCGGGAGTACTTCCCACAGCTGTCCTCTCCACCCACACGATGTTTCCCAAGTACACCTTCTTCGATCTCACAGACGAGATAGAGAAGATATCCACAGCGTTTGACGATCTCGGAATTGACTTTGATGCTATCTATACAGGCTACCTTGGATCCTTTGAGCAATTAGCTCTCGTTTCGGATATGTTCGACCGCAACAAGGGCAAGGATTGTAAGGTGCTCATTGATCCCGTTATGGCAGATCACGGAAAGCTCTATAAGGGATTTACCCCCGAATTTGCCAAGGCAATGGCAGGTCTTTGCAAAAAGGCTGATATTATAGTTCCCAATCTTACAGAAGCCTGCTTTATGCTTGATATTCCTTATACAGAGGATTACACCGAGGATTACATCAAGAATATTCTCAAAAAGCTTACAGATCTCGGTGCAAAATGTGCCGCCCTTACCGGCATTAGCTTCGAGGAAGGCAAGCTTGGCGTTTATGCGTACGATTCTGTCGAGGACAGATATTTCTCCTATTATAATGAGCATCTTCCGGTTTCCTATCACGGAACGGGAGATATCTTTGCCTCCTCTGCTCTCGGTGCCTTGATGAGAGGACATTCTCTTGAGAGCGCACTGCGTGTTGCCGTTGATTTTACCCTTGAATGTATAAAGCTTACTATGAAGGACGAAAACCGCCGCTTCTATGGCGTAAACTTTGAAGAGGCACTTCCTTATTACATAGAACGTCTTAAGGAAAAGCTTTAATTAAAGAAAAAAGGACCGTTTTTAATCATAAACGTGTCCTTTTTTTATATTGCGGGGATATTATTGATTTTTTTTTCTTATATGTTACAATAGTAGAAAATACCAAAGGAGACCGATATGAGAATAACCCCCGAAATAAAAGGAAAGATCAAAGAGCTTCACGGCGTAAACTGCGCCCCTTACAATAAACGTGAGGAAAACGATCAGAAAAGGATAAAGAGATTTTTCCGCTTTGCGGGAATACCTCGCTCGCGACTTCATGATTGTCAGGGCTCGTACGGCGGCTGCTATTTTGTAGATATCCCCAATATTTTTCGTGATTTCGATAAAGACGAGAATGATCCCGAAAGCTATGATTTCCACTATACCGATGAGTACATAAAGGGAATTATTGACAGCGGTGCGAAAATTGTTTACCGCCTTGGCGTAACTATTGAATGGGGCTCTAAAAAATACACAACCTTTCCGCCGAATGATTATGCAAAATGGGCGCGTATATGCGAGCACATTATAATGCACTATAACAAAGGCTGGAAGAATGGCTTTAACTACGGTATAGATTACTGGGAAATATGGAACGAGCCGGAAAATCCGCCTATGTGGCAGGGAACTAAGGAAGAATTTTTTGAGCTTTACAGAGTTGCCGCCTGTTATCTTAAGGACCGTTTTCCGGAAATAAAGATCGGCGGCTACGGCTCTTGCGGCTTTTATGCGGTGTTCCGTGAGGGGCTTAATGATTTCTATAAGTCCTTCCCTGTGTATTTTGTCGATTTCCTTAAATTTGTAAAGAAAAATAACTGTCCGCTTGATTTCTACTCGTGGCATATATACACCGATAAGCTGTCCGATATAAAGCATTCGAGCGATTATGTTCGTAAGCTTCTTGACGAATACGGTTTTACAGATACCGAGTCTCATCTTAATGAGTGGAACTACGGTAAAGAAGGAGAGCGGTTTGCCGATAAGCATACAATTGTCGCCTTTGCCGCGGCAGCCTTCGCGCTGATGCAGGAAATAGACATCGACCTTGCTCAGTATTATGTTGCGAGTGCCTCTTCTACCTATAACGGCTTGATGGATATGAGAACAAGCGAGCCCACCTGTGTCGCTCACGTTTTCTCGGCTTTCAGTAAGATTTATCTTGCAGAGGACGAGTTGTTTGTTCGCCGAGAGGATAACGACCCTTACATCGTCGCGGCAGGCAAGGGAGGGGTGGTATATGCTCTTCTGAGCAATTACGCCCTCGGATGCGGCGAGACGGTAATAGAGATCGCGGGTAAAAAGATCTCTGCGAGCCTTCTTACAGATAAAGGGTTTGAATTCAAATGCGAAGCGCAAGAAAGGCTTTCACTTGAGCTTGATGATCATACTGTTTATTTCATAACAGCGGAATAGTATAATAGAAAAATACAAGATTTTGGCGAAAAATCTTGTATTTTTTATTGATAAATTATATTTTTCTGTTCATCTGTGCCTTTTGTGCATTCTTTTCTCACGACGTTTTCCAAGATAAGAGCCTACTATCGAGGTTCCGATAAAGGAAGCGTAATTCATAAACGCTCCGCCGGCTACCATTCCACCTGATACTATGATTCCGGAAAGAAGCATTACAAGTGCTGTAAAAGCAGAAGAAAGAATTGTTTTCCCGTGACCGATTACTTTGGAGTTTATAAATCCCGAGAATATTCCCGCAAGAACAAGTGCAAAGAGAGCATAAAGATCGGTTTTTTCTCCCGGATTTTCGCTTGATGTGGCAAGAATAGAGAATATCAGCGATAATATCAGTATCATGGATATTGCCGTAAGAGATGCAAACAGCAGCCCTTTTATACCGTAGCTTTTACTTTTAGTGTCGTGTCTTTTTATTTTCATCATAAAAATATCCCCCGAAAGAATGTCTTTGTAACATTCTATTCGGGGGATGTTTTAATTATGACCTTGTAATCAGTTTTCTTCCTTGGTCTCGGTCTCCTGCTCGGGAGCCTCAATGGCTTCAACCGCCTCGGTGGACTCTGCTGCATCAGCGTTCTTAGCTTCCTTAGCCTCGATGGCTGCTGCTGCAAGATCTTCGGACTTAACGTCAATGCTTCTGATAGCACCCTTGAGGAAACGAATCTGGGTTCTTGCCTTGGTCGTCTCAAGAACGAAGGTCTCGCCCTTGATAGATACTACCTTACCGATAATACCGCCAATGGTAGTTACCTCGTCGCCAACTGCAAGCGAATCACGCATGTCTGCTGCTTCCTTGTCTCTCTTCTTCTGAGTACGGCTCGAGAACCAGAACATACCGATGATAAGAACTATCATTACAACGTATATCCACATACCGCTGCCGGAGCCGGAAAGTAAAAAGTTGAAATTCATGATATTCACCTTTCGTTTATTTTATCAACGCATTATATTATACACCATATAAAAAAATAATTCAAGTGTTAGTGAGAATTTTTTCCTTAAATTCACAATTTATACAGAAAAAGGGCAGAAAAGTCGGGTTGTTTTGTATAAACCAAGCTCTTCTGCCCATCGGAAAATAGCCTTTATCTGTTTTTTTCTGCCGCCTGAGCAATATTTTTTACAACCTTTGAAGGCGAAAGCCAAAAGTCACGACACCATACTCGCATAATCGTCCACCCGCGTGATTCAAGGAATCTCGGCTTGTAGACCTCACGCTCCAAAGCAGATGAGGAGGATGCAAATGCATCCTTGTCAAGCTGAACTCCGAGCAGATATCTGTCCTTTTTGCTGTCATATATAGCCAAGGATATACGGTTATCCTTATTGCCGAGATCGAGAACTACCTCATAACCAAGCTTTTCAAGCCTTTCCTTAAGCTGGAGCTTAATATCGGTAAAGCTTTCGTTGATGACCGCCTCCTTACGCTCTGTTTGATCAAGCGAGGCAAGTATTGCCCTTGCCGAAGCGGTATCGCCCTCTGAAACGGCTCTTGCATAGGTGAGATACTCCTTGAGCAGCTTCGGACCGTCGTTTTTCGTTCCGTCAACCTTAAGCTCCTCGGGCTCGATACTCGTAACGATGATTACCTTGCTTTTTGCTCTCGTTATGGCAACGTTCAAACGGTTTTCGCCCCCCTCGGCGGAAAGCGAACCGAAATTGGCATAAACTCTGCCCATATCATTTTTTGCATAACCGATCGAGAAAATGATAATATCTCTCTCGTCGCCCTGAACGTTCTCGAGGTTTTTGATAAATATGCTGGTGTCCTCACCGTTTTCAAATCGGTATCTCTCGGTGGAAAGGGCTAATCTGAACTCCTCGTCGGATTTTGCCGCCTTATCAATTGCATCCGCAATGCAGGATTGCTGATCGCTGTTGAAGGTGATTATTCCGATGCTCTCATTGTTTTTACGAGTCTTGAAAATATCTTTAAGAATTTCCACGACCTTAAGAGCTTCCGTGGGATTCGTTCTGTCGGTCCATCTGCCGTCGATCTTATATCTGACGATGGGAGGATCGCCCGAATTCCCTGAAATGTTGGGTGCAACGTTGAGAGCAGAGGAGTAGAAGGCGCTGTTTGAAAAGCTGATAAGCTCCTCATAACGGCTTCTGTAATGATAGTTGAGATTTGCACTTTCATATCTCGAAACCGCAAGGTCGAGAAGGCTGTCTACCTCGAGGGCTGCCTGCACGGAAAGATCCTCGTGAAGCTCGGGGTCTGCTCCGAGATACCTCTTCATAAAGGTTGCCGAGGGACGAAGCTGCTTTGCATCTCCCGCAACGATTATATTCCGTCCTCGATAGATAGTGGGAATAGTGCTTTCGATAAATACCTGGGAAGCCTCGTCAAATATGACGAGATCAAACATATTTTTCTGCAAGGGAAGAAGAGAGGATACGTTCTCGGGAGAAAGCAGCCAACAGGGGAACAACGAGGTGATAAACTCGCCGTAGGTCTCCATTGTCTGTCTTATAGGCCAAAGCTTTTTATCCTTGGAGATCTGGTAGAGATAATCCTTCGCATTCTCTGCATTCTCATAAAGCTCTCTGTATTCACAGCTGTTCTTGCCTGCACAAAGTCGGTAAGCGACGTTAAGTTGAGCTTCCTTGTTCTTGTAAATTCTCGAGGAAATGTTTTGTAAATCCAACAGTTTTGACAACTGTTCTTTACATTCTTCCTCATATTTGACCAATTCTCGGTATATTCTTATCTCGAGCAATGAATCGATAATATCCTTGAAGCCTTGCATACTTTTGCTCTGGGAATAGGCAAAGCTTAGGATTGTGTTCATGTTCTTGTCGATAGAGGATATAAGCTTTCCAACGTCTCTTTGAGCAGTGTAATTGTCAAGTGCCTCATACACAAGCTTGAGATAAGCACTGTTGCCTCTCAGTACGTTGTCAACGACCGAAACAAAGCCGTCCTTGTCCATTATGAAGTTGAGACATTCATATTCTGCAACGTAGTCGTTGATTGCAAGATAGGTCTCAAGGACCTTATCCTTGATCTCCTGCCTTTTTTTGCTCTTTCTGATAAGATTAGGATATTCAAGCCTTAGCTCGGTGTCTGCAATAGAGCAGATGACCTCCTCACTTGGGAGTCTTGAGTACTGGGCAAGCACCTGTCTTGAATATGGGTAATCCTTAAGATTGAAGTAGCCCTTTTTGGTCTTCTGAATAGTTTCCAGCATTCCTCTGACCTCGCTGAGCGTACGGAGGTCACAGTCGGGAAGCATATGGTCAATCAGCGGGTTCTTCTCCTTCGCTTGCATGAAGGAATAATATATTTCGGCTAAGTTTTTTGCCTTGATAGAGAAGAGAGCATCCGAAATTTCCTTGTATTTCAGAGCCATCATTTTGTGGTTGTCTATAAGCTTTTGATATACCGCATATTCTCCGGAATTCTTCGAGGGAATATAGGAGGATGAATACATCTCTTCAAGCGACAGCCCAAATTCTCTTTTATCATTCAAAAGATGATCAATTTCCTCGAGAGTTGCAACATCTGCGTCGATCTTTGCCTGAATGGAGTCATACTCCCTTTGCAGAGAATTAACGTCAACAAGGCTTTCGACCTCGTCCTTCTGGTGAGCGGCAAAGCATTTATCGTAGAATTTGCGTTTTTCCTTTTGCTCGTCACTGATATACATCGCCTTTTCGCTGAGTATTCCAAGTCTGGAATAAACGACGTCGAGGGCGGCCTTCTTCTGTGAAACGACCAGAACCTTCTTTTTCTTGCAGACCGCATCTGTAATTATATTCACTATGGTCTGGGATTTTCCGGTGCCGGGAGGGCCGTAAATAACCATATTTCCGGCTTGGTCAACCTTTTTGACGACCTCCGACTGAGAGAAGTCGAGCATTTTAACTATATAATTGTTGTTTAAACCCTTTACTCTCGCAGTAAATCTTTTTTTGCTACGGCTCGCCTTAACGCTGATCTTTTTCTTTCCCGGGCGTAAAAGCTCGTTTATCGCATCGTTTGTCAGCTTCTTTTTTTCAAGAAGAGTATAATCATTGTATATCGAATTCGAGAGCGGAAGACGTGCAAGAACCGCCGCATACCTAATCGAAAGGTCACCCTTGGTGTCAGGCTCCTTGAATCTCGAATAATTGTATACGTTCTTTGAATTCATGCAATCGATCTTGATCTTCGCACGGGAGAGATACTCCATTACCGCCTTAACGTTCTTAAATGCGGACAAATCCTCGAATTCGAGCTCCAGCCCCTCAATATTAAGCTTTTTAGCTTGAGCGTAAGCAAATATAAGGGCGCGGTTGAGCTGAATCTGTTCTGCACCGTTAAATCTCAATTCAACAGTATCATCCTCGTGAATATCTATCTTTACGGGGAATAGGAAAAGGGGTGCTTTGATAAGAGTCTTGTTGATTCCCTGATTGATTGAGCCGAAAACAAAGGGATAACCGATATAAAGCTCGTATCTTCCGGTTTCCTTTTCGATGTCCTCAACCTCTCGTCTGAGCTCCCTGATCTTGGCAACCTCGTCCTCGATTGCCTTGTTGGTATCATTATTAAGAGTCTTTTTGAAGGCTCTTATTGCGGCGTTTGCATCTTTTTCCGACATTTCCGTTGTGTCGGGCTCGTTTATCGACCGTGCGGGCAGACCAATGTTTTCTACGATCTCGTTTGCCTCGTCCTTTGAAATGAGCGTAAGCGAGCCCTTACCGCTCCATAGAAATTCTACAAGCTGGGCAACCTTGCCCTCGCGCCCCTCGAATATTCTGCCTATATCGTATGCTCCCTTTCTTACCACGTTTTTGAGGTAAAGGCATTTATTTTTTCCGCCAATCTCGATCAGGCGCTCTTTATAATAGGTATAAATACCCTTTCCCATAGTAAAAAAAGTCCTTTCGCATATAATAATACATAGTATAGTATAACATAATCGAACAAAAAAATCAACAATTAGCCCTAAATATTTTTATTAAAAAAACAAAAGCACTTGTAAAAATAAAATGCATATGATATAATGCTTTCAAGCGATCCTCGCCCTGCGAGGTAATGCTTCTGACCGAGAGAGTAAAAAACGGCTGTTAGCAGAGCGTGTTTCTGAAAATTCGGATTCTTAAAGTTAGGCTTTGTGAAAAAAACGGTCATTGAACTCACCAAATAATAAAAATAAGCAATAATTAACGGAGGCAAAATGAAAACTCACGACGAAAGAATGGATGACCTGCTTCTCGAGCTTGGGAAGGTTGCCGAGCATGATTGTGCATATTTCAATAAGCACACCGTAATGGTTCCCTCCCGTCTTGAGGTTATCAAAATAATCAAGAGGGTACAGTGCCTTATGTTTCCCGATTATTTCAGCTTTTCGGAGGATGCGGGGAAGAGTCAGAGAGAAATAATTGACGAGCTGTTTAGGACGCTTAAAATTCAGCTTACGGCTTCCTATTCCTTCTTCGACGAGAAGAGTGTGGTAGATACCGAAAAAACAGCGTACGATATACTTGAGACTGTTCCGAAGATCAAATGTAAGCTGATGAAGGATGTTCTTGCCATATATGAAGGCGATCCTGCTGCACGCTCGCCCGAGGAGGTAATTCTTTCCTATCCCGGCTTCTACGCTATTTCTATCTATCGCTTGGCTCATGAATTCTACGTAAGAGGAGTTCCGTACATAGCCCGTCTTATGACAGAGTTTGCCCATGAAAAGACCGGTGTGGATATCCATGCGGGTGCAACTATCGGCGAGTACTTCTGTATTGACCACGGTACGGGTATTGTAATAGGCGAGACGACCACCATAGGCGAAAGAGTAAAGATATATCAGGGTGTTACACTTGGAGCTAAGAGCTTTGAGCTTGACGATGACGGCAATCCCGTAAAGGGAATAAAGCGTCACCCCGATATAGGAAACAACGTTGTAATATACGCCAATGCTACCATTCTTGGCGGAAATACTAAGATCGGTGATAACTGTGTCATTGGTGGTAACGTATGGCTCACACGCTCGGTTCCTGACGGGCAGGTAGTCTACTATAACGCTAAGTGAGAACAGTTATGAATAAAATCGATACTGCCTATTTCCCCGGCTGGACGAGAAAATCGCTTAGCTTTACAATAGATGACGGAAACGTTAAGTACGACCGTATGTTTCTTGAAATTGTGAAGCCATGTGGGATTCTCGGCACCTTTAATCTTTGCAGCCACTTAGTATCAACTCTTACTCCCGAGGGGTACAGAGAGTTTTACAGAGGCTATGAGATATCCAATCATATGAAGTATCATCCTACGGCTATTCCCGATACAGACCGTGTTACGGTATCCGAAGATCCTTTGGATCCAATGACCTCTCCCGAAAGCACAGAGGGTAATCTTATACTCTTTAAAACCGAGACCGAAGGGCTCTATAAATTCAGGAGAGGCACAGTGAAGTCGGATCGTAGCCATGTCGTTCTGTGAGCCA
>JAZRMT010000126.1:0-17363 GCA_045647805.1 Eubacteriales bacterium | reverse complement strand
TGCCCATTCGCTTCTTTCACCGAAGCATCACGTGGAGAAGGAATACTTCTTTACTGCGGCAGAGCCTCTGAAAGAGGGCGTCGAAGAGCTATTCAAAAACGGTGTAACGCTTGCCGACGGTTACGAGTGTAAAAGTGCCGAGCTTGCTCTTTTACCTGACAGAATGAGCGGCAGGATAATACTTACAGAAGGAAAATATCATCAGATAAAGCGTATGCTCGGTGCTATGGATAACCGCGTTGTCACGCTCGAGCGGATCAGATTTTCGGATATACCGCTTGACGAGAGCCTGGAGCGAGGACAGTGGCGATATCTTACTTCCGAGGAAATAGAAATTTTAGAAAGTTGAAAATGCCCGTCAAGGGATTCTATATAAGGAGAAACCAATGGATATCTTAAAGACTCTAGCAGAAGAATTCAAGATCAAGGAGGAACAGGTCAAGGAGACCGTCGCACTTATTGACGAGGGAAACACCATCCCCTTCATTTCCCGTTACCGTAAGGAGGTTACGGGCGGACTTGACGACGCCACTCTTCGTGATCTTAACGATAGACTTAACTATCTTCGTAAGATGGACGAGCGCCGTGAGGAGATCTCCGCTCTGATCGACGGTCAGGAGAAGCTGACTCCCGAGATCACCTTTGCACTTAACAATGCCAAGACTCTCGTCGAGCTTGAGGATATATACCTTCCTTACAGACCTAAGAGAAAGACTCGTGCATCGGTTGCAAGAGATAAGGGACTTGAGCCTCTTGCAAATTACATTCTCGAGCAGCGTGACAGCTACGACGTCGCCATTGACGAGTATGCTAAGGAGTTCATCGTTGTTTCGGATGAAAAGGATAAGGCGGTACCCGATGCCGCAGCAGCACTTGCAGGTGCATCCGACATTATTGCAGAGGATATTTCCAACAATGCCGAGATAAGAAAGCTTCTTCGTGAGTTCACCATGAACCACGGATCTCTTACCACTAAGGGTACCACCGATGAGACCTCGGTTTACGAGAATTACTACGATTTCTCCGAGCCTATCAAAAAGCTTAAGGGCCATAGAGTTCTTGCCATTAACAGAGGTGAGAACGAGGAGTTCCTTAAGGTTTCCGTAACTCTTCCCGAGGAGGACGGAATTGCACAGCTCGTTTCTAAGGTGATCACTAATAAGAATTCTGTGGCTCTTCCTTATCTTATGGAGACTATTAAGGATGCCTATGACAGACTTCTTTTCCCTGCAATCGAGAGGGAAGTACGTACAACGCTCTTTGACGATGCCTGCGAGGGTGCGCTTAAGGTATTCTCCGAGAACCTTCGTAACCTTCTTCTTGCATCTCCTCTTAAGGGCAAGACCGTCCTTGGCTACGATCCCGGTTATGCTCACGGCTGTAAGCTGGCAGTAGTAGATAAGACGGGTAAGGTTCTTGACACCGGCGTTATCTATCCCGTAAAGCCCAGAGAGGACATCGAACGCTCTAAGGCGGTTGTTCTCCGCTTGATAAACAAGTGCGGTGTTGACGTTATCGCTATCGGTAACGGTACCGCATCCCGTGAGTCCGAGCAGTTCATCGCAACTCACGTTCTTCGTGATCCCGCTTGCCCCAAGACTGTAAAGTACACTATTGTTTCCGAGGCGGGTGCATCGGTTTATTCCGCATCCAAGGTCGCAACCGAGGAGTTCCCCGATTACGACGTAATGCAGAGATCTGCTATCTCTATTGCGAGAAGAATTCAGGATCCCCTTGCCGAGCTCGTAAAGATCGAGCCCAAGGCAATCGGAGTCGGTCAGTACCAGCACGATATGAAGCAGGCAAGACTTACCGAGGCTCTCGGTGGTGTTGTTGAGGGCTGTGTAAACGGTGTAGGTGTTGACATCAATACAGCATCCTACTCGCTCCTTTCCTACGTTTCGGGTATTAATACCACAGTTGCAAAGAACATTGTTAAGTTCAGAGAGGAGAACGGTGAGTTCAAGTCCAGAGCTCAGATCCTCAAGGTTCCGAAGCTCGGTGAGAAGGCGTTTACCCAGTGTGCGGGATTCCTTCGTATTCACGACGGTAAGCAGGTGTTCGACTCCACCGGAGTTCACCCCGAGTCCTATTCTATCGCAGAGGATCTTCTTAAGCGCTTCGGCTTCACCACCGAGGACGTAAGAAACAATAACCTTACCCTCCTTCGATTCAAGGCTACTCAGTATGGCATCGCTAAGCTTGCAAGAGAGCTTGGATGCGGTGAGCCTACTCTCGAGGACATTATTTCCGAGCTTGAGAAGCCCGGTCGCGACATCAGAGACGATGCTCCCGCACCCGTGCTTTCCACCGACGTTCTTGACATCAACGATCTTAAACCCGAGATGCAGCTTAAGGGAACTGTAAGAAACGTTGTTGACTTTGGTTGCTTTGTTGATATCGGTGTTCACCACGACGGTCTTCTTCACATCTCCGAGATGAGTGATAAGTATATCAAGCATCCCTCCGAGCTCTTCAAGACCGGTGATGTTATCGAGGTAAGAGTTAAGGACGTTGATACTAAAAAATGCCGTATTTCTCTCACTAGAAAGGGCATGAATACTAACAAAGGTTAACATTTTGTAGCCTTTTGACAACATAAGAAGAAAAAGGCTCGTCTTTTGGCGAGCCTTTATTTGTGGAAAAATGACTAGCAGTAAAATTTCGAGCAAAGCGAGAGGACTTGCGTTCCTCTGTATGGCGGTCTACTTCGCCAGCTACATTATGCGTAATAATTTTGCGGTAATGACTGTAAAAATATGTAGTGATCTCGGGGTGGGAAAATCTGCTCTGGCAGTGGTCATAACAGGTATGACGGTGTGTTACGGTATCGGTCAGGTCATATCCGGATTGCTCGGTGATAAGGTGCCGCCGAGAATAATGCTTGCGGTAGGGCTTATAGTTGCCGTATTATGTAATTTCACTATGTATTTTGCCGAGGGGATTCCTCTTATGACGGCAATATGGTGCGTAAACGGCTTGGCTCATGCCTTTCTTTGGCCGCCTATCGTCAGAATGCTTTCGGACAGCCTTAACGACGTTGAATATAACTATGCCGTTGTTCTGGTTTCTTGGGGATCATCTATTGCGACTATATTAATGTATCTTTTATGTCCTATTCTTCTTGCGTTTATGAATTGGAGAGCGATCACACTGTCCTTTGGAACTGTCGGAGCGGTTATTGCCGCACTTTGGATAACGCTCAGCCCTCGTTTCCTCTCTTCAAAAGAGGAGATCGGTGTGAAATGTGCCGAGTGTGATCCGACAGTCGAAAGACGTCGTCTGCCGAGCTACGTAATTTTCCCGCTCATCTTTATAATGCTCGGTATAATTCTGCAAGGCGTGCTTCGTGACGGTGTAACAAACTGGATGCCCTCGCTTATGAACGAGAGCTTTGGACTCGGGGAGGAGCTTGCCATACTTTCTACCGTAATTCTTGCGGTATTCAGTATGATATCCTATACCGTAGGCTCTTTCTTACATACAAAATTCTTTAAGAACGAGGTCACCTGTGCGGCTGTTATATACGCCTTTTCAGCAGTATCTGCTCTTCTTTTGTATTTTTCTCACCGCTTTGCAGAAAGTGCATTGCTCTCGGCATTGCTTCTTTCGCTCATCGTTGCAGGAATGCACGGCGTCAACCTTATGCTCATAACCATCGTGCCGAAGAGATTTGCGAAAAGCGGCAGAGTTTCCACCTTTTCGGGTATTCTTAACGCCTGCACATACGTCGGTGCGGCTATCGCCACATACGGTGTTGCTGCTCTTGCCGAGGCTTTCAGCTGGGGCGTGACTATACTCGTTTGGGCTCTGGTTGCTCTTCTGGGAGCTGCCGTATGCCTCGCCATCGTTCCCGTTTGGCGAAGATTCAAGAAAGAGTATGCAGACGCATAAATTGTATTAACATTAATACATAGGAGAAGATCATACTTTCAAATTCAGAAATCAGAAGTGAAGCAAGAGGGGGCCTCGGCTCTCGGATTCTGCCTGGCGAGCGGCTTTACGCCGTTCTCGTGTTCATCATCTTTCGGTTATTTCCGGCGTGCTTTACACTGTCTTTGTTTTGCTTTGGTCGCTCCTCTTCCTTGTCTACGGTATAGTTAAGTCCTGCTCCTACGCAATGACCTTCTATATCAAGAACGATCTCCCGAGCACAGCCCGACCGAAGCTATCACCGAAAGCCGCAGGCTCATGAACGGAAATAGGATGAGATGTTTTCTTCTTGAGCTTTCCTTCATCGGCGGGCTTATCGTCGGTGCGCTTTGCCTCGGAGTAGGTATCTTTTGGGTTGAGTCTTATATACAGACCGCAAATGCGATCTTTTACGAGGAGCTGTGCAGAGCGGATCATCCTGCGTAGAATTTTATGGCGAACGATAACACGTAATAAAGGTATTTCGTAAATTTAGTTGTCAAAAACAGGCTGAGTCATTAAGGATTTAGCAAAAATAAGATTTTCAAAAGAGCGAGGTCATCGTCTGACACGATAACCTCGCTCTTTTTTTGCATAGCCTCAAATGAAGCCGCTCCTTTTAGTGAATATCAACACTTTTTCCCGCTTCAATGAGAACGTCCTTGCCGTAGAAGCAGGCGTAAACGTCGGTTGAGGTGGGATTATAGATGATTCTTGAGTCGAAGGAGTATACCAGCGAATCGAACGCCTTCACGTAGTTGTAGATCTCTATGTTAGTTGCGTACCATACGTTATCTCTGTTGCCCGCCTTCCTTGCAAAATCCTCAATGAGCTGCCAGTTGTCCTTATCGTTGAATTTGTAGCTGTGTCCCCACACGTAGAAGAGCCTTGGCTTTTCATAGAAGAAGTGTCTTGCCGGGGTATCGTCGAGAAATTTCTCCAAAAGCTCGAAAAGTCTTGGGTTTGAGTGATGACAGGTAGGCTCAAGGCGCAGCCAGTCGGTAGGTATCTCAAATCCTTCGGTGGACTTTACCGTTCTTGCGTAGACTATTCCGCATTTTTTCAGTATATCCAAGCTTTCATCCGTAAAGCTTCCGTTAGCGTATGCCATACCTCTCACGATAGTTCCGAACAGCTCTTCAAGAGAGCGTCTGTCAGCAGAAATTTCGTTTAAGGCGGCGGTCGTGTTGATCTCGCCGAGAGAAAGGTGGTCAGCTCCGTGTACCGCAACCTCGTGAGGAGAATTCTTGAATAAGGTCCTCGTTTCATCCCTTGACATATGCCTTCCGGTTCCGAAACGCTCCGAATTGACGTTGAAAGTTCCCTTCAGACCGTTCTCGTTGAAAATCTCCACGAGCCTTTTGTCAAATATCACGCCGTCGTCGTAGCTGAAGGTCAGGGCTTTTTTCTTGAAACCGGGAAATCTTAAAAACGCGTACATAATTTATATCCCCTCAATTCCATTCATATTGTCGAGAATAAATCTTACGATGACCGCCGAAGCAGGCTCCAGCACGTCTTCGTCAAGCTTATACATATCGGTGTGACCACCGTAAATACAGCCCTTTTCCTCATTTCTTATGCCCGTGTGGAACATACAAGCAGGCTTTATCCTTGAATAGAATGAGAAGTCCTCACCGCCCATATTCTTTTCTTTGTCAGGTCTGTTGGAGTTGGTGACCTTATCCTTGCCAACCACAGCGATAGCTGCCTTAATCACTCTTTCATTCATTATTCTGTTGTTGACAACCTTGGGATCGTAGGTCTTTTCTCTATACTCGAAGCTTCCGCCCCAGATCCTTGCCGTGTTTTCGCCGATCTCCTTGATGCGTCTTACCGCAGTTTCGGCAACCTCGTCGGAAAGCGTTCTTAAGGTGCATTCCATCTCGCACTCGCCTGCTACAATGTTGCATGCCTCACCGCCATTGATCTTTCCAACGTTGAATACCGTGACCTCTCGTCCGTCAATGTTCTTTGTAATCATCATCTCTATTTGATTATAGGCGTTTATTGCCATCATGATAGCATCAACGCCCTCGTGCTGACGGAGTGCGTGGTTTCTTCTTCCGTAGAACTTAAGATTAAAGCTGGTGGTGGTTGCGGTAACGTCGTTGTCGGGTACGTCAATAACGCCGCTGGGCTCGGTAAGCTCCACGTGCTGACCGATGATGCAATCTATCTCGTCCATAACTCCGTCATCAACGAGAAGCTTTGCTCCCGAGGGCGAAGCCTCCTCGGATGCCTGAAAAATGAACTTAACTCGGCAATTGATCTTGTCCTTCATCTCATTTATTTGGCGAAGAGCATTCATGGCCATAGCCGCATGTGCATCATGACCGCAGGCGTGCATTTTTCCGTCTGTCTTAGACCTGAAGGGAACGTCGGTTTTCTCGTGAATGGGAAGAGCATCAATGTCTGCTCTTACACCTATGGTAAAATGACTTTTTTGGGGATTTACCGTGGCGACTATACTGCTTCTGCCGTACTTCTCTGTATATTCGACACCCATATTATCAAGCTCACGTCTGAGTATAGCAAGAGTTTTTGGAAGATCGAATCCAAGCTCGGGATTTTCGTGCAGTTCTCGCCTTAATTTGACAACATAACTTTCCATATATTTCTCCAATCAGCCTTTTTTCATGTAATAGGCTCTGCCTCTAGCAGAGTCGCAATCAATCTTAACCTCTGTTTTTCCTTCGTCCGTATGAAGCGAAACACATCCGTCATCCGAGCCTAGTCCTTCGCCTGCCACAGCGAAGGCAAAGCTGTCGAGAGCCTGTGTCGGATCGCAGGCAGCAAGGCTTAATATCTTTCCGTCCTTATCCTCTTTCGTCATACAGACCATAGGCTGCATAGCCTTTATGCTCACCAGCTCGTAAGCACCTCTGAATGCGATTGCTACAAGTCCGGAGTGCCTTTCACGTACTGCCTGAATTTCCGAGTCGTTTCTCAGGAACTCGATATCGGACAGATCGTATCTTCCTGCCTCATCCGCCGAAATTCCCGGACGGAAAACGTAAGCGTATTTGCCCGCCGTGGGATCAACTCCGTGGTCGAACCAAACGGCAACGCGTCTTTCGCCCTCTTTTTCATAAAATCTGATGATAAGCTTGCCACCAAGAGGGAAATAGTAAGCACCGCACTTGTCAAAATAAATGTATTTTACGTCATCTCTTACCGTATCGCCGAGAGCAAAGCTTACTCGTTCACCGTTTACCACAATGCTCTCTCCCTCGGCAAGAAGTCGGTTATCTACAACGGTGCGAACGGCATATCCGTCCTTTGCACAAACGTCGCATCCAACGAACACCGCCGCCTCATCCATAAGGAAATAGCTCTTTTTAGAGGTAAGTGTACTTATATGTATGGGCCAACCTCTACCGTGACCGTTGCTTTCCGCACGCCCCTCAACCTCGTTGTGGAATGCCTCATGATCCATTGTCAAGGCAAGGAATCTTTCTTCAAGAGCAACACCGCCGACGAAATTCTGATTATTCATGTACCCATACTCGAAGTTCATCGGCTCTCGGACTCTCTCGTCAACCGTGGTACCGGGGATAAGATGCTTGTCGGCACTCTCCCACCATTTTCTCGAATATTCCTCGGGCGTATCGGGAGTGTAGACGTATACTGCACCCTCACCGGTATACCAACCGTCGGCATTCATATAGTTTATGCATTCGTAGGACGGTGCACGCGAGGAACACATACGCACGCCCACCATACTGTCTTTGTGGAACTGAACCGCAGTGTCTCCCGAATACCACATATATCCTAATTCATAGGGCGGAGTGTCATATTTTTCGTTGGTAAGAGCGTCGTACAGCATAGAATATGTTACGATCTTCGTTACCGGCTCATACTTGCTTCTCGCACCGCCTGAGTTGATATTTCTGTATTCTTCAAGAGTTACCCCCTTGTCGAAGTGCGAGATAAGAAGCTCCTTGTTCCTATCGGTTCTGTTCCTTCTGATTATCTGTTTGATCTCCATATCCTCGGCATCACCGAACACACCGTATACATAATAGAAGTATTTAAGGGGGTTAAGCACAGTCTCTGTCGTCTGCATGTTTCTTCCGTTCATCGGTGCGAAAGGTCTGCCCTTATACATTGAGGGAGCGAAGGTATACCTGATCATCTTCATAAGGAAATACTGCTTTTCCTTTGCTATCGGATAGGCAAGGGGCGTGGTGCTGAGTATTTTGATTATTCTTGCGGTTCTGTCAAGATTGATGAATCCGTATCCTATGTTATAAACAAGTCCATGTGTCATGCAACACAGGTCGCGACGCATATCGTCACCCTCGTCACGTATCTCAAGAACTGTTTTGCACTCCTCGTACATCTGCTTTAGGAGTGCTCTGTCCTCGGTGAGCAGTGCAAGGGGCGTCATAGACATCATTCTGGACATCATATGAGGAACGATGGGCTCTGTCTTCATGTGGTAACGAAGGAAGGCGATAGGTGTGGTGTACTTTTTTATAAGCTCTTTATTTATGCCGTCCTCTATTATCATCAGCGTGTTCATCATGGGGCAGGAGGCACCGATAAACCAATCCCACCAGTCATAGTGCTTCCAGGAGCGGAAGCTTGAATCGGTAAGAACGTTCTCGCCGTACATATTATTATACATCCATTCAAGAGCATAGAGAACGTCGGAAAGCAGCTCCGGAGAGCGGAATCCCCGACAGCCGACCGTTCCGAAGGGAAGAGCCATGCGGTAGATAGCATCGTACTGTATCTTAAGCTCTCCGGACAACACGGGTGCCTCTTCTCCAAAGAGAATTTTAGCATCGGCAGCTCTGTTCATATCACGCCTGAATTGCTCGGAATCAAGATCGATCATAAGTAAAATGTTTTCGATTCCGGGGACGGACTTGTCATTTGTGATCTCGTCTCCGCACAGATCTCTTCTCCAGTTGTCTCTTGCCAGCTTGAAATCGGCTTCGGTAAATTTTTCGGTATCATACAAATTATTGATCATAAAGCCCTCAAATAAATAGTTATGTAATATTTATAATATAACATCAAATTTTTTTAAAGTCAATAGGTTATTTTCCCTGTTTTTTTCTTTTTTGAAAATACCGATAAGGACTATTGAAAAAGCTCTATGTTTGTGGTATAATTTATTCTGCCTTGGAGGAAAAAGAGATGATAAAAGAAACCGAAAGCTACGCTAAGCTTTCAACTCCACGTCTTACGTCGAAAATAATACTTTTCAGCCTGCCACTGATGTTTTCCAACGTCCTGCAGGTTCTTTTCCATATGGCAGACGTTGCGGTCATCGGTCGGTTTTCGGGAACGATCTCCCTCGGTGCGGTAGGCTCAACGGCGGTGCCGATAACTATCTTTACGGGCTTTCTCATAGGTGTCGGCGGAGCCATCAACTCGCTTTGCTCAAGGCATATCGGCTCGGGTAACACCGTAGCCCTTCGGCGTATGGTGCATACGGCTCTGCTCCTCTCGCTTATTATAGGTACTGTTATTCTCATCGTAGGTGTCAGCTCCACGAGATTACTTCTTGAACTTCTTGGTACTAAGGACGAGCTTATTGATAAGGCAACCTTGTATATGAGGATATATTTTCTCGGTATGCCCGGCCTTGCTCTTTTCAATTTCGGCAATGCGGTATACAGTGCCTCGGGTACAACCAAGAAGCCCTTAATGTTCCTCTCTTTTGCAGGCATTCTTAACGTAACACTTAATCTGTTCTTCGTTATCGTTTGCGGTCTTGACGTAGCAGGTGTTGCTCTGGCGAGTATAATATCCCAGTATCTTTCGGCAGTTCTCGTTATTGGCTCGCTTGCTTTGGAAAAGGGAAATCATTCGGTAAGATTTTCCGAGATCTGTCTTGATAAGGACTCTGCGAGAGCGATTCTTACTCTCGGTATGCCCTCGGGAATGCAGAACGCAATATTCTACATAGCAAATATGTTTGTTCAGGCGGGAATCAATAGATTTGATGCGGTCATGGTCGCAGGCAATTCGGCGGTATCCAACATAGATAGCCTTGTCTACGAAATGATGAATGCCGTCTACGTTGCCACGGGAAGCTTCGTCGGAAGAAGCTTTGGAGCAGGGGACAAACGTGAGGTCAAACGCTGTTATCTTATCTGTCAGTTCTATTCCTTTGCCGTGGGAGCGGTTGTCGGACTTACCATGTATGCCTTTGGCCCGCAGATACTGTCAATGTTTACCTCCGATCCCAGTGTTATTGATGCGGGAATGCAGAAGCTATCCATTATGGGACTTGTTTATTGGATATCTGCCTTTATGGATAATGCAATAGCAGGCTCAAGAGCTATCGGTAAGAGCGGAGTACCTACGGTCATCGTAATTCTCGGCTCATGCGTGTTCAGAATAGTCTGGATATTTACCGTGTTCGAATATTTTGAAACTATTGCATCCATCTATCTTCTTTATCCCTTCTCTTGGGGAATAACCGCTGCCTTCGAGACAGTCTATTTCATAAGATGCTACAAGCGTATTAAGCTCCGTGAAAAGCACACGAAGCTTTGTGAAGTATAAAAACAAAAAAGCTCTTGCATAATGCTGCAAGAGCTTTTTTTGTTAACAATTATTTACCAAACAATCTCTAAAACGATGGGTTCGCCGCAAAACTCGTCAACGGGAATCGAGCGAATGTTAAGCAACTCGGGCCCGTCAAGCCTTACGTTCTCGTTAAAGCCGTTAAGGAAGGGCAGGTGAGTTATCTCGAAGGGAAGAGCCTTGCCCGTGTTGAGTAGCCTTACGCTTTTTGGAAGCGCGGGATAGCCGTTCATGCATACGTGGTCGGCAATGATACCGTTATAGAAGTGAAGGTAGGTTTTGCCGTCCTTTTTCGTAGCAAGATAGGTGTTATGATAAATACCGTAGTCGGTGTCATCGGGCTCTGCTCCGCTGAGTGCACCCTCCATTCTGTTATACCAATCTCCCACCTTGAGAAGCTTGTCGCGGTATTCCTCGGTAATAACGCCCTTTGCATTTGGACCGACGTTAAGAAGGAAGGAACCGCCCATAGCCATTATCTTGTCAACCGAGGTCATAAGGTAGCTTGCGGAATAGAAGTTTTCACCACGACGGAAGCCCCAGCTGTTTACTCCAACCGAATTACACGCCTCGGTCGCATTCTCGAAGCGTTTGATTCCAAGCTTGTCGTAATCTCTCTCTGGGGTAGAGAAGTCTCCCTTGTCAAAGCCTCTGTCGTTAATAAGTATTTCGGGTTGAAGCTTTCTTGCAAGCTCGTTAATGCTCTTATCCTCGATGTGAGGGGGAATATCCCAGAAGAGGGTATAGATCTTACCGTAATTAGTGAGCAGCTCGGTGATCTGATTTTTTATGTATTCTCTGAGCTTTTCTGTATCGGGATTATCCTTGTTCTTTGCGAGCCACTGATGAGTGGAAGAGGGGTTGTAGCCGTATTTGTAATGCCAATCGGGGTTGGAGTAATAGATCGAAAGACGCATCCCGTGTTTTTCACATGCATCTGCAAGCATTTTAAGCACGTCCTTGCCGTAGGGGGTATTCGTTACCTTGTAATCGGTGTATGCCGAATTCCACATACAGAAGCCGTCGTGATGCTTTGCGGTGAAGCAGATATATTCCATTCCCGATTTCTTGGCAAGAAGCACCCAATCCTCGGGGTTGTATTCCGTCGGATTAAAGCTTTCCCGAAGAGGCTCGTACTCCTCGTTTGTCATATGCTTGTGAGCTGCAACCTGCTCGTGGTATTCGAGCTGGGAATAAATACCCCAATGTATAAACATTCCGTATTTTGGTTTCATAAGTGATGCTTTCATAAACAAAACCGCCTTTTTTAAAATTCAACCTATTATAACACAAAAAGAACGGTGTTACAAGAGGATTTGAATTTTTATTTTTGAATTGTTGAATTGCTTTTTAAATTTCGTCGGTGAATATTAATTTTTTCTGATGCAGCCTTGAAAAACGAGCATCTTGTAAAGCCTGAGCCTATAATATCCGTCCGCTTTCAATACCTGATCTTACGCCAACCTTTTCAGGAAAACAATTTGAGCATAATTGTATATAAAACAAGTATGATTATCAATTGAATTTACAATTATTTTATTGTATAATTAACAGTATTAAAGGAGGGTGGAAGATGACCAGCTTAGCTTTTACCGGAGATATTTGTTTCAGCAAATATTTTTCCGAGTCGTATAAGGATGAAAAGCTTATTGAGGACAGTATTGTAAAATTTCTCTCGGAAACCGATTATACCGTAGCAAACGTAGAAGGTGCGGTAACCTCAGCAAAGGCAAGTGCGGATAAACCCCTGCTCCATGCTAACCCTTACGGTGCCGTCGAGGTTTTTAAGAAGATCAACGGCAATATATGGAATCTTGGCAACAATCATACAACCGATTGCGGCATAGAGGGGATCGAGAGCACCTTAGAGGTGGCAAGAGAAAACGGCTGTCAAACCTTCGGAGTAGGCAAGAACATAGATGAAGCAAAAAAACCTTTGATACTTAACGAAGCCGGCGGCATCGGAATGATCTCTCTATGCTATGAGAAGTACAAGGCAACCGAAACAACCCCGGGCGTATTCAGTTGGGTGGAGGAAGAAGCGGTCTGTCAGCTTATAAAAGAAGTAAAAACGAAGTGCCGATGGTGCGTTATCGTTTCTCACGTTGGTCAGGAGTTTTCTTCCATGCCGCTTCCGCATATTAGAAAAAGATATAAAAAATTTCTTAAATTCGGTGCGGATCTTATCGTAGGTCATCATCCTCACGTTGTTCAGAATTATGAGAGAGTAGGGGACAAAATGATATTTTACTCTCTTGGCAATTTCATTTTTGATACGGATTATCAAAGACTTCAAAGCTATACCGACCGTGGAATACTTCTAAAAGTGAATTTTGATACCGAGAGGTATACCTGGGAGTATCTTCCCACACGCATAGACCGTGATAATAATAGGGTTTGTGTCGGGAAAACTCCGGAAATATTTACGGAAATAAATAGCAGAAAATACAATCTGCTTTGGCCGCTTGCGGCAAGAGTTCTTTGCAAAAACGAGAAGAAAAAGTACGCCTATACAAAAAAACACATGGCGGGATACTCATGGCTCGATTGGCTTTTCAAGTGGGAACTGAAGAATATGAAGAATCCACAAGGGCGGTATACTATGCTCGGAAGAGCTTTGGCAAACTTTAATTTGTGGAGACTTTGTGACAAAAAGTTGGTTGATTATATAAGAGAAAAAGAGGTAGATTGCGATGATATGTAAAGAGATATTTACAGAAATTGACAAACTGAACGAATCCTTCTATAAGGTTTGGGAGGATTGCTGTAATATAGAAAGCCCCACGGCAGACAAG
Source organism: Eubacteriales bacterium (assembly GCA_045647805.1). GTDB lineage: Bacteria > Bacillota > Clostridia > Oscillospirales > CAG-272 > UBA1740. The sequence goes on along the minus strand of JAZRMT010000126.1, from coordinate 4,107 downwards.
GCGGCGGTTGATGAAGTCGGTAAGTATTTCGCCGATCTTGCAAGAGCTGAGGGCTGGGTTGTCGAAATATCGAAGCAGGAGGTTTCGGGCGACGTTGTATGTATCACTATGAACCCCGATGCTTCTAAGCCTCCCATCTGCATCTCGGGACATATAGATACGGTTCATCCAAAAGGGATTTTCGGTACTCCCGCCGTGCGATTTGACGAAAATAAGATCTACGGTCCGGGCGTTTCCGACTGCAAGGGCGGTGTCGTTGCGGGAATGCTCGCAATGAAGGCATTGAAAAACTGCGGCTATAACGAAAGACCTGTAAGACTTCTTTTGCAGAGTGACGAGGAGAAGAGCAGTATGCCCAGCGGGAAGAGTACTATCGGGTATATTTGCGAAAAAGCAAAGGATGCCGTTGCATTCTTAAACATGGAATCTCACGGATATGGAAAGGCTACCATAACACGAAAGGGAATAGCCTCCTACGAATTTACGGTGGTCGGCAAGGAAGGACATTCCTCCCGTTGCGTTACAGAGGGGGCAAACGCTATAATTGATGCCGCCTATAAGATGATAGAGCTGGATAAACTCAAGGATGACGGAGGAATTACCTGCAACTGTGCCGTAGTCAAGGGCGGAACGGTAGTTAATACAATACCCGGTCTTTGCGTATTTTCGGTGAATTTCAGATACGTTACCGCCGAGCAATACGCCTGGATAGATAACTACGTTAATGAGCTTGCGAAAACGGTTCACGTTAAGGGAACCGCATGCACGGTAAAGCAGACGAGTTATAGAGTAGCAATGGAGAGGTCTGAGAAAAATCTGGAGCTTATCAACCGAGCAAATGAGATCTATTCGGAATGCGGCTTGGAAACGCTTACTCCGGTTGCGTTACGCGGTGGCTCTGACGGTGCGGACGTTACCTCTTACGGTATTCCTTGCATAGACTCTTCCGGTGTTATCGGCGGTGGAACACATTCGGTAAATGAGTATGCATATCTTTACTCTCTCGGCGATGCGGCAAAGAGAGCTGCAGCAATAATAGTCAATATATAATAAAAATCCCTGTCCTAGGTAACACATAAGAGGTGTATTGCTTAAGACAGGGTATTTTATATTTGAATTTAACTATACTATACTATACTTTAACAACCGTTAAGTATTCGATTCCGTAGTATTTTGCGGCTTCGATCGTATCCTCGTCGATAACCTCGCCCGAAACGATGATCGGCACGGCAGGAGGGCAGGCAACCGTTACCGATGCAAGCACCATGCCGAGGCAATCCTCGCTCTTTAAACGGATGCTTTTTGAAAAAACAGCATCTCTGGGGCTCATCATCCTCTTCGGCAGTGAGTAGGGAATATTTGTTTTTGCAATAGCATTACGCCGAGGAATACTCCTGAAAGCCTCGTAAAGCCTGGAAAGCTCTTGCTCGGTCATATAAGGCGAAAGCATCATAACAAGATAGTCGTTATCAGAAAACTCGCACACGATCCCACGCTTCAGCAGCTCATCGGCAAGCGCTCTGCCCGTGTATCCGTATTGCTTTGCGTCGATGGTGATCTTGAGCGGCTCGTCGCTTGTGTTGGTGTAGCCGAGCTCCTCGATTTTTCTTTTAAACCTTGCCAAAATGTCAATAAAACTTGTCAAAACCGATGAATATTCACCAAAAAGCTTCTCGTTTACCTTGTCAAGCGATGCAAGAATAAGATAAGAAGGACTCGTGGAAGCAAAGAGCGACATTGCCTCCTTTGCACGCTCTGAAAAGAAGCTCTGAGCGTTTTTTGATACGTGAAGATAGCCTCCTCCGCCAAGAACCTCCAGTGTCTTATGTGCCGAATCGCAACAGAGATCTGCACCAAGGTCGATAGGATGTCTTGAGGGCTTAAGGAATTTTAAGTAAGCTCCGTGTGCGTTGTCAACAAGCAGAAGCACGCCCTCTTTTTTGCACACCTTGGCAATTCCTTCGACGTCTGCAACGGTTCCGAGGTAATCGGGAGAGGTCAGGTATACCGCTGTCGGTCTTTTGTCCTTTATTTCTCTTTCTACCTCTTCCGGTGTAACGGGGCAGGAAAGATAGCTGCCGCTTTTATTGGACAGAAGCCATTCAACCCTTGCGTCGCAAAGAGCAACGGCGGAAATAAAGCTTTTATGAGCATTTCTTGCCGCAAGAATAACAGGTGTCTTGTTCTCTTCCTTTGCGTAAAGAGTTACAAGATATACCATTGCTCGGATCGAGAGAGAAGAGCCTTCTGTGGAATAAAATGTATCCGCACCGAAAATGCTTCCCGCATTTTCCTCGCTTTCCTTTATTATTCCCGAGGGATCAAAAAGACTGTCTGCTCCCTCCACCTCGGTAATATCGTAGCTGTCAAGTCTGCCCTTGTGTCCCGGCATATGCAGTCTGAGAATATCCTCTTTCGAATATTTTCTCAGCATATCGACTATCGGGGTGTTCATTATTCGAGTCCCTCAAGCTGCTTTGCGATAGCAAGCATTATAGCACACTCCATACGCTTTTTGAAAAGCTCGCAGCCCTTCTTGTATATGCCTGTTACGGAGCCGGTCGCATGGTATGCGTTTGCTGCGCATCCGCCCGAGCAGTAGAGCCTTGCCCAACAGTCTCGGCACTCCTCCTTTGCGTATACGTTGCAAGCACGGAATTCGTCCTGCGCTGCCTTGTTGGTAACGCCGACGTAGATATCGCCAAGTCTGTATTTTTCGTCTCCGACAAATTGATGGCAGGGGTAAAGGTCGCCCCAGGGGGTGACCGCCATATACTCTGTTCCCGAGCCGCAGCCGGAAATTCTCTTGTAAATACAAGGTCCGCCTGTCAAATCTATCATATAATGGTAGAAGGTAAACGGCTTGCCCGCCTTTGAACGCTCAAGCATAAGCTCGGCAAGCTTTTCGTACTGCTCCATAACGATTGCGGCATCCTCGTCGGTAAGCTCCGCCTCATCGCCGGGAGCCGATACCACAGGCTCCATTGACAGCTCGTTGAAGCCAAGCTCCAGCATTGCCTTGATATCCTCGAGGAAGTTGGGGTTTCTGTGAGTGAAGGTTCCTCGCATATAATAATTTTTGCCGCCTCTTGCCTCCACGAGCTTCCGGAACTTCGGCACTATGGTATCATAGCTTCCCTTGCCGGCATAATCAACTCTGTATCTGTCGTGTATCTCTTTTCTGCCGTCAAGGCTGAGTACAACGTTACTCATCTCACGGTTTGAGAATTCTATCACGTCGTCGTCAATAAGCATGCCGTTGGTCGTAAGGGTAAAGCGGAAGTTCTTGTTGCACTTTTTCTCTATACTTCTCGCATACTCTACAAGCTGCTTTGTGACCTCCCAATTGAGAAGAGGCTCGCCGCCGAAGAAGTCAACCTCGAGGTTGTGCCTTGAGCCGGAATTTTCAACGAGAAAATCAAGCGCTCTTTTACCGACCTCAAAGCTCATTACAGATCTTTCTCCGTGATACTTTCCCTGACTTGCAAAGCAATAGGAGCAGTTGAGATTACAGGTGTGTGCAATATGTAAGCAGAGTGCCTTTATGACACCCGCAGTCTTTTCCTTAAGCGTTCCTGCCATGGGAGCGAAGGTGTCCTCGGAGAACAGCTTTCCGCTGCTCTTAAGCCCCTCGACCTGCTCGTAGCATTCAAGAATATCCTCGTCGGTAATATCCTCTCTGCCACCGTATTTTTCTTTCATTTTTTTGAGAACGGAAGCCTTGTCCTCGTTCTCGAATATTTCAATAATATCGTAAGCAACCTCGTCAACAACGTGAAGTGCACCCGAAGCAACGTCGAGTACAATGTTGTAGCCGCTAAGCTTATATTGATGGATCATACAAAAACCTTTCCTTGGAGATTATAAAAAAATGCCGCCGATAAGGCGACATTTTTAAGAGCCCGTGACCTTGTGTCACCCTAAAGTAGCTCTGAATATTACTTGCTTTCCTTCTTGCTCTCGCACTGCTGATTTGCAATGCCGCAGCTGGTCTTGCAAGCAGACTGGCAGGAAGTCTGGCACTCACCGCATCCGCCGTTCTTTGCGCTCTGGCAAAGGTTCTTGGTCTCAATAAGTCGGAGCCAAGCGGTCTTAGGAAGACAAAAT
>JAZRMT010000125.1:0-2257 GCA_045647805.1 Eubacteriales bacterium | reverse complement strand
TCCTGAGCCAGGATCAAACTCTCTAAAAAATTATATATTAAATCTCTTTCGAGACCCAATACCTTTTTCAGAGCTATCTAATTCTTAGCTTCTTCTTACTTTTTGAGTTTCTCTTGTGTTCTTAACGAGATTTGCACAATTTGTGCTTTTCAAATTTCGTGTTGTTCAATTTTCAATGATCAAGCGCCGCCTCAAAGTCGGCTCGTCTATTATACTACATTTTCTCAGAGTTGTCAAGTGGGTTTTCAAAAAAATTTTCGTTTTTTTGAATTATTGTGCAAAATGAATAGAATAATGTATTTTGAGGAGGTGTTTTATGGTATCTATTTTAATAAGAACTGTTATTATATATGTTCTGCTTACATTTTCGTTGCGAATAATGGGAAAAAGACAAATCGGAGAGCTTGACGTCAGCGAGCTTGTGAGCACGCTGCTTATTTCAGAGCTCGCTGCTATACCTATTGACGACCCCGATATTCCTCTCTTTAACGCGGTAATTCCCATGATTTTCATTTTTGCTCTGGAGATTATCATTTCAACGGTGAAGAACAAATCCGAGCGTCTGAAAAAGGCAATAGACGGCTCGCCCGCGTATATTATATTTAAAGGAAGGCTTTTACAAAACGCATTGAAGGAAAACCGAATAAGCGTGAACGAGTTGCTCTCCGAGCTGAGAATTCAAGGGGTGGGAGATGTGAGCGAGGTTTACTACGCGATGTTGGAGCAAAACGGACAGCTGTCGGTGACAAAAAAGAACGACTCTCCTCTGGCACACACTCTGGTGATAGACGGGAGTATAATGAAGGAAAACCTGAAAAAGACGGGGTACGGAGAGGAAATGATACAAAGACGGCTACAAGACTTAAAGAGAGAGATGTCAGACGTATTTCTTATGACCATTACCGACTCGGGAGATATGAATATAATATACAAGGACGGCAAATAGATGAAGGTTAAAATTTTGGCGGTGGTATCTATTATCCTGGTAATTACGGCGGTGATAGCGAATACCTGCGTGATAAACAAGCATAGCAAGGAGCTATACGGAAGGGTAGAAAAAATCGACATAAGCAATGAAGGAGCTCTATACGATGCTATGGCGGCTTATGAATATTACAAGGCTAGAGAAAGCTACATCAGCCTGACGGTAAATCACGAGGACCTTACCAACATTGAGGACAGCTTCAACGAGCTTATCGGGTATCTTGAGGTAGATATGAGAGATGAGGCCAAAGTAACGAAAAACCGCCTTCTTTGCTTTGTGGAGCATTTAGGGCGGTTATCGGGTGTAACTATTGACGCTATTATCTGAAGGTGGTCATATCCTCAAAATAGGCTTCCTTACGCATAATGGTACTGTACTCGGAAAGAAGATTCTGAGAGGATAGAATTCCGAGTTGCGCCTTAAGGTATTTAAGAAGGTACTCGGGGTTAAGGAAGCAGGAAGGGTCTGCCGAAAGAACACAGTTTATATAAATAAGTCCTTCGCGGTATGAGATATCGGCGGACTTAACAAGCGGACGGATATCCACTATTGCCTCGCCTGATTTGGTGTTTTTAAGAACCTCGAGCTTGGGCTCGGAAAGCGCTTTTCTGCATTCTTCGGCAAGAGCGTCACACGCCCCCTCGGTTTTCACGCATATTTCGTACGACAGCCATTTCAGGTCGGTGAACTTGCTCTCGGGATAATACGCCTCCTCCACCTGAAGCTCATCGGTCATATTACGGTTGAGGGCTTGCTTGGCAAGCTCGGGGTCTACCGTCTCGTTAAGGCGGAGATCCAAAAACTCGCATACGCTCTCCGCGCCTATGGACAGAGGGGCGGCGAATATCATTTTCGGCTTTGGATTAAAGCCCTCGGTGTACCAGAGTGGGAGTCCCGAACGAACGACTATCTTGTTCATCGTTCTGACGAGGTCGAGGTGAGAAACGTACTGTAATTTTCCGACCTTTTTGAATTTGAAGCGTATAAAGGTTTTGGTAGGATTTACTTGCACCATCTGTTCTTACCTCCCAGCTTATTCGCTCCGCATCCGCTGCACTGCTCGGCGCAAGAGGGTGTGGTTTTTCCTTCATAGGCTTTATCACGCTCGCGGCGCAAAAACGCCTTCGTCACTCCGATATCAATGATATCCCAGGGGAGCACCTCATCAAGACCGAAGCCGCGCGTAGTGTAGAAGGCGGGGTCAACGCCCGTCCTCTCGAAGACGGAAATCCATTTATCGTAATCGAAGTAAGTCGGAGGCCAAGCGGTCTT
>JAZRMT010000124.1:0-5769 GCA_045647805.1 Eubacteriales bacterium | reverse complement strand
CCTCCTTAGCAGCTGCGGATACGGTAAGTCCCATATCAACGAGTTTCTGTACGTCTCGTTCTATAATTCTGCCGTTAGGGCCGGTGGGTACAGCTTTAAGAAGGTCTGCGCCGGTCTTCTCGGCAAGAAGTCTTGCTCTGGGAGAAATAGCCATCTCACCGCTAGCTGATGCGGTAGCAATGGGTGCAGTCTCAGGAGCTGCGGGAGCTGCCTCGTTTGCTGCGGGAGCCACGGGAGCTACCTCGGGAGCCGCTGCAGGAGCTGCTTCCTCGTTCTTCGGAACAAATGCAGAGATATCCTCACCGTCCTGACCGATTACAAGAACGTTTTCAAGACAAGGAACATCGTCGCCCTCTTCTCTGAATATTGCAAGAATCTTGCCCGCCTCGGGAGCAGGCTCTTCAAAGGAGGATTTATCGGTCTCGTAAGCGAAAAGGATATCACCCTTCTCAACCGTATCTCCTACCTTTTTGTTAAAAGATGTAATAATGCAACTTTCAACACTCTGACCCTGTCTGGGCATTATAACAAGTGTTGCCATTTAAATTACTCCTTATTTTGTAAAATAACTTATTTAGTTTTGAGCAGTTTAAGAAGTGTGGTGTCACCGAACGCTTCCTGCCAATCACGCTCAAATCCGAGGATCGAGGTATCTGTGGTGGTATGCGAAAGGAGCATTTTCATAATGCTCGAGCCGATGGTTGCCGAATGGCACCCCTCAACTGCAACGTCAAGCACTTCCTTTGCTGTCTTGAAGCTGGCAGCAAGTATCTGTGTATTTGTGCCGCTGACCTTAAATATTGTTGCGATATCAGCAACCGTACCTACTCCGTCTGCACAAAGATTCTCCGAACGGCTTATGTAAGGCGCAACGTAAGAAGCTCCTGCATTTGACGCAAGCATAGCCTGCGCCGCAGTAAGAACCGCTGTTACGGTTACACCAATACCTCTGTCGGAAAGATAATTTGTAACACGAAGTCCCACGTCGGTAACCGGGATCTTAACAAAGGTATTGATGCCGAAGGTGTCAACAAGAGCTCTCGCCTCTTCAATAATTCTGTCAAAATCCTTTTCGGTCACCTGAACGTGAAGCTCCTTGTCATTTCCGATTATCTCACGGATAGCCTTGAGCTGAGCAATAACGTCTCCGCCCTCTTTTGCAAGAATGGTAGGATTGGTCGTGACCCCCTCAATGGGATAATAAGCGTTGAAATACTTAATATCCTCAAGATTTGCTGTGTCAAGTAAAATTCTCATATATTTTAAATAAAAACAAAAAACTTATATGTGCGAAAATAAATGTTAGAAATTATCTGCCGATCTTCCAGTTAAGCTCGTAGTGAACGTCGAAAGCCTTCTCCTCGTCGGTGTACTTTCTGAGAGTATTAACAACCTCTCCGTTGTTGTAGGTTCTGTCGTTAATAGCCTCTGCGGTACCCATAACGGTAACGTTAAGCTCTCTCTTACGTGCTCTTACGTGGTCCCAGTCGATGAAGTAAACGTGAGCGAACTCGCCGCCGTCAAGAACGCCGTCCTTGATGGTCATGGTCTCGCTTCTGCCGAAGAAGCAGGAACGAAGGTGACCGTCGGTGTTCATGGAGGTGAAGTCACCGGGCCCTTTTACGTATCTGCCGAACTGAGAGTGGATAGGATCGGGATGACGGTACTGATGCTCCTCTGCGAAGTCGGGGATCATCTTTCTCATGATGTCGAGAAGATCGTGCTGAAGGTACTCAAGATCAAAGGAATCGATGTCGTGAGAGCACTCCTGAACCATAACGGAGCAGGTGGTGTGGTGAGAAGCGATACATACGGTACCGTTCTTGATTCCGGACTCCTCAACGATTCTGATGATGTCGCTGGTTACATCGTGGAAGGTGGGGATCCAACCTCTAGACTGAAGCTTGATTTCTTTCTGAAAAACTTTGAATTCCATTTGTTTTTTTCTCCTTATATTAAAAATATTAAACTTATTTATTGTTGAGCCTTTTACCGACGGCTCCGCCGGGATGGATAAGAGCAAAGTCCATCTTCTGATATCCGGTGTACTCAATAAGCGCTGTCTGAAGGGCGTCAAAAATAGCAGACGTTACGGCAAAGCTCGTAGTACCCTGACAATTATATTTGTCGCACTCCTTGGTAACCTTCATTGCAAGAACGACGTCCGCTTCGGTAGCAAGAGGAGAAGCGAGATTCTCGGTAACGCCGATTATCGTAACGCCCTTGGTCTTGCACACGTCGATTATTGTCATAAGCTCGTCGGTCTTACCGCCTCTTGAAGCAAGAAGCATAACGTCGCCTTTTTTCATACAACCAAGACCGCCGTGAACGGCTTCCGCGGGAGAAAGGAATCTCGCGGGACGCTCTGCGCAGCACATTAAATGTGCAAAGTGACGGCAAGCAATACCCGAATGACCGCAGCCGGAAGCAGCGATTCTCTCCGCCTTGGCGAGAGCCTCAACGGCAAGTCTCATCTGCTCTCTGTCAATGACCTTCATGGTCTCAAGAATAGATTCAGCCTCAATCTTAAAGGCGTCGTAAGCCTGATTCAATGCGCTTTCCATTACTTGTTCACCTCGTCCCAGGTCTTTCTGAGAGTATACAACATTTCCTCTGCAGCAGCCTCGGGATCAGCAGCCTTCATTACGCCGCTTGTGCATCCGGTTGCCTGTGCGCCTGCTCTGATAACGTTTGCAACGTCCTCGGGACCGGAGATGCCTGCACCCTGAAGAACCATGATATCGGGGTTGATCTGACGAACAGCCTCAATGGTGTCACGAACGTACTTCATATCCGAAGCAACACCGGTACCAATAAGCTCGGTAGGCTCCGCAACGATAAGGTTGGGGCCAAGAAGAGCGATCTGTCTGATCTCTTCAACAGAGTCGGCACAAACTATAGTAGCAAGTCCTACCTCGTCGGCTCTTGCAATAGTAGTCTTTACCTCCTCAAGGGTAAGCTTCTTCTCAGCGTGGTTAAGCATTACGCCTACCGCACCGGCTTCCTTGATGGACTCGGGAAGAACCGAGCCAAGTCCTCTTCCGGGATAAAGCGAATCCATATGCTGAGCGTAAACGTGAACACGCTCGGTATTCTCTGCGATAAGACGAATATCGGCATACTGGGGAGTAAGGATAACGTCAAGATCGTACTTCTCGGCAATCTTATCGACAGCCTTAGCGAGCTTCAGCATACGCTCGCCCCACATTATACACTTGGGGCCAATCTCGAAATAAGGAGCGCGAATTTTGTAATTCTTAAGCATTTTTATTCTCCTGATGATTTATTTTTTCTCGGAAGTGACTCCGTCTGAAAACCTTTTGGTCGTATATGCGGACGGTTTCGAATGAGTTTCGTTTTACATTTGAATCGGTTCGCATTACTCCATATTAATGATATCACATTTTTCGTCTGTTGTCAAGATATATATATAAATTATTTAATGAAATTTTCAGTCGGTTTTCAGAATTACTATTGCCTTTTTTAATTCATTATGTTATAATTGAAATAACGTATTCGAAAGTTAATTGAAAGCGGGTGGCTTTTATGGAATATACAACCGAGCAAAGAAGAGAGCGGATTGTCGCCACCGTTCACGAAAATGGTAAGGTCAGAGTGTCCGAGCTTAGCGAGGAGTATGATATTTCCGAAGTTACGATTCGTAAAGATCTGGAGGCTCTCGAGGCTGAGGGGCATCTTAAGCGTGTTCATGGCGGGGCTATCGGTTTAAATAAGCTGTATGTCAACATGGACTTGAGCGAGAGATACAAGACGAATGCTCAGGCTAAAAAGGCATTGGCAGACCTTGCCGCAAGCTTTATAGACGATAATGACACTATTTTTATGAACGCGGGTACTACACTTACCTACGTTCTTAGGGCTATCAGGGACAAGAAGAACATCAGTCTCGTTACAAATTCTGTGCAGAATGCTACCGAGGCGGCTCTTTACTCCTCGTTTAACGTTATTCTCTTAGGCGGCGAGCTTGACTCAAAGTATCAGTTCACCTTTGGTGCGGATGCTGAAAAGCAGCTTGAAAATTACAGAGCGGCAAAATGTATTCTTTCGGTGGACGGCATCTGTGCCGAGGCCGGATTAACCCTTTATTATTCTAATGAGGCTTCTCTTGCAAGAAAGATGATTGAATCCTCCGTGAAAACCATAGTTGTTGCAGACAGCACGAAGATTGGTAGAGGTGTTTTTGCAAGAATCACCGATGCAAAAAAAACGGATATTCTGGTCACAAACAAATCGGACAAAAAGAAGGAACTGTCCGCACTTGAGAAGCTGGGAGTAAAGATATATCAGACAGAGCTTTGATTTAGTTTTGATTTTTATACAAAATGAGTTTTATTTTGTACGCAACGTGTATTTTTTTGATTTATAATATTATTGTATAATTTTATTTGGAGGATTAAATATGAAAACGGCATTTATCAACGTTAAGATAATTCAGCCCGATTACATAATTCCCGAGGCTACTCTCGTTATCGAGGACGGCGTTATCGTTGACTTCGGTAAAAAAATAGATACTACCGGTATGGAGGTCGTTGACGGAAAGGGTGCATACGTTGGTCCCGGACTTGTAGATATACATACTCACGCAGACGGTGACGTATTCTTCCTTGACGATCCTATCAACGTTGCTAACAGACTTCTTCGTCACGGTATTACAACCGTTCTTCCTGCGCTTTATTTCAGCTCTAATTGCGAGCAGCTTATCAAAGAAGCCGATAATATCAAGGCAGCAATGAATTCCGGCAAGGCTGATAACATTTTCGGTCTTTACATGGAAGCGCCTTACATGAACCCTAAGTTTGGATGCAACAGAGAGAACAATCCTTGGAAGGGTGACATTAAGAAAGAGGATTATATGCCCCTTATCGAGGCTCTCAAGGGCTTTGCAAAGGTTTACGTTGTTGCTCCCGAGAGAGAGAACATCGAAATGTTCGTTAAGGATGCTAAGGCTATTGATCCCAATCTTCGTTTCTCTGTTGGACACTCTGAGGCTGAACCCTGTGACATCGAAAAGCTCTTCCCTTACGGCCTTTGCCTTGCAACCCACCACATGAACGCAACCGGTACGATCAACAGATATCCCGAGTGCCGTACTGCCTGCGTTGACGAAACCGCTCTTTACAACGATAATATGTATACCGAGCTTATATGCGACCACGTTGGTATTCACGTTGCTCCCTATCTTCTCCGAATGGTTAAGAAGATAAAGGGCGATGACAGAATCATACTTATCTCCGACGCATACGTCGATCACGGCCCCATTCCCGACGGTGATCTTTACGAGGGTGCATACGACATCAACTTTGACTTCTCCGGTGAGATCGCCGGCTCGAAGATGATTCTTGACGGCTCTTGCCGTAATATGATGATGCACACCGGTGCTTCACTTACGCAGGTATTCAAGTATGCCTCCACCAATCCCTCCAGAGCTCTCGGTCTTACAGACAGAGGTGTTATCAAGGTTGGAACAAAGGCAGACCTGCTCTTCGTTGATCCCGAGTTCAACGTTCTTTCCGTTTACCTTAACGGTAAGCTTGTTTAATTGTTCACAAAAATATTAATATAAAGGAGAAAAATAATGAAAGACTTCATTACAGATCCCGCAACCAAGTTTGACTTCCAGCCTCATGAATTCGTTCCCTTCAAGGATAAGAAGGTTTGTGAGTATGTCCGCAGCCTTTCCGGCAAGGACCTTGAGAAGCGCGAGGCTTGGTGGCACCCCGAGTTCGAGGTTAAGGTTATGATGAACCC
>JAZRMT010000123.1:0-11539 GCA_045647805.1 Eubacteriales bacterium | reverse complement strand
CTACGTTGCAAGGAATACGAGGACAAGAAGGATATTCACCGAAACAGAAACTTCTCTTGAAAACGCATTCTACGACGGAATGAATGGAATCTACGTAAACGCGGATGCTGACAGGAGCAAAATCTACTCCGGTCTTATGGGTCACGAGATGTTTCATAAGATATTTGCTACCGAAAAGGGCGGCAAAGCACTTTACAAAAAGGCTCTAAAAAAGGTTCCTTCGGAAGTTAAGGAGCAAATCACAGAGGCGTACGCAGAGCAAGCGGACAAGCTTAATATCGAAAAGGCGGAATCAAAAGCAGTAAACGCACTGCTCAGCGAGGAAGCCGCGGCGGCTTATTGGGAAACTGTGTTCAACCAAGAGGGCGTCTGGGATTACATTCTGACAGAATCTCCCGGCATCAAGGAAAGAATCCTTTCCTTCTTCACCGGGGCAAGTAAGACTTATTCCTTCGACGATAAGGTGTCCGCTGCTGCAAGAAGACAGCTCGCTAATTACAAAAGGCTCTTCAACCGACTTGCACAGAGAAACGTCGGAGCATCGGCAAGAGATAACGCCGCAAGGCTTGTAAAAACCACAGATGGTTCTAACGAGGCAAAAACAAGCGAAAATAAGACTCTAACAACCACAAATGAGCAAAATATGCACGTTAGCGGTAAGAGGAGCTCGTATGCCGGTGCAAATGCTAAAACCGCTAATAAGTCAAAATTATCTACGGCGCAGAGAATGCTTGAAAACGGCGCAGATCCCGAAGCAGTGAGAAAAGAAACCGGCTGGTTCAGAGGCTATGACGGTAAATGGCGATTCGAAATAGATGATAACAAGTCGACCTTTATTGAAAATCCAAAGTTTACAAACAGAGATGACGGCGAAGGAGGATATTTCAAAACTGCCAAGCTGAAAGATATTTTCTCTCACGATGCTTTATATGCTGCTTACCCAGAGTTAAGGGACTATACTATAATAATCCAGCAGACCGAAAGCGGAACCGAGGGTTCTACGTTCTCAAAGGATAAGCAAATCGTTTTAAGCGATAAGCTGTTTGAGAGAATTACCAAGGAATACAACGATTACTTATGGGGCGGCAGGCAAAAAGAGATAGAGGAAATTGAAAATAGTCCGGAATACAAAGCGTATAATCGTTTCTACGAGGATGAAAACCTACTTTCCGAGCTTCCGGCTGAAAAATGGTTAGAGGAAGAACAGAAAGCAGAAAAAGCATTCTTTGATTCAGAGATTGGCAAAAGATACTATCAGCTCAAATGGGGAAAGGTTGATATAAGAAAATACGAGCCCGGCTGGTCTGGTAGAGCAAAGGTTGTGCTTCTTCACGAGCTTCAGCACGCCGTGCAAGAAATAGAAGGTTTTGCAAAGGGTTCTAACATAGGCTATTGGGCGAACAAAATGCAGAAAGGTTATGATTCCAAAGGCCGAACACCCGGAGAACTTTATAATGATACTGCCGGTGAAGTTGAAGCTAGAGACGTTGCCAACCGTGCGGAACTTACCGAAGAGCAAAGAAAAAACATTCGCCCTGATATTGATAGGACGGATGTAGTGTTTGCGGAGAACAGTAATGTGTCATATAACATTGTCGAACTCGATAACGGAATGCAATACGTTGAGGCGACAGAAAGCCAAGTTATAAAAGGCACAGACACTTCTAAGTGGGCACAACAGGTAGCAAACTATATAAACGATATTCTTCGCGGCAATCAGGATTTTGTTATAAAAACAACGCAAGGTGATTATCTGACACTTACACGTGATACAGCATATAAAGCCGGTTATCGTAATAGCGTGCGTAATCCTGACGGTACATATCGTCAAATGACAGATGCTGAATATAAGGTTAAGCTTAATGCAGAGATACATATAAATGAACTTGCCGAAATTTCACGAAAGCCTAACACCCCTCCTACGCCCGATCATAAAAAACACGCTTTCGCTAAAAACGGTTTTACTTATCGTACTGCATACTTTAAGGATTTTGACGGTAGCTATTATAAGCTTACGATTTCGGTAGGAGAAAACGGAAATGTTTCTACTGTTTATAATGTGGGACAAATAAAAAAAGATACACTACCGAGTGGAAAAATTGTTTCCACCTTTAAGGGCTCAAAGGCCAATAGTGTATCTGACAATAGTATATACCAAACCTCCGAGAAAATCAACCCTTCTGACAAAAATTCTTCGGAAAATCTCAAAAAAGCTATTGAAAGCGGCAGAAGGAGCTCCGTTTCACGCAAAAAGAACCTGCAGGATCGTACTATTGACGACCTCTTCGGCAACGGACGAGGAATAGGAACTCCGACGATTGAAACGGTAGCAAAGGAAAAAATCAAGTACAAGGAAGGCTTCAAGGGCGGCGTAAAGAAAACCGCGGACAGCCTTTACATACAGCTCTTTGACGAGGCATGGGGCATTCAGAATTACCTTGAAAAGCAGGGTAACAGAAAGGATGCAAAGGCACTCATTCAGGCGGCGAGAGCCACAGAGAGCCAGGCGCAGACGATGATAGGCTCGGTGCAGTATAACGTATTCGCAAAGGGTAAGGCGAAGGAAAAGAAGCTTGGCGACGGTCTTGAGGTTATCTTCAAGCCTGTCAAGCGACGCGGCGAGGCGTACGAGGCTGACTTCAACGACTACCTGCTTCATTACCTGAACGTGGACAGGCACAACGCCTTTATGCAGACGAGAGAGGCGCAACAGGAAAATTTTGACGCTCTTGAAAAGGTGGAAAGGCAGATAAAGTACCTGGAGAGCCGGAATAAGACGCTTAAGCGAGAGATTTATAAGCTTGGTAATACTCCTGCTGACGTTAAGAAGAAGGAGGCTCACCGCCTTGCCATTGAGCAGAATAATGAAAAACTGAAGAAGCTTAGGGTTGATGAGGATTATCTTATAACAAAAACCCCCGCCTTTGCCGGAACGAGAGCAGATACGATCGGTCAAAAAATACTTAAGCTGCGTAAGGATATAGAATCTCACGAGAAAAAGATATTCGGACTTGGAAAAAGTGCAGAGGATAAGGTACTTAAGTCAAAGCTATCCGAGATGATAGAGGATAAGCGAGACGAGATCAACGCATTAAATGCGAAGCTTAAAAGCCTCGAGGAGATCATCAAGGTTTACGATTACTCTCTTAAGCCGGTATTTGATGCAGAAATAACGAGAGAGGACTCTCTTGATTATATCGCAAAGTATGAGGCTCGCCGTCCCGAGTTCAAGGAGATGGCCGAGAAGGTATGGAAATATTGCGAAAACCTTAACAGAATGAGAACGGATGCCGGCAATATCTCCGAGAGCATGAGAAAAAGAATGCAGACGATGTATCCGCACTACGTTCCCGCTTGGAAAAACGATCAGACGGCAAAGGGCAAGGTAAGCGAGGAAAACGTCAACATCAGCGCCACGGTCAAGAAGCTTAGGGGCTATAACAGCAACTTCATGAAGATCGACGAGGCTCTTGCTATTCAGACCAAGCAAGTGATAAAGAACGGGCATATCAACATTATTGCAAACAGTATATACGATTCCGCTATCAAGTCGGGTGACAAAAAATACGTTGATGTGGGAATGGATACCGAGCCTGAGATAAAGAAGATTCAGCCCGGAATGACGGATAACGAAAGATATCTTGCCTTAAGAGATAGAATGATATCACTTTCCGCAAAGGTCGATACAGCAAAGGTCGCGGATGCAATGACGCAGCTTAAGGTATCTCCCGATGATATGGAGTTTTCCGATTTCGGTGATCGTGTTCGTTTATTCAAAAAAATGGGCGAGGAGTTCAAAGTTTATCATACTTACGGTAACGAAGACGTAAAGCTAGATTTTCACTTTTCAAGAGATAACATGCGTGAGAGCGTGAGCAAGCAACGGAAAAATTACACAGATCTTGCCCGGATGCTTTCTTGTTTAGACGAAGTTGTAAAGAATGCAATCGGTATAGAGGTACATAACAGAAATGCGGAGGGGTATAAGAAGGACGATACTCTTAAGAACGTTTACGTCTTGGCGAGCGCATTTACCGACGGCGACAGAATAGTTCCTGTTAAGCTTGAGGTAAAGGGGTTCTCGGATAAAGAAAATACTCTCCACGTGGCAATTGCACTGGAGAGCATAGAAAAAGACGGAAGCGTTAAGCAAGAGGACGCCGAATCCGGCGTTGCCCGACAATACTCTACTCCCGTCAATATTAGTATATCAGAATTTTTCAAAAAAATCAACCCGAAAGACAAAGATTTTTACAAATATATTCCCAAAGGCTTCTTATTTGAGCCGGATCCTACCGAAACGGGAGAGGGAAGAGCGAAGCCGCACAAGATCAACTTCTTCCGAGACGGCAAGGAATATTCTATGGATGTTTCGAATGAGATCTACCGCGGATTTGAGGGCTTTACTAAGCCTACGGTTGATTACGATAACGTAGTTCTTCAGGCCATGAACAAGCTTAATAAGTGGTATAAGGAGCTTATTACGTCAAAAAGCCCGGCGTTCTTAGTCAGAAACGCTATCAGAGATATTCAGGACGCGGGCTTCAATACCAAGCACGGTCTGCTTTTCGCAAAGAACGTTCCTTTGGCGTGGGGGCATATTGTTCAGAATTCCGAAAAGTGGCAGCTTTACAGAGCTCACGGCGGTTTCTCGTCTTCTGTGTTTGAGTCGGGAGTGTTCTCGGGCGAGGTAGGCGCAAGAGGCTTTGAGGCGATAGAGCTGGTTGAGAAATTCACAAGCGGTAAGAAGCTCTCTAAAAAAGAACTGGTAAAAACGGGATTCTACCTTAAGGACCTCTTCACAACCATCGAGAACGCCAACGCGGTAATAGAGCAGGTGCCGAGATTTGCGGAGTTTCTGGCTTCCATAGAAGCGGGAGAAGACGTGCAGACGGCAATCTATAACAGCGCCGAGGTAACTACCAACTTCGGAAGACGGGGCGCTTTGGTCAAGCACTTCAACGCTACGATGATACCTTTCCTTAACCCGGCAATGCAAGGTATAGATAAAATATTCCGCAACGTCAACGACGCATTCCACGCAGGAAGCAAGACGAAGGTAGCAAAGGCTATCCTCGGACTTACGTTCAAGGCGGCTGTAATCGGTATGATTCCGATGATATTCAATGCTCTGCTCTACAAGGATGACGAGGAGTACGAGCAGCTAAGGGAGGAAGATAAGGAAAATAACTACCTCTTCAAGCTACCGAGTGGCAGTTTCTTCAAGCTACCGCGAGGAAGAGTGGCAAGCGTTATAGCCGGCTTTACCAACAGAACTATGAGAACGTCTGCGGGCAAAGAGACTGACTGGGGAGGATATTACACCAACGTCATATCTCAGATCACACCTGTGGGAAATGTTTCAAGAAACATCTTTTCACCGTTACAGGACATCAAAAATAATACGACTTGGTACGGTACGAGTATCGAGGGCAGAGAATTTGAGAACGTCAGGCCGGAAAGCCGATACGACGAGAGGACAAGCAGTATTGCGATTAAGCTCGGAGAGGCTTTTAACTATTCGCCGAAAAAGATCCATTATCTCATAGATCAGTATTCGGGCGTTGTTGGTGACTTCGTTCTTCCTGCAACTACACAGCAGGCAGAAAAGGGGTATATTGTCGGTAACTTCACGATAGATCCCGTAACGTCTAATAAGCTGTCAGAGAGATTCTACGAGCTTTACGACGAGGCGAAGTACGCAAAGGCAGAGGGCGACGTTTACGCGATTTATCAGAACAAGTATTTCTTTGATACGGCGACGTCGGTAAGCGAGCTTTACGATCAGATATCCGCAATACAAAATAGCGACCTTCCCGCCAAGGATAAGCTTAACTCGGTCAGAACGATCAGAGCGATGATAAATGCTAAGCTTAAGGAGGCTATCGACGGATATGATGCATTTAACGAGGCGTTATATGAAACATCCGGCATGGGGTACGACGATGAGAAGCAATCATCCCGAACCAAACGATATAACTACACGATGTACATGGCGTTTGGCAAGGTACCGAGCAAGTCTTCATCCTCATCCCAAAAAGCATGGAGGTCTTTAGCAAATATAAAGAGCGAGAGCAAGAAGAGCGCGAGGAGCAAGAGCGCTTCGGTGACTGTCGGGCGGAGCGGTTATTTCGACTTTAACAAGGATTATACGAAGAGAAGCTATTCCGAGCAGCTGAGCAAGTATTTCTAACGGGATTTTGAAGCGGGTTTGCTAAAAATCGGGTACAATTTGCCGTGATAGGCTGAAAATCGGGTACTATTTCGCGTGACTTTTCGTTTTTAATGTGGTATAATAAATTATAACGTTGAGAAAGAGAGGGCACAAATATGCCGATTGTAGTAAAACCGAGCGGTAAAAAAGAGCTTACGAAGGTCAGCTGCTGTGAGTGCGGCGAGAAACTTCGTGGCGTAGGTCTCGAAAAGGATAGCATTGTTTACGGGCTTAACTTTAAATGCCCAAAGTGCGGTAAATTCAACGAGATCAGAGCAGACAAACCGTCCGCTATATAAATTCTCAAACGTTTGGGAAAATACATACCTCCACGAGAGGGAAGTAATAACTAAATATGCAACGAGCCATATATCCGTAAGAGATGAGAGCCATGTACCCTAAAATCAGGGTAGATGGCTCTTTATTTTTTAAAATTCAACAAGGAGGTAAAGAAGATGAAAGGTAAAAGCAATCCTTACGCTACCAATCAGGGCGGCTACATTAAGGCGCCTAAGACCGTTGGAAAAGACTCTCCTAAGGCAACGGTCGTCAAGGGTAACGATCTTCGCGTAAAGAACAATAAGAAGTAATTAAAACTGAAAGGATTCACGAAAGATGAACGAAAACGAAAAGTATCTCCCCAAGGAGGAGATCGAAGAAGTCGCCGATATAGAGGAGACGGATGAGGAGCTTACCGACGGCGAGGAATATTCCGACGAGGAGAGCGAGCCCGATGACGAGGAGCTTACCGACGCAGACGAGTATACCGACGAGGATTCCGACGTTGAGGGTGAAGCCTCCGACGAAGAAGAGGAAGAAGCCGCACCTGCCGAAGATAAGAAAGCTGATCCCGAAGCGGAAAAGCCTGCCGCCGCGGCAAAAACGGCAAGTGACGCGGATAAGCGTTACAACAGGCTTCTCAGAGATACCAGAAGGGCTCTTGAAGCACTGGGGATCAAGACGGGTGACGACGAGGCAACCTTAACCGAGATAGTAAAGCTTGCGGCAGAGCAGAAGGGCAAGAGTGTCGAGGAATACAACAAGGATTCCGACGTAGAAGACGAGTTCCTTGAATTCAAGAGACAGAAGGAAATAAACGCAAAGAGTGCGGAGGATGCCGCATGGGAAGAGCGCTTAGTGAAGGACCTTGCGGATATTCAGGCAGAATTCCCCGAGGCGAAGAAGTATACCCACATCAGTCAGTTCCCAAATTGGAAAAGATTCGGAGAGCTTATGGACACCGGTACGATGTCCGCCGTAGAGGCATTCAAGCTTTCCCACCCGACCGAGGCTGAGGCAAAGATCGTCGCCGGCGTAAAGCAGGCTTCTCTTAACGATACGAAGACTCACCTTCGCTCAAGCACACCCAAGCCCGCATCCGGCGGCACAGTGCATATATCTCATGCGGAGATGGAAGCATACAGAGATATGTTCCCCGATCTCTCGGATGCACAAATTAGAAAATATCACGCTAAAGTAACCAAAAAATAACGAAAGGAAAAGTTAAATGTTTAATCTCATTAAAATTGAGGGCGGACGAATCAACGTCCACGAGCCCGAAAGACATACCGTAGGCGCTTCCGCGCTTACCATCGGTACGGTTTGCGAACTGACTAACGGTCTGCTCGTTGCCGCTACCGGCACGACCAAGCCTACTCACGTAACTCTTGCGTCCGGTGCGACCGGTGCATCTATCCTTTGCGGCAGGATCGAGCCGAATCAGGTATACGAGACTACCGTATCCGCTTCCCCCACCTCGCTTAAGGTTGGCCAGAAGGTAACTATCGGTACCGGCGGTTCCGGTGTTACCGCCACTACTACCGATGGCGTAGCAACTATCGTCGATCTCTGCGGCGCGGCAGCATCCGGCGACATTATCCACGTAAGATTCAACTAAAAAGAAAGGAACAATAGAAAATGGCAGGATTTATTTATTCCAAGGGTTCCGGTCTTAACAACGCTATGATCGGAAAGCTCGAAACTCCCCTTAAGATGATAATCGAGCATGAGAGCGACGCTTGCGCCAAGAAGAACGGCGTGCAGAAGGCTCTCTTCAACGTAGAGAAGTCTAATAAGTTCGCGGAAACTCTTGTTGCTAACTCCGACTTCGATATCTTCATGGCTACCGAGGAGGGCGCGGGCGCACCTAACGACTCCATTCAGCAGACCTACAAGAAGTACGTCGAGCATATTCAGTTCATGAAGGAATTCGCGATCACCGCACAGATGATGGAGGACGCGAATTACGGCGTTGCGGCAGACGCACAGCGCAGAGCCGAGCAGTTCACCAGAGCCTACTACAAGACTATGAATAAGATCTGCTCTCAGGCTCTTATCAACGGTACGACAACCACGGCAAAATTTGCCGGCACCGACGTTAACCTTTCTACCTTCGACGATCTCCCCCTCTTCCACAAGGCACACAAGTTCGCGCTTGACAAGATGGCTAAGCACACTCAGGCGAATTACTTCAACCACCACGGTTGGTCGGGTTCCGAGGACGGCGGTGTTGAGGCAATGCTCAATGTCATGGCAAACAAGATCCGTAACATGAAGGACGAAAACGGCAGCATATGTGAGTATATTGCCGACACGATCATTCTTCCCGGCAACAGGCCCGGTCTTGAGGCTAAAGTGAAGAAGGCTTGCGGTTCGGAGAGAACCACCGGTACCCACTTTAACGATATCAACACCCAGTACGGCAACTGGAATATCGTAGTGCTTCCCGACTGGCAGACCAGTGACAACAGAATGATGGTAATGTCTTCGGATGCTAACAAGCAGCTTGCGGGTAACATGTTCTTCAACAGAGTACCTCTTTCCATCACTCACTGGGTAGACAACCACACCGGCAACTACATCTGGAACGGTAGATGCCGCTTCGGCGTCGGCTTCGGAACTTACAAGCACATCTTGCTCGTTACTGACCTTGAGAGCAATTCCGCAGCAGAGACTGTTACCATCACCGACTAAAGAAAGAGGGGACCGATATGAAGGTTTTAAATCTTTACGAAGCGGTCTCTAAGCTCGGATTCGAGGATTCCCTTGAGGACGCGAAGGCGTTCTATCATGCGTTAAATAGGGCGACGGTGCAGATCAATGCACTTCGCCCGCACCTCGAAAAATATGATATATCGAAAAGACCTCTCGAAAACTGTATTCCAAATTCGGACTTTGCAGTTCGAGAGGTTTTCGAGAATATAGAATATTCCGTACTCGGAGCCAAAGCGTTTTACTTCGAAGCTATGGGAGAGGGGAAATGCGAGATATTCTACGAGGATGAGGGCGAGTACGTTAAGGTAAGGGAAATTGAATATAACGATCGGGGCTTTACCGCATACCGCGGCATTATAGAGCGAGAAGACGGAGGATATCCGGAGGGGGAGGTCATGATCAAATTCTCGGGTGAGTACGTAAGCTCGATAAGAAACGTCGCACTCTATGATAGACTTCTCGGCTCGGATCCCGAGAGAATACCCGCCTACGAGCCTTTTACCGCCTACGATATGAAGGAACTCTCTGATGACTTTTTGACCTTTGCGGATAACCCGGTAGAGCTTGACGGATACAGAATTCTTGATAGCAGCTATCGGATAGAAGGACAGTCGAGAATACTTCTGCCTTACGAGCTTTCCGGTACTGTGCGGGTAAGATATAACAGACGTGTGGCGGAGCTGAGCTATTCCGCAAATCCCACAGAAGACGACAGAGAGATAGACCTTGACGAGGAGCTTTGCACACTCTTGCCGCTTCTTGTTGCTTCCTACGTCTGGCTTGACGACGAGCCGGAAAAGGCGGCGCATTATTATTCTCTTTATTCTGAGAGAACTAAGGAGATTGTTTACAGGACGAAGAATATATCTCCCGGAATATACGAAACGAACGGCTGGTGATCATATGGCAATAAAGAAAAATCTTGCAAATGACAGAGACGAGCATACCCGTTATCTCGGCTCCTTCCGAGGCGTTGATTTTTCCTCCGATCCCTCGGAGGTTGCCGACTACCGTCTTGCCGAGTGCGTGAATATGTATAAGGATTATCGCTCCGGGCAGGGGCAGGCTATTGAGACGATCCCGGGCTTTAGGGGTGTGGGAAGTCTCGGCGGCGAGATATACGGTATTCACGTTTACCAAATCGGAGAGAAAAAAACGGTGTTCGTTCACGCGGGCGAAAATTTATATAAGGCTTCGGATATGAATTTTGACGCAAATACAGAATGGACCGTTGCCCAAGGCTCGTTAAATACTAAAAAAAGCACCTCATTTATGTTCAATAACCGTATGTATTTTCTTGACGGAGAGAATTATATCTACTACGACGGTGAAAGCTTTCATAAAGTGCTCGACAACGCCTATATCCCCACGACGCATATATCTCTTCGGCCCGACGGTAGCCAATACGAGGAAACCAAGAACAGCGGAGAGTACTCGCAGCAGAATATACTCAACTCCAGGTATAAATGTACCTTCGTAGCGGATGGGGAAAGTAACACGTTTACGGTGCCGCTGGGGACGGATAGAAAAGTTGCTGCATCGTCATATTCAGAATATTTTATAGAAGATAGCGAAGGGTACGGTCAGATTTATACCGAAGGACGTTTTACCGAAAATGTTGAGGTATATCAATACGACATAAGACTTCCTTGGGCAACTAGGATAATAAAGAATGATGAGACAACGTATCAGGTTCCTTACTATATTGACGGTAAAAACGAAGATGGTACAGCTACCAGTGCATATCCTTATCCTAATGCAGTAATAAGTGTGTCGAAAGATGGAGCCGTGACTCTTGTTAACGCTCCGCCTAAAGCAGAGGACAATAATTTCTATCTTGAGAACGGGATTCCTCGGTCTGTTATATCCAGCAATAAAGAATATGCCTTCTCGGTCGGTTATGCGGGAATAAAAATTATTCTTCATAAAAAAGTCGATACCATCAAAGGTATCACCTCCAGCAACGATGACGTTGGAAGTATCATAACAGGCTGTACTATTGCGACTGTGTTCGGGGATAGGATTTTACTTTCGGGGAATCCCGATTATCCTAACTTTGTTTTCTATTGCGGCAGAAATCCCGAGACCGGATATATCGATCCTTCTTATTTTGGCGTTCTCGACTGGTTCTCCGAGGGCGTTACCAACACGCCGATCACCGGGCTTATGCCTATTGCCGATACTCTTATGGTGATCAGACGTGATACTGTCCAGGACGGCTCGGTAAGCTTCAGAAGCCGCGTTGAGACCGGAAAAGACGTTCAGCCTGTCGTTTACCAAGGGACGGCGGGGGTCCCGGGAAGTCGGATCGTAGCCATGTCGTTCTGTGAG
>JAZRMT010000122.1:0-4375 GCA_045647805.1 Eubacteriales bacterium | reverse complement strand
GGTTGCATATGCATAGGCTTCCAAATAGGCCTACCCTCTGCATTGTATGCGGCAAGTTTCTCAAGTATTTCGGTAGGACAGGTCTTCCCCTTTTCTTTGACAAAACACGCATCGTTATCGCTTCTCGCTTGCTTACACATTGCGCTCTCGTCAATCAACATGCAGGAAAGCCAATAGTTCGGAACCATTGTCAGCTTATCAAAGGGGTTCATAATAACAGGTAGATCGGCAAAGGCATCTTTGTAACGCTCATAAATCGCTTTTTTCTGTGCAATATGCTCTTCAAGGTATGGGTACTGCCCTCTTACAACACCGGCTATTACATTACTCATTCGGTAATTATAACCTACTTCTTCATGCTGATACCAGGGAGCTGCTTCCCTGCTTTGAGTAGACCATTTACGCGCCTTGTTAGCGGCGTCAAGATCATCGGTAAGAAGCATTCCACCTGAGGAGCCTGTGATAATCTTATTGCCATTGAAAGAAATAACGCCATATTTGCCAAACGTACCCGTCTGCTTTCCATTAAATGTAGCGCCAAGTGACTCCGCGGCATCCTCGATTATAACCGCACTGTGCTTCTCACATATAGCGACAAGTTCATCCATCTTGGCAGGAGTTCCATAGAGGTTAGCAATTACAACAACTTTAACATCGGGATAAAGATCAAATGCTTTCTCTAAAGCAACCGGATCCATGTTCCAAGTCTCATATTCGGTATCTATGAATATAGGAATTCCACCCTCATACACAACCGGGTTAAGCGTTGCAGCGAAAGTCATATCTGTACAGAATACTCTATCACCGGATTTCACTCCAGCAAGCTTGATTGCGAGATGAAGAGCAGCCGTACCACAAGAGAGTGCGACAGCGTATTTACACCCCAGCTTTCTCACCGTAACGCTCTCAACCTCGTTAATATTTGCACCAACGGTTGACATCCAATTGGTATCAAACGCCTCCTTCATGTACATTAACTCTTCGCCATGCATGGTGGGAGTTGAAAGATAAACCTTCTTCTCAAAAGACTTGAGTTCCATTATACCGCCTCGTTTCTTAATTTGACAAATATCTCACGCAATGAGAACGAGGGATCGAAAACCGTGCGTGAGATATTTGCTGAATTCATTTGTTTTATATTATAACATATAATAATAAGGTTGTCAAGTAAAACCGATAATTTGAATTATCAGTTATAGAATTTGATATAAAAAACTTTACCAAAAAGTTTACCAAAAAGTTTGATATAGATATTGACATAAATGCTTTTTTGTGATAGAATACTTTAGAATTAATTGAAAATACAGGGGTATAGCCAAGCGGTAAGGCAAGGGACTTTGACTCCCTCACTCGTAGGTCCGAATCCTGCTACCCCTGCCAACAATAAAAGCCACCTTCTCGGTGGCTTTTATTGTTGCATGGTGTGCAGATTCGAGCTGTCTCGCATTGCGAGAGCAGGTCCGCATTCGCCGTGCAGATCACATTTTGCTATGCCCTTCAAAAAACAGAGGCCTCCGAACAAGGCCTCTGTTTTTCTCATTTTGACAACTATTATTTACTTATTTCAATATTTCATCAACTGCAACGCCCCATGCATCGTTAAGACTCGTGCCAAGAATTTTTGCAAAGGTGGGTGCATGGTTGAAGATACTTCCCGTGGGTACGGCGACACCGGTCTTTATTGAGGGACCCGCTGCAATAAAGGGAGGCTGAGGTCCCTTTTCGGGCATATGACCGTGGGTTGCGTGGCCGAAACGATAATCCTCTACATCAAAGGTACGAACTATGGGACGAACGCACTCCTCGCTGAAGCTTGTGAAGCCATCAGACTCAAGCACGAAGGAGAATGGACCGTCAAGACCGTAAATCTCCTTGACCTCCTCGGTAGTGAACACACGTTCAAAGCCATATATTCCCTCCTCTGCCATAGCCTTCAGCATAGAATATATCTCGTCATAAAGTTTTTTGTCGTCAGGTCTTGCAAGATTGACCTGTGCAGAAAGTCCGCAGCTCTGGATAAAAGCATCCCAGGAGATAAGCTTTCCATTCTCGTCAACCTTTATATATCCCTTATCTGCAAGATATACGTTGGGGCAAATTCTTCTGTTAATGTTAAGCTGACCATGGTCGCTGAGAACCACGATATCGGTATTTTCATAAATACCCGCCTCCTTGAGAGCAGAGACGATCATACCGAGCCAACGGTCGGTCTCCTTCACAGCAAGCTTGACCTGATCGGTGAAAAGTCCGGTCCTATGACGCATACTGTCAACATAGCTGGGGTGAGTCATCAGAAGGTTGGGCTTGAATCTTTTAATAACGTTAACAGCACAATCAATCATAAAATTATCGACGGCAGGATGAGCATTTGCCCAAGTAAATTTGTCCACCGCATCGGCGATTATGTCCATAACGTACTCCTGGGCACCCATCTTACGGTATACGTCAAGAGGTCTGTCCTCCATACCGTAAAATTCATCGGTAAGAGCACAAGGAACAAGGTAATCTATAAATTCCTGGCCCCCGGATGTTACCGGCCAAGAGATAGCCGCGGTAGTAAGACCAGCTCTTTTAGCGGCGTGGAAGATAGTATCGCACTTTATCTCGTCAAGATAGTTATACCATCTGTGAACCTCTTTCTCGGGCTCAAAAACCTCGTTACAGATGATGCCGGTTACACCTGCGGGAGCACCCGACATTATGGTTGCGTGAACGGGGTGAGTGAGAGACGGATAAATCGTTTTTACCCTTTCAACAACAGAGCCTCTTTCAAGAATATCCTTGAAGGTAGGGAGTGTTCTCGCATACTCAAGATCCTCGAACACCATTGCGTCAACGCTTACTACTACAAGATGCTTATTAATCATTTTTACTCTCCGTTTTCTTAAAAATGACGGATTTTTCTATTTTTTCACATATTCTGCACTTGTGATTTTCATCCGAAGGCTCGCCGTCAACGAACCTTCCAAAGCACTCAAAAACGATATTCGCTGCCTCATAAACGCTTCCCGCATTTTCAACAAAGGAATAAAACAGGGTGGCGTAATCCGATATCAAAGAAAGATCGCGGGCATTCTGTGCCATTCTCTTGTTGTATTTTGTCAGATCATCCGAGCTATGCCCGTCGCCGAGATAGCGAATTGCAAGTCGCTGAGAGAGAATGCCGTAATCGCAATAAACATAAACCGAGCAAGGGTTAATAATCTCTTTTCTTTCCGAGAGAGATCTTACTCCGTTGAGATCGAGGATCAAAAGAGGAACTCTTCCCTCTCCGGATATCCGCTCGATCTCCGAGCGAGGTGTTCCGTAAAGCTCACCTGCATACTCGGTATGTTCGAGAACTCCGCCTGCGGCAAGCTCTGCCTCAAACTCCGCTCTTGTGGTATAGAGGTATTCCGAATCAAAGCCGTCTCCTCGTTTTTTCCTGGTGGTAAGCGACCTTACGAGCTCGAATTTACTGTTTCCTCTTCCGAGAAGCTCTTCGGCAACGGTGGTTTTGCCCGCTGCCGAAGGGCCTGCGATTATCAATACGTTATACATTTATCAGTTCTTGGGAACGAGCTTATCCTTGCCGCCCATGTAAGGTCTGAGTGCTACGGGAATGTTGACCGAGCCGTCAGCGTTAAGATTATTTTCAAGGAATGCAATAAGCATTCTGGGGGGAGCTACAACGGTATTGTTAAGGGTATGTGCAAGGTAGGTCCCCTTCTCGCCCTTAATTCTGATTTTAAGTCTTCTTGCCTGAGCATCGCCAAGGTTGGAGCAGGATCCTACCTCAAAATACTTCTGCTGACGGGGAGACCATGCCTCAACGTCAACCGACTTTACTTTAAGGTCAGCAAGGTCACCCGAGCAGCACTCGAGGGTTCTTACAGGAATATCAAGAGTTCTGAAGAGATCAACGGTATTCTGCCAGAGCTTGTCAAACCACATCTTGGAATCCTCGGGCTTACAAACGACGATCATCTCCTGCTTCTCAAACTGATGGATACGGTAAACGCCTCTTTCCTCAATACCGTGAGCACCCTTTTCCTTACGGAAGCAGGGGGAGTAGGAGGTGAGAGTCTGAGGAAGCTCTGCCTCGGGAACTATCTGATCGATGAACTTACCGATCATCGAGTGCTCGGAGGTACCGATGAGGTAGAGATCCTCACCCTCGATCTTATACATCATAGCGTCCATCTCGGCAAAGGACATAACGCCCGTAACGACTCCGGAGCGAATCATATAAGGGGGAATGCAATAGGTGAAGCCGCGGTCGATCATAAAGTCACGAGCATAGGAAATAACTGCCGAGTGAAGTCTTGCAATATCACCCATAAGATAGTAGAAGCCGTTGCCCGCTACTCTTCTCGCGCTGTCGAGGTCGAGACCG
>JAZRMT010000121.1:0-3774 GCA_045647805.1 Eubacteriales bacterium | reverse complement strand
GAAGATTGCTCCACGAGCGTTGTGTGTAACACGACAAGGTGCGAAGCACCAAGCATCAAGCGTTGTGCAGAGGCGTAGCTCGTCGGGAGTATAATCCCATCATCTCTATGTCAACAAGCCTTGCGAAGAAGCTCTTATTTTATAAACACTTAAATATAAACACATCATTCTGATGCGTTCTTGCACACATTAAAGAGCAAATCTTATCAAAAGTCAAGCATCTTTTAACAACTTTAAATCAGCTCTGAAACATCTTTGGAATTGCCAGAAGCGGAAAAAACACATAAAGAGCAAACCTTTTTACATTGACAATAACTTGATACAATGATAAAATATGTATGAATTTTTTAAAAAAACATGCGGAGGTATAATATGCAATTAAAAAATAAAGCTTTAGAAGAGTATAATAATCCCGATTGTGCAATTCGCAGAGGCGGTGTAAACGGCAATGCCTTTTGGAATATACAGGCGCAGGCGTTTATGTACTGTCCATCATTTGATTTCGCTCCGCTGGCGGGATGCAAAAGCTACTTATTTGAAGCAGAGGACGAAAGCGGAAATAAATATTCATTTATAGCAGACAGCTCCTATTCCCTTCTGACTCCTGTTTGGGATGATTTACAAGTAGGACAAGTGCAAGTTTGCGTATACGCTTTGGATAACGAGGGTAACAAAATAGCAATGATAGGTGCAAGAAGCTTTCATAAATCAGCACCTTTCACGGGTGAATATCCGCCGAAGGCTGTTGATTACCGCACGTGTGCAAAAAGAGTCTACGATTATCTATTGACTGACCCTTATATCAGTGATTGGGCAAAAGGAAAATATAATACCGAATATTTTCTCGGTATATTCTTAACCAAGATGAACTCTGCCGTTATAAACGCAATGATCAACTATGCTAAATTAAGTCCGGAAAACGCTGATTTGGCTATGACTATCGCAAAGAACGCAGCCGATTTTATGATTAAGGCTTCCGCACCGAAGGGTTCACCGATAGAGGGACTTCCGCCGACCTATTATTGCGTTCCCGGACTTCATAGTGAGATGAAAAATCACCACGTAGTAGGCAATAGACTGGAAACGCTTATGCTTATCTATCCTTGCAACGCAGGCTCGGCATACATAAACCTTTACAATGCAACAAATGATAAAAAATACTTAGATTCAGCACTTAAAATTGCCGAGTATTACAGAACACACGTCCTGGAAAACGGTACTTGGCATCAGATGATATCGGTTAAAACAGGTGAATCACTCGTTCCTCAATACAGTGTTCCCTCGGCTATTTGCGCTTTTCTTTACTCGGCGTATAAAGTCACAGGCGACGAAGAATACAAAAGACTTGCAGAGGGCGGCATTGACTATCTATGGAAAAACACCGTCAAGGACTTCCATTGGGAAGGACAGTTTGAAGATGCGGTGCTGTCGCAGCATTATTCCAACATGACGCATTTTACGGCAAGCGTAATAATCAAGGACATAGCAGCCAACCACAAGGACGACCCCGAAAAGATCGAATGCGCCAAGGAACTGATGAGGTACATAGAAGATCAGTTCGTCGTATGGGATAAGCCCTTGAAGCATCATAATCACGACAACACGGATAATTGGTCATACCCTGCGGGTCTTGAACAGTATGCTTGGTACGTTCCGATTGATTCCTCGACTGCCGGCATTATGACATCATTCGTGAATATGCACAAGCTTACGGGAGAAGAGCTGTATTTGGAAAAGGCTAAAGCTTTGGCTGATTCCATCACCAGAATGCAAAATACAGAAAACGGCTTGATACCCACCCACTGGAGAACCAAGGATTGCAGAGAAACCGGCGGCGAGCTGTGGGTCAACTGTCTGATAGGCACCGCAAACAGATTGTTTGAGATAGCGGAATATATCGACAAGCTATAAAATTTTCAGATAAAAAAACGGACACATCACAGAGGAAATTTCCGAGGTAATGTGTCTTTTTTAACGCTTTTGGTATTTAGTTATTTTTTGTCAGACGAAGTTTGTCGTTATACTCGCTGCCCTCGCAAACCATAAGAAGGTGATTTCCTATCAGTTCAACCGACAGAGTCATAGCTACGCTCGTTCCCAAGACGGTATCGTAGATATAATCGTTATGCTCCGTAGTGATGCCAAAAATCTGAAAGCTCTTAGTTATTCCAAAGTTATACGTATTCGTCAGAGGCTTCGGATTCGGGTAGTCTTTTTCTTCTCCCATAAATCCTTTGTAAATATTCGTAGGATGCTTCTCGTACAGCGCGTTATTGATCGCCTTGTGATTTTTCAACATCTTATCCGGCATACCGTCCGACATCGGCAAAAGATACGCGCCAAGTACCACGTCGGTGGTTGAGTGACAGTCGAAGGCGAAACAGATATCGTCCTTGTACTCCCCGATATAATTAAATACGTTGTCCGTTTCACGGGCTTTTCTTTCCATATAATCACGGTTAGCGTTAACCTTTGCGGCGTTATGCAGATAATTGTAGCGGTTTTTGCTCATAATTTGTTGATAGTCACCTCGCGCTGAGATTCCAAAAACCGATACTACCGGAACAACAAGCAATCTGACATTATCTCGAATATATCTTAATCTTTCGTCTTCCCCTTCGGCAATAAGCGTTAATAATTCGGCGAGTCCAAAGTAAGCATCGGTTTCAATAGCGTGAACACCCGATTGCATATAAACGGTCTTTTCGTAATTCTTCGGAGTAAACTCATAAGCGAACATTTCATATTTATCGCTTGTATCAAAGCCTATTGATCTTCTTGTTACGTACTCGGGATATTTTTTTCTTAGCGGTTCGTATATGTTTTCTATAAACGTCTCGTAATCCCACTCTATATTCCCAAAGCTTCCCTGTTTACCGAGAATATCCGGTTGAGCCTCGGGGACCCAAAGTTTAAAATTATCTGATGAATCGAAATAACTATTTTCTTTCATAAATTGCCTCCATCAACTTTTCTGTTCGTTTTTATTTCAAACTTGCAATTTTTCCGTGTTCCGTCGAAGGATTCTTTGTGTCCCCAAATGACGGCACAGCAGTCTTGAACCGATGCCAAGGCATCGTTATATGAAATTTGCCCTATGAACTATATGAGCCACAACCCGAGGGGCGGCTCATTTCATTCTTGCGTAGCAGGTATTTCATTCGCAAAGCGAATTACTTGCGGTCAAAGTGAGTTTTGAGGGAACAGATTTTGTGGGATAAGAGTCGTTATTACGACCGAAGCCGTAGTAACCTACGGCGAGCATGTCGGAAAACGGCACTTAGCACCGAAATGTGACCATCAAAAATTACTTGGAAGCTTCTTCAATTGCAACTGGGGCAGCAACAGTCATTAAAGCCTGCGGGTTGTTACCTGTGCCGGATAATCGACGCAGAGCAAGTCTGCAAGCTCCGCTTGTAAGCGAGTCTGTGAAGATTGCTCCACGAGCGTTGTGTGTAACACAACAGGGGGCGTAGCACCAAGCATCAAGCATAGCGTAGTGGCGTAGCTCGTCGAGAGTATGAGACTCATCATTTGATTTGGCGATTTGTTTATACTGCAAAGCAAGCGGATGCTCAATACCTTTCGATAAAGAACATCCGTTTTTTTATTGTGAGGTCCTGACTAGTCCTCGTTTATCTCTACTTAAGATATCTCAGGTCAGTCGTCGAAGCGATATATCTGTACCTTGCTCTTGGAACGGGCAGCAAAGAGATTGCTGAAGGAGTACATAACAAGGGTGTGGTCGAAGTAGGGCTGGAACTCTGCCTCGCG
>JAZRMT010000120.1:0-2323 GCA_045647805.1 Eubacteriales bacterium | reverse complement strand
TCCAGCTGTGCCACGGGTAGAAATATTGATAAAATTGTGTTCGAAAAGGGAATTCGAACCTTCGCCCCGTCCCGACGCATAGTCGTCGCAAGGCACTCGGCAAGCTCGTGCTTGTGACTCGTTGCTTAGGGGACTTCGCTTTGAAAAAACGATTATTAACCGTTTTTTCCTTGCTCACCTTCAAAGTCGGAGTCTGACGCACTATCCAGCTGTGCAACGGGTAGATGTTTATTATGTATGGTGTTTGGAGTCTGGTCTCGCTGCGGCTCGGTCACACTCGGGGTCTGATAGTCCACCGGACTATCATTCAATACCCTCGTGCCGCTTCGCTACGCACTATCCAGTGGGCTGAGGGTAGATATTTATTTCGTATGGTGTTTGGAGTCTGGTCTCGCTGCGGCTCGGTCACACTCGGGAGAGATTTGAGTTCAAGAGGAAATTTTTCGGTTAATGCTTATTTCCTCTTGAACAACCTTCTTTTTATAAAGCCGAAGGCTCTGTGGAAAAATGATTTTGTTTTAATTATAAGCACACGTATATAGAAAAAGTCGCACCAAAGGTGATAATAAAGCTTATAGGACAAGGATTTGAAGTCAAGCTCCTTACCATCTCTTATTATACCCGTCATGACGCCTATTATATCACTGTCGGTGATGCCGTATTCCTTTTTAGTACAATGATCGCCGCAGATGACGTAATCATCCTTACGGACCTTAAGTATGCGGTGAAGTATATGCTTTCCATCCGGTCTTATATAAAGCGGACAATCGTATTTTTTTAATCTTCCGTTAGGGCGCTCGATAATCATAACGTCACGGTGCTGACGCAAAAGAGGCATCATGCTGGTACCGACGTTGGTGTAAATTATCTTTCCACGCTCCTCTAACTGTTCCTTAAAGCTGGAATTTTCAGTCATCAATGGCACCGATCTTTCTTAGCTGATCAACCACTCTTGCTACATCGGAAGCGATCTTCTCTCTCGGTGCATCGTAGATCTCAAGAAGAGCATCAACGATTTTTTCCTCAGTCGTATCGGTAGCCAAAAGATCAATTATTTTAGCAGCAGTGCTATTGGAGCGAACCATACCATTAAAATCCCCCCCAACAGAGATCATAAGCTGCTCTTCACCGGACATGTGAGTTATAAAATCACTTTTAAGCTTCATCGTTATTCCCTTTCATTCCGTTATACGATACCATTGCCGCTTCGGGATCCATATTGCATCCAAGCTTATAAATTTCAACCTTTTTAAGCATTTTATCAAGAAGCATCAAGGTTTTTTTCATAAAATCTGCGTTATTATTTCTGTAAGTCTGGGACAAAATCTTCGCAAATTCGGTTTTAGCATCGCCTTTAACTATACTGTTCTTTTCTGCTCTCTCGAGAATACAGATACTCTTAAGAGGTGCCTTCATATTTGTACCGAGGCGGTGCTTACCGTTCCAAGGAGTACCGTATATTGTCACGCCATCATCGGAAATTTCCAGCATAGGCTTATCGTCGTTGATCATTACGGCACGACTGCCAAAATGCTCTCGCCAAAGGCGGGTATGGGTGGATTTTCCAGTACCGCTCTTAGCAGTAAAGAGATATGCTGTTCCGTCAACGCATACTGCGGAGCCGTGGAAGAGGATAATGTTGTGATTTATCAATTCCTCGGCGATCTTGCGGTAAAGTGAGAGGCGTTCAAGCTCCTTTTTATCCGCTTTGGCAGGTGGAAACCCCTCTACCTCACGCTCTCTGTCAAACTTTCGTTGCTCCTCGGCAATGTCAATAGGCGAAATCATTACAGAAAGATCGGGCAAATCAAACTCACTGATATAATCAGAGCAATAATCCACCGTAGTTTCATAAATAACGGAGGCTTGTATATTTTTTCCGCATAGGTTAAACTTTAAATTATACATAACTCCTCCACTTATTTTCATCCATATTATTATATTATAAAAAAATTGATTTGTCAATAACGGGAGCGGAATTAACCTTTGTTTTATTACTGTTTTATTACTTTTTGGGTTTGGTTAAAAGAAAATTAGTTTTTTATAAAAAAAGATGCGAAAATTAATAAAAAAGCTATTGACAATGCGAAAAATATATTGTATAATATAAAACGTTCTGCGGGAGTGGCGGAATCGGCAGACGCGCACGTTTGAGGGGCGTGTATCTTTGATGTACGGGTTCAAGTCCCGTTTCCCGCACCAACAAAAACACCTGACCAATCGGTCGGGTGTTTTTTGTTTTATTGGTGAGGGAAACGAGGACTTGAATCCGTCCGAGCGACCTGTACTACCTTCAAAATCTGTATTTTCATCGCAAATAGCG
>JAZRMT010000119.1:0-22818 GCA_045647805.1 Eubacteriales bacterium | reverse complement strand
GTTACCTGCGGTTGCAAGAACCTCAAATACACCGTCGGAAATGTCAAGAAGAGAAACGTCGAAGGTACCGCCGCCATCTTATCCTTGCGGAGGTCGATACCGCCGTTTTCCTTAGCAAAGGTATCTGCCATCCAGTTTACGATTCTGTCGTCGAAGTCGTCACCGCCAAGACGGTTGTTACCTGCGGTTGCAAGAACCTCAAATACACCGTCGGAAATGTCAAGAAGAGAAACGTCGAAGGTACCGCCGCCAAGGTCGAATACCATGATCTTCTGAGACTCTTCCTTGTCCATACCGTATGCAAGAGCTGCTGCGGTAGGCTCGTTGATGATTCTCTTTACGTCAAGACCTGCGATCTTACCCGCATCCTTGGTTGCCTGACGCTGAGCGTCGGTGAAGTAAGCGGGAACGGTGATAACTGCATCGGTAACGGTTGTTCCGAGATAAGCCTCTGCATCGCTCTTAAGCTTCTGGAGGATCATCGCAGAGATCTCCTGAGGGGTGTACTTCTTGTCGTCGATAGCGACCTTGGTATCCGAGCCCATATCTCTCTTGATGGAGATGACGGTCTTGTCGGGGTTGGTAACAGCCTGACGCTTAGCTACCTGACCAACAAGTCTTTCTCCGGTCTTGGTGAATGCTACTACGGAAGGAGTGGTTCTCGCTCCCTCGGGGTTAGTGATAACGATAGGCTCGCCACCCTCGAAAACTGCTACGCAGGAGTTGGTGGTACCTAAGTCAATTCCAATAATTTTTCCCATTTTAAATTAGTCTCCTTAATATATAAGATGTTGTTTATTAACTTTTTTATGCGTTTTTGCAAACTTTAGTTAGCTGTTTTGACCATCGCAAAGCGAATTATGTGCTTGCCCTTCTTGTATCCCTTCTGGAATACCTCTACGATCTCGCCCTCTCCGAACGCATCGTCGTCTACGTGAAGCACTGCGTTGTGAAGGTTGGGATCAAAGGTCTCGCCCGACTTACCGAACTCCTCTACTCCAAGCTTGGTGAGAACCTCACCTGCCGCCTTTGCGATCATAACCAGACCTTCCTTGACCTTCTCGGCATCATCGAAGCCGTGTGCTCTGTCAAGATTGTCGATTATCGGAAGCAGCTCGCTGACGGTATCTGCAAGAGCGCTCTCGTAAATTCCGTCCTTTTCCTCTCTGGAACGGCGTCTGAAGTTGTCGTACTCGGCAGCCATTCTGAGGTACTTGTCGTCCTTTTCCTTGATCTCTTTTTCAAGTCTTTCTATCTCTGCAAGAAGCTCCTTTTTGTCGAGCTTTTTTTCCTTCTTCTGTTCCTTTGCCTCGGTTTCTTCGACGGGAATATCCGTTGTTTCCTCGGCCTCGTTTTTAATATTCTCTTCCATCATTGTAGGTCCTTTCAGTCATCCTTTGGGGGTGGTAGTAACGGATCGTCACCGAACATTCGGTCGATTCCGGATGCGAGACCGTTGAGCATTTCGATTACCTTGGAGTAATTCATTCGCTTCGGTCCAATAACGCCTACGGCAAGCTGCTTGCCGCCAACGGTTACGTTCTTGAATATCAGCGTGGTGTTCTTCATTCCGTCGCTCTCGTTCTCTGTTCCGATATAAACGTGAATGCCGTCCTCGGAGGTGGAATGAGAGGAGATAACGTCCACGAGCTTTTCTTTTTCCTCAAGCACTCCTAAGAGGTTTCTGAAATCCGAAACGTCGGAATACTCGGGATACTGTAAAAGCTTCGTAATTCCCTCGAGCTTAACGTCTGCCGTGTCAAGCTCACTCATGGTCTCGTAAATGACCTTTATAGTGGGATGCACCATTGCTCCCGCCGAGCCCATAAGCGTCTCGATCTTAACGATTATCGGCATGGTGATGCTGTCACTCGGCAGATTGATAAGGTACATATTAAGTGCCTCGGTAAATCTCCTAAGCACATCCTCGGAAAGCGAGAAGGGAAGATGAATGGTCTTGGTCTTCACGATATCACCCTCAAAAGTCATAACCAGAAGGAAATCGTGAGGGGAAAGCAGAACGCTCTTGAACTGAACGATCCTGACCTTGCCGAGTCCGGATTTGAATGCGATGCCCGTATAGTCGGAGAAGGAAGCCGCAAGCCTTGATACCTCCGAGAGGATCTCGTCCATCTCGGTCAGCTTGTAGCGAAGCATCTGATTGATCTCGTCTATCTCCGAGCGGGTGTTGCTGTATTGGCGTACCAACGCATCAACGTAGTAGCGGTAGCCAAGCTCCGAAGGAACTCTTCCGGCAGAGGTATGGGGCTGAACCAGATAGCCCATTTCTTCCAGCTCCGCCATTTCGTTACGTATTGTGGCGGGGGAACAGGAGATACGGACGTCCTGAGAAAGATACTTTGATCCCACCGGCTCTCCGCCTGCAATGTGAGCGTCTACTATCGCCTTAAGTATTTGCATTTTTCGCGGTGTAAGCTTTGAATCGTCCATATGTCAACCTCGCTTTCCTGGGTTTTAGCACTTGACATGACCGAGTGCTAACGTTTGCATATATAATATAACCGTTTTTGTCGATTAAGTCAATACTTTTTAAGATAAAAATTATGAATTTTCTGTTAATAATCCTCAGTCTCAATGGGCAAGTGCTAATTTTTTTTGCTTTTTTTGGTTTTGCGACAATCTTTTGCCAAATCAGAGAAATCCCATGCCGCATCCAATGCTTTTTAAGCTATGGAATATTGCTTTTTTATCTATTAATTATTATTTCTGTTAGAACAGAAAAATTGAAAGCGTGAAAAAACTCTTGACTTTAAGAGTCTTTTATTATATAATATTATATGTATGATTGTCCACCAACGCGCGAGGGTTGGCGCGGAGTATTCGGGTTTTCATATTATTAACAACAATTTTTCATATATAGATTACAGAAAAGTAATCAGAAGGAGGTGTAAAGTGCCAGATTTAGTTTACATTGCTTTAATAGTAGTTGCGGCAGTAATCGGCGTTTGTGTCGGTTTCTTCGTTCGTAAGATAGCTGCTGAGAAGAAGCTCGGCTCCGCAGAGGAGCAGGCGAGAAAGATTCTCGAGGATGCTATCAAGAATGCGGAAAGCGCAAAGAAGGAGTCGATAATTTCCGCTAAGGAAGAGATCTTCAACCTGAAGAAGGAAGCAGATTTCGATATTAAAGAAAGACGCAAGGAAGTATCAAGACTTGAGCGCAGGGTAACTCAGAAGGAGGAAACCCTTGATGCTAAGCTCGAGGGACTTGAGAAGAAGGAGGCGGTACTTCAGGATAAAACCGCTGAGGCAGACAGACTTAAGGAAGAGATCAGAAAAACCCTCGAGGGGCAGATCGCCATGCTTGAGAAGATTGCCGGACTTTCCAAGGAGGATGCTAAGGCAGAGCTCGTTGCAAGACTTGATTCCGAGATGCAGCACGAGACCGCTCTTAAGATCGCCGAGTACGAGGAGAAATTCAAGGACGAGGCTGATACTAAGGCTAAGGATATCCTTTCTCTTGCAATTCAGCGTTTTGCTGCCGATCACGTCAGCGAGGTTGCTATTTCGGTAGTTCAGATTCCCAGCGACGAGATGAAGGGCAGGATCATCGGTAGAGAGGGTAGAAATATCCGTACTATTGAGAATCTTACCGGTGTTGAGCTTATCATTGACGACACTCCCGACGTTATCACCGTTTCGGGCTTCGATCCCGTAAGGCGTGAGATCGCCAGAATGGCTCTTGAAAAGCTCGTCAGCGACGGAAGAATTCATCCCGCAAGAATCGAGGAGACCGTTGAGCGTGCTCGCCGTGACGTTGACGTTGCTATTAAGCAGGCGGGTGAGAAGGCGGTATTTGAGACAGGAGTTCACGGACTTCACCCCGAGCTTATTAAGCTTCTCGGCCGTATGAAGTACCGTACCTCTTACGGTCAGAACGCTCTTCGCCATTCCATTGAGGTTTCTATGCTTGCAGGCGTTATAGCCGACGAGATGGGTGTTGACGTTACCACCGCAAGAAGAGCAGGTCTTCTTCACGATATCGGTAAGGCTGTTACCGCAGAGGTTGACGGCTCGCACGTTGCTCTCGGTGTTGAGATTGCTAACAAGTACCGTGAGAACAAGGAGATCGTTCATGCAATAGAGGCTCACCATAACGACATTGAGCCTACCACCGCTCTTGATTTCATTATTCAGGCGGCAGACGCCATCAGCGCAGCAAGACCCGGCGCGCGCAGAGAGGACGTCGAGAATTACATCAAGCGTCTCCAGAAGCTCGAGGAGGTTGCGGGTGACTTCGAGGGTGTAGAAAAGACCTTCGCAATTCAGGCAGGTCGTGAAGTAAGAATCATGGTCAAGCCCGAGCTCGTCAACGACGACAAGATGAAGCTCCTCGCCCGTGACATAGCCAAGAAAATCGAGAACGAGCTTGACTATCCGGGACAGATAAAGGTATCGGTAATCCGCGAATCCCGCACTACCGAATACGCGAAGTAATTTTTGCGAACTGCTTCGGTGTTTTTCCCTCGACGTAGGTTTCTACGCCTTCGTGAAAAAACCTTGCATTTCATCAAAAATTAAATTCGCCGAGGCTTTGATCGGGTTTCTTTGACCTGCGATTTTAAGCAAATTAAGCAAATAAGAAAACGAGCGAAGTTTCGCTCGTTTTCGACTTTCACTGCGGCGAGAGCCGATTTGTTTGATTAAAAAATTCTCCGCTTTGCGGATAGAAAAGAGAAAAAAGTGAAAATTCTTGTAATAGGAGACGTTACCAGCCCCGAGGGGGTAGAGTATCTGTCAAGGAATCTTTGGAAATTCAGAGAGAGGGAAGGTATAGATTTTTGCGTTGTAAACGGAGAAAATGCCTCCTTCGTTACCGGTATTTCGGAGCCGCTGGCGGAGAAGCTGCTTCTCGGCGGTGCCGATTGTATAACAGGAGGCAACCACACCCTTCGTAACAGACAGGCGTGGAGCTATCTTGACGAGAGTAAGACAGTGCTCAGGCCTATCAATTTCGGTGATGGGGCACCCGGCAGAGGCTATACGGTTCTCGATGCTGCCGGATATCGTATGCTGGTTATAAACGCTATGGGAAACGTGCATATAGAGCCTACTCTTGACGCACCATTCTCTTATATTGACAGAGCGCTCAGGGAGTGCGAGGGAAAATACGATTTTTCGGTACTCGACATACACGCAGAGGCAACGGGAGAAAAGCTGGCGGTAGGTTATGCCTATGACGGCAGAATAAACGTTATTTTCGGAACTCATACCCACGTGCCGACTGCCGATGCGAGAGTGCTTTCTAAGGGGAGCGGTTACGTTACCGACGTCGGAATGTGCGGTGAGAGCGGGGGAATTATCGGAATGGATCCCGAGACGGTAGTAAACCGTATGCGTTCGCATCTGCCTCACAAGTTCGTCCCGGCAAGCGGAGCAATACGTGCCGAGGGGGCTGTTTTTACCCTTGATACGACAAAGGGCGTTGTGACCGATGTTAAACTCATATCCTTCTGATATGGGCTCTATTGATTGAAAATCAGGCTATCATTAACGAGGCTTTATGGAACAGATAACTAAAATTGCGGTGATCGGAGCGGGCCATGCGGGAATCGAAGCCGCTCTCGCTTCTGCCAGAATGGGGCTTGATACCGTTCTGTTTACCACCAACCTTGACGCGGTGGGCAATATGCCCTGCAACCCTTCGGTGGGAGGAAGTGCAAAGGGGCATCTGGTCTTTGAAATAGATGCTCTTGGCGGTGAGATGGGCTATTGTGCCGACCTCGCAACCATTCAATCCCGTACCCTAAATCTTGGCAAGGGAGCTGCCGTACATTCAAAAAGAGTTCAGGCAGACCGAGCCGAATACAAAAGAATAATGAAAAGGACTCTTGAAAAAGAGCCCGGGCTTCGTCTTATTCAGGCGGAGATCGTAGACATTCTCACCGAAAAGGACGGAGAGGGAAGAGATTACGTCACAGGCGTCCTTACGCATCTTGGCGAGGTGTTCTCCTGCTCTGCGGCGGTCATTGCCTCGGGAACCTTCCTTGAGAGTCAGATCTTCGTGGGTGACAAGGTGTATTCTGCCGGCCCTGACGGAATGATGCCGGCAATCGGTCTTTCCGAGAGGCTTCGTCAGCTCGGAATAGAGCTTATGCGATTTAAGACGGGCACTCCCGCAAGAGTACACAAGCGGTCTATCGACCTTTCACAGCTTGAGGTTCAGGAGGGGGAGGAAGAGCCTACGCCTTATTCCGTCCGCTCGGAGGAAAAAAGCGGTGAGGAAACGAACCTTGTTCCCTGCCACGTAGTTTATACCAACTCCGATACTCACAGGATAATTCTCGACAATCTTAACCGATCTGCGATGTATTCCGGCAACATTACCGGTGAGGGGCCGAGG
The DNA here is from genome assembly GCA_045647805.1 of Eubacteriales bacterium. Taxonomy (GTDB): domain Bacteria; phylum Bacillota; class Clostridia; order Oscillospirales; family CAG-272; genus UBA1740. Next base: position 16,457 of record JAZRMT010000119.1, on the reverse strand, counting down.
TACTGCCCTTCTATTGAAACCAAGCTCGTCAGATTTGCCGACAAGGAAAGACATCAGCTCTTCGTTGAGCCTTGCGGAATGGATACCGATGAGATGTATATTCAGGGCTTCTCCACATCTATGCCCACCGACGTGCAATATGAAATGCTGAGATCGCTGAAGGGCTTTGAGAATGCAGAAATAATGCGTTACGCCTATGCGATAGAATACGACTGTGCCGATCCTACCGGAATGCTTCCAACTCTTGAATTCAAGGCGGTGGCAGGTCTTTTCGGAGCAGGTCAGTTTAACGGCACCTCCGGCTACGAGGAGGCGGCGGCACAGGGGCTTGTTGCGGGGATAAACGCCGCACTTAAGGTCAAGGGCGAAGAGCCTATGATCCTGCCCCGTTCCTCTTCGTATATAGGCACTCTTATCGACGACCTCGTTACCAAGGGAACCAAGGAGCCGTACCGCATGATGACCTCCAGGAGTGAGTACAGACTGCTTCTTCGCCAGGATAACGCCGATGCAAGGCTTACGCCCATTGGAAGAAGGGTTGGGCTTATAGGTGATGAAAGATACGAAAAATTCCTCGAAAAGCAAGGGGCAATAGAGGACGAAATACGTCGTCTTGAAAAGACGGTTATCCCTCCCTCAAAGGAGGCAAACGAATTCCTTCGAAAGGAAGGCTCTGCCGAGATAAGTACCGGAACGAAGCTTTCCGAGCTTTTACGCCGTCCCGAGCTGAGCTACAAGGCTCTATCGGCAATCGACAAGGCTCGTCCGTCGCTCCCATCTTCCGTTATCCGTACTGCCGAGGTAAGCGTGAAGTACGAGGGATACATCAAGCGTGAGCTCTCCGAGGTGCAAAGGCAGAAAAAGCTGGAAGAAAAGCCTCTGCCGAAGGATATTGACTATTCGCTTATAACCGGACTTCGCCGTGAGGCGGCAGAGAAGCTGGATAAAATCCGTCCTCTGAGCTTCGGTCAGGCATCAAGAATTAGCGGAGTCAATCCCGCGGATATCAGCGTTCTGCTCATATATTTGCAATCAAAAACAAGACACGAATAAAAATAAAACGGACAAAAAAATCGGTTAAATGCAAACAAAGATTTGCAAATTATCGGTTTTTGTCCGTTTTTTTTTTGTATCTTTATTCCTCTGACGTATTTTCATCTATGTCGTTTTTCTTGTGTCTTATTATAAGACGGAAGAACGCTTTTGGATCAAAGGGGATCAAGGGGTAGAGATAGTGCCTTTTGCCCGAGAGGGTTTTGTTTGTAGCAACGGCGGTGCAGAAGAGTATTATACCGATAACGAAGCCCCATATTTCAAAAATTGCCGTAAGGGCGAGGATTGCCATTCTCGAAAACTTGAAGGCGTAGCCTAGCTCGTGGTTCTGCTGGGCAAAGTTTGCTATTGCCACAAATGCCATATAGAGTATCACATCACCGCACAGCCATCCTACCCCGACGGCAAAATCTCCCAGAATAAGAGCTCCGACCACAGAGAGTGAGTTCGACAGAATATCCGGTGTGTTCATCGAGGCGATTTTCAGGCCGTCAATGGCTATTTCAACGAGGAAAAGCTGTAATATTATCGGCAAAGCACCCGGATCCCGGGGCACAATAAAGGTGAGGGCGTCCGGCAAAATGTGTGCGTATTCAAGTGCCAGATACCAAAGGGGTGTTATAATGACCGACAGCAACAGAATAAAGGTTCTTACAAGCCGTAAATAGGTGCCTGTGAGCGGAGGAAAATAAAAGTCGTCGGTTTCTTCGAGATAATCAAAAATTGACGTGGGCAGTATCATAGCCTGCGGAGAGGTGTCTGTAATGACGATCACGCTGCCCTCCAGCAGCTGAGCTGCGGCGGTGTCGGGACGCTCGGTGGTTCTGATTTTCGGGAAGGGGTTGAACCAGCCGGAGCGTATGAGAGTTTCGGCAAGGCTTTGAAATCCGAGGGTTAGAGAACGGGGCTTTGCCTTTTTTAGCTTGGTTTCTATCTCTCTTACCGTATCCTCGTTAGCCACTCCCTCCATGTAACAGACCACCACGTCGGTCTCGGATGATCCGCTCAATGAATAGTGCTTCATTGTGAGCCGTTCATCGCGTATTCTGCGGCGAATAAGCGCAGTATTGACAACTAAAGTTTCCACAAATCCGTCTCTTGAGCCCTGCATGACTCGATCGCTCTCCGGCTCGGAGGTCGGTCTGGCGGGGTAGGTTCTCAGGTCGAGCAGCATCGCCTCGCCGCCAAAGCTCTCGCAAAGAATGGCGGTCTGACCGGATAGCACGGCTCGGATGAGCTTGCTTTTTTCCTTAGCCACCTCTACCTCTACGTAGGGCATTCTTTTTTCAAGCTCGCCACAGGTCGTTATGCTTTTTTCTGACAGGAGATACTGCATTATTCTCAGCATTTCTCCGTCCTTGACGAATCCGTCGATGTAGAAAAAGCACATATCCTTTTCCGCCACCGTCAGATGCCGTTCAATTATATCGAAGCTTTCGTCAACACGCAGTCTTTCTCTCAACAGCAGGACGTTGAGATTATAGTCGGGGGTAAGTAAATTATCGGCCATTTTCCACTGTACCTTTTCGTTTTTTTGTATTATTGTCAAAAAAGAAAAAAGCTATTCGGCAGAGGAAAACTAAAAACGCCCGGCGAACAGGAAAACGCCGGGCGTATAGTGTGAGTACGAATTAAGTGCCGGAAAATATACCGCAAAGGGCTTTACTTTGCTATCTTAGCTTAAATAAGCATCGTCATAAGCGGCATAGTGATTATCGACAGAAGCGTTGATATGGTGACCGCTCTTGAAACGTAAGAGGCATCGCAGGAATACATCTCCGCAAACATTGTCGCACTTGTTGCGGCAGGGGCGGCAGCCATAATCACTATAACGGTGGAGACTGCGGGGTGGATATCTATACCGAAAACGGGAATCAGTCTCAGAATTCCCACCATTATAAGAGGCAGGGCTACGTGTCTGAGAGCGAGGAAAATATAAAGATACTTGTCCTTGAAGCATCCGTCAAACTTCATATCCGCAAGGCGTAGACCTATAACCACCATTGAAAGAGGCGCAACGAGATTTTTCAGCATCGTAAGCGATTCGGTCACGATCGTGGGCATATACTGATGGAGCGAGAAGCTGAATACCACAAGACCGAGAGCTGCGGCTATTGTTACAGGATGAAGAAGTGCCTTCTTGAAGGATAGCTTTCCTTTGATCTCGTCTATATGATCGGATACGTTGTTGTTGTCAAGATCTCTTCCTGAGGTACAGAAGTACACACCCAGAGTCCAAAGGAAAAGGTTGAAGGAAATGTTGTATATCGAAGCGTAAAGAGTGGCTCCGGGATAGGTTTCCTCAAGAACTGCGGCTATAAGCGGGATTCCCATAAATGCCGCGTTGGAAAACACGGTAGAGAAGCGAAGCATACGTCTGATTCCGTCCTCCGCACCCTTGAAAAAGAGGAGCGCAACTGCGGCGAATATTACGTGAGCCAGCAGAGATAGGATGAATACGTATACCAAATTAATGAGTATTTCCGCATCGAATTCCTTGAAATACGCAAGGAATACCAGGGCGGGCTGAGCAATATAGAGAACCAGGTTTGAAAGTCCTTTTCCGAATCCCTCCGGTGCGAGCTTGCATTTTTTCAGAATAATGCCGGGTATCATCATTATGAAAAGCAGCATAACGTTGTAGATTATGTCTGGGGCGAACTGCATAAGGTTGTCTCCTTCATTGTGATATGCGGTAAAAAAATTACGGTGAATATTTTAGCACAAAAACGACCGTATGTCAAGTTTTTCGAGCCTCATCTTTTTGCTCCGGTTCGAATTTTTTAAAACCGCTTAAAAAAGGGCAAAAAATTAAAAAATTTTTTCCAACTTTGGGTTTTTGTTATTGACATTGTTTTTTTAATATGTTATAATTATTTCATAAACCGCCGACTTAGCGGGAAAAAATAATAAAAGGAGATCTAAAATGAAAAACTACGGTTACATTGGCACTTACAGCTACAGTGATAAGCCGATCTCTGCGTGGGGATACGTTGGTTACCGCGTTCTTTGGTCTATTCCCGTTCTCGGCTGGCTCATTTTGCTCTGCGCCGCACTCTTCGCAAAGAACCAGAATAAGAAGAACTTCGCTCGTTCTACCTTCTGCGCTCTTCTTCTCGTTCTTCTTATAGTTGCTATTGCGGCAGGTGCTCTTGTTGGCGCTCATTTCCTTGGTATTATCGATCTTAACGCTTTGATAGATCAGGTAATGGAAATGCTTGGACTTAAGACTGCTAAGAAGTAAGCTACATATCATCCGTGAATAACGGACACCAAAAAAAGACGGGGAATTGTTGAAATTCCTCGTCTTTTTTCTTTGGAAAATACAGAAACAGTCCTCTTTATACTTCGGTACCGCAGTTTTCACTCCCGGTGTCAGACTCGTTACCCGTGTGCTTGATCTGCTTCCATTCCACCTTCTTGAAGAGGGCAACAGCCGCCGGAGGAATGAAGGAGAATATGAAAATGGGAAAGGTGAAGACGTACAGTATCTTTCTGGCCGTGCTTGCCTTGATCCTCTTCCATTCGGAGATTGTTACGAAGACGCTGAACATAAGAAGGGAGAGATAAGCCATAGTGACCATCGAGATGGCACTTATAAACAACGTTCTCGGATCGGTTCCCGTTATCAGAAGGGCGGTAAGACCGACGGTGTTGACAGAAACCGCAAGGAGCGACAGCACGTATGCAGGTGTCAGACACATTACCATATCAAAGCAGGAAAGGCTCCTCTTTACGAATATTCCGTGCATAAGTCTCTTGAAATATTTCTTGAAGATCTGGAGTCCGCCCTTACACCACCTGAGCTTCTGATTCCAGGAGGTCTTAAGATCGGTTGCCTGCTCGTCGTAGAACACCGCATCCTGGCAGTAGGCGCATTTTGCACCGTTTACCGCATTGTGGAGAGTAAACTCACCGTCCTCGGTTAGGGTGTGGAAGGGCCAACCGCCGTATTTTTCTTCTATCGAGCGGGAGAACAAAAATCCCGTTCCCGAAATAAAGGTGTTGGTTCCCACGAGGGCTCTTGCATAATTGAGCACTCTTGCATCACGCAGAAAATACATACCCTGGCCTCCCGCGCGCCAATTTTCGCCGTAATTGGAGGCGTTACGGTAGGCGCTTACGACCTCGTAGCCCGCCGCAAGAGGCTTGTTCATCTCATAAAGATAATTCTTCTCGGCAACGTTATCCGCATCGAAAACTATATAGCCGTCGGGAATTCTGTCGGGGAAGTCCTCCTTTATCTTAGCGATCAGATAATTGAGAGCGTAGCCCTTGCCTCGCTCGTTTTCGTTAAAACGCTCGTAAACGATAGCTCCCGCCTCTCTTGCTATTTCTGCGGTATTGTCGGTACAGTTGTCTGCGACGACGAATATACGGTATCTGTCCTTCGGATATTCCTGAGTGACAAGCGAATCTATAAGACGCTTTATGACTCCGGACTCGTTTCTGGCAGCGATAAGTACGGCAAGATCCTTAGGAGGGGCGTCGGGATAGCTCTTTTTTTTTGAAAAGATCGCAATGATAAGAAAAACTATCTGATAAAAATAACACAGCAGAAAAACTATGCCGAGGCATAAATTAATAATATCTAAAACGTTCATAATGGTTTATCCTTTTCCTTTTACAATTACCGTTATGAATAAGAGATCCTTATATAATTACTATACAACATTTCTGGAAAAAAAGAAAGAGGTTTCAAAATTTTTTATCAAAAAACTGTGAAAAAAAGAAAAAAAACGGTCCATAATCCCCACTTCGTAAAAAAAATCGGTCAAATCGGCGTCTTTTTTAATTTTGCTATTGAAAAAAAGTCAAAGATGGTGTAAAATAGATATAAAAAGTGCAAAACCTTGTGCAAAGGACGGTATGAAATGGGCCATAGATACAACAGTGCATTTCTAAATTCATATATAGAGCTTGACAAGATCTGCTGTCACAAGTTCGGCGTCGTAACCGGCGGTATTACCGAATACGTAAACAGACTTATCAATGCACGCTATGCTCCCGACCGTGAGCAGGTGCTCCCGCGTCTTGTGCGTTACAGAAATATCAGGAACCGTATTGCCCATGAGGCGGGTGCGCTCCAGAGCATCGACGAGGTCGGTAAGTCGGACGTGCGTTGGCTCTCCGCTTTTATTAAGGACATTGAGAAAAAACGCGATCCCATTTCTTTGTACCTCCGTAAGGCTCGTAAGTATGCTAAGCGTCGCAAGGCGAGAAGACGTTTGCTCGGTGTTACCGCTACGTTGGTTATCGTCGCAGCAGCAGTAGCAGCTTACTTTATTTTTAAATAATACATTCCGCAGAGATGTTTCGTTAGGCGTTTCTGCGGTTTTTTTATTGTCTGTTGAGAAGAATGTCAAAGGTATGAAGGGCTATGGTGCGGATTTTTAAGGATACAATATTGTTAAAATTTTAACGCTCTTTGTTAAAAAATTGACACTCTTTTGATTTTTTGAAATAAATTTGTTTATTTCTTGCTTTTTTGCAAAAATATATTGATTTATTTTATAATTTATGATAGAATGTATCTATAAAATGAGATTGCTATGCGTTGAGCGTGGCTGTTCAAAAAGTGCAAAGTTGTACTTTTTTGACTTTTTAAACTTTTGTGTTTTTTCTTTCCCACGGTTGGGTGGAGGTGAATAATGTATAACGAAACTATAAAGAGCAACGTCGTGAATACGGCGTTGAGGGCGAGTACGGATCCCCCCGCCGGTATTGTACCGGGACACGTCTGTCGTATTCATTATCACGATGAGCTTGAATTCCTTTACGTTTACGAGGGGGAGTTCGGGTGTACGGTCTACGACAAGGAGTACGTCGGCAAGAAGGGTGACGTCATCTTTATAAACTCCAGAGTTCCGCACTTTACAAGACGTATAACTCAGGCAAGGATAGGACTTGTTCAGTTTAAGGAAAGTGACTTTGTTGACACCGAGATCACAAAGATCATTAAGTATTCAATGAGATTTCAGAGTCAGGTCTATTCCCCCATAAGAGTATTTTCCTCGCCCGAGCTTGCTGAGGCACTCGCTCTTATCCTCTCGGAGGTGCAAAAGAAGGAGAATTCCTACGAGATATTCGTACGGTCGGGAGTCTACCGCACTCTGGGATTTCTTTACAGATCCGGAGTCCTTTCGGATTCAGAACGTATCTACAACACCCGAGAGGTGCAGAAGATACTTCCCATTCTTTCTTTTATAAACACAAGCTATGCCGAGAATCTTTCCCTGGATTCCGTCAGTGCCAAGCTGGGCTTTGATCAAAGCTATTTCTGCCGTATTTTCAAAAACGCCACCGGCGCGACCTTTACCGAATATCTTAATTTTGTAAGAATTTGTAAAGCCGAGAAATTACTGCTGAAAACCAGAGACAGCATTCTTGAGATATCCGAGGCGGTCGGTTTTTCCTCGGTGTCATATTTCAACAGAATTTTCAAGAAATACCGCAACTGCTCGCCGAGGACTTATCGGTCGCTGCTTTGCTGTATAATGTGATATTCTTCTTCCTTTCGGTGGATTTTTTGGATAACATCCTCCATTGACACAGTGGATTATTTTATGTAAAATTTATTTAGCCCAAAAGAGCGTTTGCTCGGAAAGGTAAAGTATATGTCATTTTTTAAGCTAGGAAAATTAAAGGCTCCTCACAGAAAAAATACTGCCGAGATGCCTGCGGTGCGCATGACGCCTCCCTCAGAGGTGCTTCTTCCCGTATCACAGCATATAGGAGCGCCCGCAAATGTTGCGGTAGGCGTGGGAGATAAGGTTTACGTCGGTACTCTCGTTGCAGCGGCGGGCGGATACGTGTCCTCTCCGATCTATTCCTCGGTGTCGGGTACAGTTAAGAAAATTGAGAATTATCTTATGTCAAACGGCAGGATCTGCCCGGCGATCAGAATAGAATCCGACGGCGAGATGACGCCCGATCCCTCGATAGAGCCTCCCGTAATAACCGATCTTGATTCCTTCTGCGATGCGGTCAGAAAAAGCGGTTTGGTCGGTCTTGGCGGAGCCGGATTCCCCACAGCGGTCAAGCTTGACGCACAGAAGAAGGGCTTGATAAAGAAGATAATACTCAACGGAGCGGAGTGCGAGCCTTATATCACCTCCGATACCCGTACTATGATCGACGATGCCGATCATCTTGCAAAGGGTATCGCTCTTCTTGAAAAGTATATCTGTGCCGACGAGATTATTATCGGTATAGAGAAAAATAAAGCGGAGTGTATTGAAAAGCTTACCGCACTCTTCGCCTCTGACGATAAGGTCAAGGTTGTCAGCCTTCCGGACACCTATCCCCAGGGAGCGGAAAAGGTTCTTATTTACAATACCACAGGTCTTGAAGTTCCCGAGGGAGGACTCCCCTCCGACGTCGGTTGCCTTGTAATGAACGTTACCACTGCGGCATTTATCGCAAAATATTCCGAGAGCGGAATGCCTCTTGTAGAGAAGTGCATCACCGTTGACGGCTCTGCTGTTAAAAATCCGATGAACCTTATAGCCCCCATAGGTACGGCTATTGAGGACGTCATCGCCTTTACCGGCGGATATTCGGAGGAGCCCGGCAAGGTTCTTTACGGCGGTCCTATGATGGGCGTTTCGGTCTATTCGACTGCTGATCCCATTCTCAAGAATACAAACGCCATAGTTGCTCTTAATAAAAAGGATTCCGCTCCGCCCCGCCGTAATCCCTGCATCCATTGCGGCAGATGCGTTGCCGCCTGCCCCATGGGGCTTAATCCCACCGCTTATGCCAAGGCTATGAATTTCTCCGACGTGTCGGAGAAAATGGCAAGGCTCAAGGATAGCAATCTCTTACTCTGCATTGAATGCGGCTGCTGCTCCTTCGGCTGTCCCTCGAACAGACCTCTCGTTGATATTAACAGAGCGGCGAAGGTCGAGCTGAGAGAATACGAAGCTGCTCAAAAAGCCAAGCAAAGCAAGACTGTATAAGGAGGAATAATAGGAAAAATGAATAAGCTTATTGTATCTTCCTCGCCCCACGTTCATACGGGTGAATCTACGAGAAGGATAATGCTCGACGTCATTATCGCTCTGCTGCCCGTTACTGTGGCGGGTACCGTTATCTACGGCATGAGATCGCTTCTCGTGTTGTTCGCCACCACTGCCTCTGCGGTGCTTTGCGAATACCTTTTCAACCTTATAGTAAAAAAGGAACAGTCCATAGGCGATCTTACTGCGATAGTTACCGGTCTCATTCTCGGTCTTAACCTGAGAGCCGACTCTCCCATATGGCAGTGTGTTATCGGCTCGGTGTTTGCTATCATAGTTGTTAAATGTCTGTTCGGCGGTCTTGGCTGTAATTTCGCCAACCCTGCTGCTACGGGAAGAATCTTCCTGTTCATCTGCTTCTCAAGCACGCTTAGCGGCGGCATGGCTCCGAAAATCGTTGACACCGTTTCCTCTGCTACTCCTCTTGAATTGATCAAGGCGGATAATCTCTCGGGGCTTCCCTCTGTTTTCGATATGTTCTTCGGACTTTACGGCGGAGCTATCGGTGAGACCTGTACCGTGGCTATTCTTATCGGCTTTGCTTATCTTGTAATAAGGAAGGTAATTCACTTCGAAACACCCCTTGTTTTTATGGCAACCGTGTACGTGCTTTCCCTTATAGCAACCAACGATCCGCTTATTGCTCTTTATTCGGTGCTTTCCGGCGGACTTGTGTTTGCGGCGGTATTCATGATTACCGACTATGTAACCACGCCCATCACCCGTACGGGTAAGATGATCTTCGCCTTCGGATGCGGTCTTGTGACCTTCCTTATCAGATTCTACGGCTCCTATCCCGAGGGTGTATCCTTTGCTATACTTCTCATGAATATTCTCTCGCCCTATATGGAAAAGTGGACGGCGAAAAGACCTCTGGGAGGTAAAAAGTAATGAATGTAAAGAATATTTTGAAAAAACAGAATTTGATGCCCGTCATCGTGCTTTCTGTGATATGTCTTGTGACGGCGCTGCTTCTCGGCGGTATAAATCTTATAACCGCTCCCAAGATCAAGGAGGCGAACGAGCAGAAGATAAAGGATTCTCTTGAGATAGTAATGCCGGACGGAGAGTTCGGTGATGCTGCCGACGCTCTTCCCGACGGTGCCCCCGAAACGGTAAAGCAGGTGTTCACCGAGAAGAACGGAAAAGGCTTTGTTGTTGTTCTTGAAACCAACAAGGGCTATACCGGTAAGCTTATCGGAATTACCGTTGCAATTGATACCGAGGGTAAAATAATCAAATCGGTCATCACCAAGAACGAGGAGAGCATCGTTCCCTCCGAAATGAAGCCTATGGGCAGCTACGGTGACGCCTTTATCGGTGCTACCGGTTCCGAGGTTGCCGACGTGGTTACGGGAGCTACCGTAAGCTATTCCGAGTCGGCTATTAAGTCGGCGATTTACGATGCCTGTGTGGTTCTCGGCTTTGTAAGTGCTAAGGATAACGCCTTTGATACTACGGGTATTACCGAAACTACCGTTGAAGAGGCTCTGGAAATAGCAGAGAGGATAGGCGGTACGGAGTATGAGCTTATCGAGAAGGATGAGGATATGCCCAACACCGTCAGAAGCGTATTCCGTGAGAAGGATGGCAAGGGCTATGCCTTCCATATCGCTACCAGGAGAAACAAATGGAGCCCCATTGAGACCGAGGGTATCGTTACCTCCGACAAGAACGGAAGGATCACCGCGGTAGAAATGATGCAGTGGGTTGTCGGCTTTGATAAAAATAAGACAGACAAGGCTCCCGAGATGACTGCTGATATACTCAACAGCTATATCGGCAAGAACAAGTCTAATATTGCTATGGTTGATCATGCGACTCATGCAACCGAGTCCTCCGATGCATTTATGAATGCGGTCAGAGGTGCTCTCGAGGTCGCTTATCCCGCCAGTCCTTATACCGTAGTGGGAATCGTTATTGTTTGTGTTTGTGTACTCGCTTGCGTCGGAGCGGTAATATTCTATAAGAAGAGGAGGAAGAACGGATGAGCAGTAATAAAAAGCTGGCAATATTCCTTAAGGGATTGATTGCCGAGAACCCCGTTCTCGTCCTTGTTCTCGGAACATGTCCCACTCTTGCCGTTTCCACCGGCGTTATATCCGCGCTTTCGATGGGTGCCGCCGCAACGGTGGTTCTCGTCGGCTCGAATGCGGTAATATCTGCTCTTCGCAAGATAATTCCCGATACGGTAAGAATACCATGCTATATAGTAGTCATTGCCGCCTTTGTTACGGCAGTGCAAATGCTGCTTCAGGCATTCCTGCCAAGCGTTTTTGAGATGCTGGGCGTTTATCTGGCGCTTATAGTCGTTAACTGTATTATTCTCGGAAGAGCCGAGATGTACGCAAGGAAGAACGGCGTAGTTGATTCTATGCTTGACGGTCTCGGAATGGGCGTTGGATTCCTTCTCGCTCTTCTCGCTATGGCAACCATACGAGAGGTTTTTGGAGCAGGTAGCTTTGCCGGAATTTCGATACCCTTCCTCTCCGAGTACAATATTCCCATTTTAACTCAGGCTCCCGGTGGATTCCTTGTGTTCGGTATTCTTATTGCGGTAGTTAATAAGATCGGACCTAAGAAGGGTGCCGAGAAGAGAAAGAACTTCTCCTGCGAGGGTTGTCCCTCTGCCGCTCTTTGCGGTAAGGTAAGCTGTTCTGAGAATGCCGAGCTGGTTCTTGATACCAAGGAAGCTGCTCCCGCAGTCGGGAAGGAGGATACTGATGGAAATTAAGATGCTCCTTTACATCCTTCTTATGGGTGTTTTCGTTAATAACTACGTTTTACAGAAGTTCTTAGGCATCTGCCCCTTCCTCGGCGTGTCGAAGAAATTTAACCAGGCGGTCGGCATGGGTGTTGCGGTTATATTCGTTATGCTCTGTGCAACTCTGGTTACTTGGCCTATCCAGACCTATGTTCTCGACCCTAACGAACTAGGCTATTTGCAAACAATTGTTTTCATTTTGGTCATTGCGGCACTCGTTCAGTTCGTTGAGATAATTTTGAAGAAGTTTGTTCCCGCCCTGCACAAATCGCTTGGCGTGTATCTTCCTCTTATCACCACCAACTGCGCAGTTCTCGGTGTTGCGATCAACAATATTACAGACGGATACAATCTTGTTGAGTCGCTATTCGCCTCTACGGGAGTTGGTCTCGGCTTCCTTCTTGCGATGGTTCTCTTTGCGGGAGTTCGCTCCAGAATAGAGAATTGCCCCGCTCCCGAGAGTATGAAGGGACTTCCCATAACTCTTGTTGCCGCATCCATCGTTTCGCTTGCCTTCTTCGGATTCTCGGGCGTAATTGAGAACCTGCTCGGTGTTTAACCGTTCCGAATTTCCACGGCTCTGACCGGCTTTCATGTCCGGGGCAAAGCCGTCGGAATTCATCAATAATTTGGAGGTTTTTATGGAAATACTCATTCCTGTATTGGTTCTTGCGGTCATTGCGATCCTTTGCGCAGCCCTGCTTACCCTCTCCTCCGTTTTCTTCGGAGTTAAGGAGGATGAGCGTGCCGTTGCTATTCGTGACTGCCTTCCCGGTGCCAATTGCGGCACCTGCGGATATTCGGGATGCGATGATTATGCCAAGGCTCTTTCCGAGGGCAGAGCCACCGAGACTAATCTTTGTATTCCCGGTGGTGACGGAACTGCAAGAGAGGTTGCACAGATAATGGGCGTTGATGCCGGAGACGTAGTTGAGATGGTTGCTTACGTTGCCTGCAACGGCTCCTGCCATCCCGAGGAGAGAAAGTACGTTTATTCCGGTCCTCAGTCCTGCGAGAGTGCAAAGCTCTTCTTTTCGGGTGACAGAGATTGTACCTTCGCCTGCCTTGGCTATGGCGACTGTGTAACGGTTTGTCCGAGAAATGCAATTACTATTGATTCTGAAAAGTGCATTGCCAACATTGATCCCAAGAAGTGCATCGGCTGCGGTCTTTGTGTGAAGAAGTGTCCCAGCGGCATTATTCATCTTATCAAGGACACCGAGCGTGTTGTGGTAAAGTGTAACAACCATAACAAAGGTGCCGAAGTGCGTAAAATATGCAAAAACGGCTGCATAGGCTGCGGTCTCTGCGCAAAGAAATGCCCCGAGCAAGCCATAACCCTGGTAAACAATCTAGCCACCATAGATTACAGCAAGTGCACGGGTTGTGGAACCTGTCACGAGGTGTGTCCGTCTAAATGTATTCACGTCGGCAACTTCATTTGTGGCTCTCATTTTGAATAATTTTGCTTATTACTTTGTTGTGCAGGACTTGCCGTAGGTAACTACGGCCGGCGTCACTGCACGCCTCGTCCTAAGTAAAATTATTCTAAAATGCTAATGGCTATCGACGTCAAGTCTTATCATGAACAAAGTTTTCTTGAAATGATCTCGGCGGATGCTCGAGGGCGTGGTTGACGTGATGTCATTCTATTACCCACTAATATTTTCTTGCTTTGGCGGGTAAAATAAGCTTATCGGAAAACAAAATAAAAAACGGAAGGTCTGCCTTTATGCGAAAGATAGGGAAAAAATTCTATTACGACGTTATCCTTATTCTCGCTTTGTTGATAGTGGCGCTTTCCGTTTTTATTATTTGGCGTGTCACTCGGGATGAGGGTGCTTTTGCTGTTGTTACTCTCGACGGAGAGGAGATCGGGAGATATTCGCTTTTCGTGGACGGAGAATATTCTCTTAACGGAGGAAGTAACCTTCTTGTGATTTCCGACGGTGAGGCGTATATGAGCTCTGCCGACTGTCCCGACAAGGTTTGCGTTCATACGGGGAAGATTTCTCTCTCGGGAGAGAGAATCGTTTGTCTTCCCAACCGTGTAGAGGTGAAAATCACCTCCGAAGGTGAGGGCTTGAATTAATTTTAGTCTTTTTTCTATTGATTTTATGGTTTAAGTCGTTTTTATTTAACCGAAGCAACTTTTTGCGTTAATTTCGGAGTATTTGGGGAGGAGATATGAGGGGAAAAACAAAAAAGCTGGTTACCCTTTCGGCACTGGTTGCCGTTGCAATGGTTTTGTCTTATATAGAGTCGCTTTTTCCGCCTCTTGTGGCGGTTCCGGGTGCCAAGGTCGGGCTTTCTAACATTGCCACCGTTTTCGCCCTCTATACTCTCGGCCGGAAGGCGGCTGTGACCGTTTCCCTGGTGCGAGTCGGTCTGTCCGCCCTTCTTTTCGGAAATGCCGTGGCTCTTATTTATTCGCTTTCCGGTGCTATTCTTGCCCTCTCCTTTATGATACTGTTTTATAAGCTCCCTATCTTTTCCTCCGTCGGTGTCAGCGTTATCGGAGGTGTCGCTCACAATGCGGGGCAGGTGATCGCCGCCTCGATAGTTATGGAAAATGCCGCAATATCCGTCTACATCGCACCCCTTGCCATAGTCGGTACTCTTGCAGGCGTAGCCGTGGGAATTGCAGCGGGCATCCTTGTCGGACGGCTCAAGGGGCGGATAGGCTAGCTTGGAATTTTCCGAGGTTTATGCGTTGAGAAAGTATGTAGGTATAAAAAATTAATGTAAATATCAGTTTATTAAAGTGTCTGCGATATTTTGCGGGCACTTTTTTTCTGCCTTGTGTTTAAAAATCTGTGAAGCATTACAATATAAGAAAGATATAAGTCTTTTATATTTTAATTGACAATTATTTTTTGTTATGGTAAAATAATACTTGTAGATCTGTGCCGAGGATGAGTTCTTTCTCTTGCACAGGCAGAAAGGAAATACAGAATTATGAAACTTGATTACAAGAAGACGATTCTGGTTGGCTTTGCATTCTTCCTGATCAGTGCATTCTGGCAGGCATATGATGCAATAGTGCCGCTGGCATTGACCAACCATTTTGGTCTGCCCCAGACACTTTCCGGAGTAGTTATGTCGGTGGACAACGTGCTTGCGGTATTTCTCCTTCCGATATTCGGAGCTTTGTCGGACAAGGTAATGACCAGATTTGGCAAACGTACTCCCTTTATCGTAATAGGAACGCTTGCCGCCGTTCTCGCCTTCATCACTCTTACTTTCGTTGATGCAATTCAGCTCAACTCGGTTATTGAGGCGGGTATAGCCGAGGAATACCAGGTTGCTACCGAGGCTCTCAAGGAGGCTAATGCCGCTCTTAAGGAGGCGGGCAAGTCGGGAAGCGAGGCGGCTGTTGCTATTGCTCAGGCAGAGGTTGATGCTATAAACGAGGTTATCGAAGGAATCAGAGAAAGAACTCTTGATATCACCCTTGATAATATCTGGCCTATAATCGGATTTATCGGAGTGCTTCTTCTTACCCTTATATCTATGGCAACCTTCCGTTCTCCCGCCGTGGCTCTTATGCCCGACGTTACGGTCAAGCCTCTTCGTTCAAAGGGTAACGCCATAATAAATCTTATGGGAACTGCGGGTGGAATTCTCGTTCTTGCTCTTGGAATAATATTCGGAACGTCAGGCGACAAGTATATGCAGTACACCGGATACGTGGTTGCGGTTTGCGCGATAATGTTAACAGGACTTTGCATTTTTGTGCTTACGGTGAAGGAACGCAAGTGGGCTGATGAAATGGAGCAGGCTACAAAACAGCTTGGTCTTGAGGAAAAGGAAAAGAGTAAGGATGTGGACTTGGAGGCTGTTACAAAGACCGGTCTTACAAAGCCGGAGCTCATCTCGCTTTGTCTTATTCTCGCATCGGTTGCCCTTTGGTACATTGGCTACAACTCCATTACTAGTAAGTATTCGGTATATGCGACCAACGTACTCTTCTTTGACTTCAACTTTACTCTTATTATAGCCCAGGCGGCTGCGGTAATATCCTATATTCCCGTTGGTATTGTCGCCTCCAGAATCGGAAGAAGAAAGACTATTCTCGCAGGTATTCTTTTGCTTGCAACCGCCTTCTTTATAGGTAATTTTATAAGCTTTGATACTCCCGAGTTCGTTATGTATCCCGTGTTTGTTCTTGCCGGAATGGGCTGGGCAACTATTAACGTTAACTCCTTCCCCATGGTCGTTGAGCTTGCCAAGGGCGGCGACGTCGGTAAATACACCGGATATTATTACACAGCTTCTATGGCGGCACAGATCGTTGCGCCTATTCTTTCCGGTCTGCTTTACGATCTGTTCGGAATGAGGATCATGTTCTTCGCATTCGGAACGGTGTTCGTAGCGCTCTCCTTTGTTACCATGTTCTTCGTTAAGCATGGAGATGCAAGGCCCGAGCGTGAAGGTGCTCTTGAGAGCCTTGCCGGATCTGACGATTAATGAGAGGAGAGTTGCGTGAAAGTTCAGTACCATCTAATCGTCGTGTAGTACGTTTCACGCCTCAAATTTTCGCATTTTGGAGCCTTATTCCAAAATGCCGCCCTGGCGGCGGTACCGAAAATTAGTTAATGTTTGTGCAGTCGCCTGAC
>JAZRMT010000118.1:0-1627 GCA_045647805.1 Eubacteriales bacterium | reverse complement strand
ACGCCTACGCTCAAATGCGAACCCTGTGCCTTCGGCACATGGTGAGAATCCTCTTTCTCTCCGCCTCAAGAAAAAGAACCACCCTATTGGGTGGTTCACTTGTGGCGGAGAGAAAGGGATTCGAACCCTTGATACCGTATTAGGGTATACACGATTTCCAGTCGTGCGCCTTAGACCAACTCGGCCATCTCTCCACAGACCACTATATTATAGCAGAAGATTTTGGAGTTGTCAAGATATTTTTTTCTTTTTTTTCGAAATTTTTTTAAGGATTTGCTAAATTATTTAATTATATCAAAAATCGAGCAGTTTTTTGCTATGTTTTGTTAATTTTTATACTTGACATTTCTATTTATTTTTCATATAATATTATTATCTATTTGTTAGGAGATTTAAAATGGGACTTAAGGTATTAAAATTTGGCGGTACCTCGCTTGCTGATGCGGATCATTTTCGCCAGGTTGCTGAAATTGTAAAGAGCGATCCTGCCAGACGCTACGTGGTTGCATCTGCTCCCGGTAAGCGTTTTAGCAATGACACCAAGGTGACCGATCTTCTCTATAAGTGCTACGCACTCGCATCAGAGGAGGAGGATATCACCGAGGTATTTAATGAGATAAAGGGTAGATACACAGATATTATCACCGATCTCGGTCTGGATCTCGATCTCACCGAGGCTTTTGAGAAGATCAGACTTTCGGTTATTCACAGCTCCGGACGTGATTACGTTGCATCCAGGGGTGAGTACCTTAACGGCATGATACTTGCAAAGTATCTTGGATTCCCCTTCATCGATGCAAAGAAGGTCATCTTCTTCAAGGAGGATGGTACCTTCGATTCCGAGAAGACCAACGATGTTCTTCGTGACAGACTCGCAGGCTGCGAGTATGCTGTCATCCCCGGATTCTACGGCTCTATGCCTAACGGAACTATCAAGACCTTCAGCAGAGGCGGCTCCGACATCACCGGCTCAATCGTTGCAAGAGCGGCATCTGCAACTCTGTACGAGAACTGGACTGACGTTTCCGGATTCCTTATGGCTGATCCTAAGATCATTCACGAGCCCAAGGTCATCAACACCATAACCTACAAGGAGCTCAGAGAGCTTTCCTACATGGGAGCTACCGTTCTTCACGAGGATTCTATTTTCCCCGTAAGATATTCCAAGATTCCGATCAATATTCGTAACACCAATAAGCCCGAGGACAGAGGAACCTTCATCGTTTCCGAGACAGACGATCTTTCGGATTACATTATCACCGGTGTCGCAGGCAGAACCGGCTTCTCCTCGATCACTGTTGAGAAGGATATGATGAATTCCGAGCTTGGTCTTGGCAGACGTGTTCTTCAGGTTCTTGAGGAGAACGGGATTTCCTTCGAGCATTTCCCCTCGGGAATTGATACTATGACCGTCATCGTAGCCTCTAAGGCTCTTGCTGAGAAGAGAGGAGACGTGCTTGCGGGTATTTGTAAGAACATAAATCCCGAGAACATCTTCGTAGAGGAGAACCTTGCACTCATCGCTGTTGTCGGCCGCGGAATGGTTAAGGCGAAGGGAACTGCCGCAAGAGTATTCACCTCGCTTGCTAACAAGGGCGTAAATATCCGTATGATCGATCAGGGCTCC
>JAZRMT010000117.1:0-16682 GCA_045647805.1 Eubacteriales bacterium | reverse complement strand
TTAATTGAAATACGATGTGAGAATAAAGCTAGGGGTGTTACACAAATCTGCGTAGCAAACTGTGTAACACCCCTCTAAAAAACTGCGTAACAAGCAAAAAATAAAGCCTTGAAAACTCAATGTTTTCAAGGCTTTATTTGGTCTGAGTGACAAGACTTGAACTTGCGGCCTCTACCACCCCAAGGTAGCGCGCTACCAACTGCGCCACACCCAGATTTTTGCGTTGCTTCCTGCAAAGCCATTATATTATATCACTATTGTTACGGAAAGTCAAGACTTTTTTTAAGTTTTTTCAAAAGTTTTTCAAAAAGTTTTTTTCCAAAGTTTTTTTCAAAAGTTTTTTGATTAAATTCTCGAAGTAAATGCAACAGTACAATTTAGAGTTGAATTTGGTCCGGGAAAGATTTTGCAGTTGTATTTAGTTTGAGAAAAAATATGTTTGATTAAGTCTGAGGAGGAACTAGGATATGAAAAACAAACACACGACTCAGACGACAGAATTGAAATTCAAGAATGCTTAACAAAAGGGATTTTGTTCAAATGCATTGGGAAAAGAATTGGAAAGAGTGCAACCACAATTTCTTGAGAGGTAAAACAGCATCTTCGAGTACATAGCAATGGATATACCAAAACAGACGAAGCATGTCCGCAATTACTCAAAGATCCGTTTGCGTGTAATAGATGCGATAAAAAGAGCCGTTCAAGTTGTCCGTAAAAAAAGCAGATCTATATTCGGTAGATATTGAGCGGTGTTCGGCCGGTCTTTTTTGTTGACTTTTGAGGATTTTTTGTGTATAATCTTCTTAGAATGTTTAGGAGGCACTATATGGGCGATAGAGATATTATAATTATACGTGGTTTGTCCAAAAGCTTTGGCGAGGTTCGGGCAGTAAACGATCTGAGCTTCAAGGTGAAGGAGGGCGAGCTGTTCGCTTTTTTGGGCGTAAATGGTGCAGGAAAGTCAACAACTATTAACATTTTGTGCGGTCAGCTTGCTCGCGACAGTGGTGAGATCTTTATAGGCGATGAGTCGATTGACGGTGACGTCAGCCTGATAAAGAGTAGTATCGGCGTCGTGTTTCAGAACTCGGTTCTGGATTCGGCACTGAGCGTTTATGATAATTTGCGGAGCAGAGCGGCTTTGTATGGAATTTTGGGTGACGATTTTGAGGTACGTGTTGCCGAGCTTTCGGAAATGCTGGATTTCGGAGATTTTTTAAAGAGAGGTGTAGGCAAGCTGTCAGGAGGGCAGAGAAGAAGAGTGGACATTGCCAGAGCTCTTCTTCACAGACCGAAAATTCTTATTCTTGACGAGCCTACCACCGGTCTTGATCCTAAAACCAGGAGCATTTTATGGCAGGTGATATCCGATCTTCGTAAAAATGAAAATATGACGGTATTTCTCACAACTCATTATATGGAGGAGGCGGCAGATGCCGACTACGTTGTTATAATTGACGGAGGAAAAATTGCCGCCGAGGGAACACCGATAGAGCTAAAGAATACTTATACCGGTGATTTTATAACCCTGTATGGCGTTTCGGCTGATGCTGCGTCTGTTTTGGATGCTGAATATGAAACGCTTCGCGGAGCGGTACGTATTTTCGTGAAGGATACTGCCGCCGCAACGGATATGATAATTAGGCATCCCGAGCTGTTTGTTGATTATGAGATAACAAAGGGAAAAATGGACGATGTTTTCCTTGCCGTGACCGGTAAGGCACTTACGGGAGGTGATGATAAATGAAAACTGCGGTAATTCTTGTAAAAAGGAACGTTAAGCTTTTCTTCAAGGACAAGGGAATGTTCTTCACTGCTTTGATAACACCTGTGATCCTGTTGGTTCTGTATGCAACCTTCCTTGGCAACGTTTACCGTGACAGCTTCATTGCAGGATTGCCGGATACGGTGCAGCTCTCGGATCGGTTGCTAGACGGTCTTGTTGGCGGACAGCTTGTGTCCTCTATTCTTTCCGTATCCTGCATTACGGTTGCATTTTCTGCCAATTTTCTTATGGTTCAGGATAAGGCAAACGGAGCACTGAAGGATTTCACTATCTCGCCCGTGAGAGCAGAGATCCTATCCCTCAGCTACTATACGGCAACCCTGTTGTCCACTCTCACCATTTGTTTTTCCGCAGCAGCACTTTCTCTGGCATACGTTGCAATTGTGGGCTGGTATATGTCCTTTGCTGACGTTTTGCTTGTTCTCTTTGACGTACTGCTTCTCAGCCTGTTCGGAACGGCTCTTTCCTCGATCATCAATTATTTCCTTTCAACACAAGGTCAGATATCTGCGGTCGGAAGTATAATAAGTGCAGGCTACGGCTTTATATGCGGTGCATATATGCCAATTTCCTCGTTTTCCGATGGATTACAGGACGTACTGCTTTTCCTTCCCGGTACCTACGGCACATCGCTATTTCGTAACCACGCATTAAGAGGGGCACTTTCCGAAATGCGTAACGAGGGAGTTCCCGATGAGGCGATAGAGCAGCTTCGCAATATGTTAGATTGCAATCTTTATTTCTTCGATAATAAGGTAAGCGAGCCGGTGATGTATCTTGTGCTGGGCTTGACTGTCACTGCGCTTGTTGCTATTTACGTTTTGATGAACGTTTTAAGAAAAGTAAAAAAGGAATTTTGAAAATCTGCTAAAAAACAGCGTTACTGCGCCTTCTTCCAAGTTAGGAGTCTGCGCGATGTAACGCTGTTTTTGTCAAAATGTAAACCTTAGCTTACTTAAATTGTAGAAACCCCTTTACTGTTGAGGTGTGCGAGAGAATGATGCACATTCTATCGGATGCCCCTTTTATGTTACCTTACCTCGATAACAATGTCGCCGGTGTCGGTTCTGACCTTGCATCTGCCCCCTTCGCTGGAGGAGGAAACTCTTATCTTTCCGGTATCCGTGTCAACGTCGAAGCTCTTTCCGGAAAGGAGTGTACCCTCAACGTGACCTGTGTCGGTGGTTATTTCGATATCACCGCCGTCGCAGTTCTCAAACTCTACCTCACCGGTGTCGGTGGTTATCTTAAATTTGCCAAGTGCGATAACGTCGGAAAGGTCAACGTCTCCTGTGTCTGTGATGATGGAAAGTGCATCAATCCTTGCACCGTCTATCTCTACGTCTCCCGTTCTCGTTTTAACTGTAAGGCTGCCATTTGATATAGAGTTAAGCTCAACGTCACCGGTGCTCGCCTTAATGCTTATTTCCCCCGTAGCACCGGAAGAGTTAAGCTTTATTTTTCCGGTCGAGGTCTCAAGGCTTATTTTCTTTGAATTTACTCCGCTGACCGAAACGTCTCCCGTGCTTGCCTCCACGTAAAGAGACTCGGACGCATTTGCAGAAATCTCTACGTCACCGGTGGAAAGTGTTACCGAAAGATTGCCGAAGTTAAAGTCCTTTGGAATGCAGATGTCACCGGTGCTTATGTTTACGGTCAGCTCTTCATAGTTCGCCTTGGGAAGATATACTGCTATTTTGGGGCCGGTGAAGCTGATAAAATAAATGTGATCATACCACTTTCTGTTATCATTCTTTTCTATGATCAGCTTACCGTTTTCAACCTTTAGAGACGACGGCGTCTTTTCCGTTTCGATGCTTACGACCTTGCATTTTCCGTCCTCGGAAAGTCTGAAGTCAATATCCTCGGTATCACCTTCTATGGATATGGAGGTGAAGTCCTCATCTATCTCGTACAGCTTCTCAACGTATTTTGTTGTACCGAGCTTAGTAAGGTCGAAATCCGCCGCAACGAGTGCGATTCCGGTCAAAAACAATCCCGCTACTAAAAGAATAACGGCAAAAATTATAAGAAATTTTTTCATTTTAGTCTCCGTTCTGTCGCCTATCGGGCGACCACACAAATATTTAACGAATTTTCGTTACCGCCTCCAAGGCGGCATTTTGGAATAAGGCTTCAAAATGCGGAAATTTGAGGCGTGAAACGTACTAAGCGACAAATCAGATGGTACTGAACTTTCACGCAACTCCCCATTTCGTCGCCTGTTAGGCGACTGTGCAAAGCCTTTTTTACTTGTGCTTAGCTCTTTTTAATAAAGCAAAGCTTAATGCCCAAAATTATTTTCTTACTCAGAATTACAGCGGCTTTGGTAACAGGCTTTATAGTACCAATCACTATTATTCCGAGCCCGGTTGCAAATACTCCTATGCCGAGATGCAAAACTCCTGCCGCAGCGCTTCCCGAAAACAGAAGAGGAAAGAACAGCACAATCCCTACTATTCCGAGTGCGATAACCGAAATGCCAACCGCATAGTAGGTAACGACCAACGAAAAAATGACGGTGTATGCCGATATGAAAAGAACCAGAAATGCCGCAAGAAGAGAGATCCATATAGGCGAGCCGAGAATAATAAGAGTGATTCCGAGAGTTCCGCGTTTAATTTTGCTTACTTTTCTTTTTATGAGCTTTGTAATAGGAGTTTCGAATAGTATCTGATGCACCACGTCATCAATAGATCCGATTGCCGCCACAGCCTCCTCCTCGGAAAGTCCGTCCTCCATTCTGTCTAGGATAATTTCTTCATAATAGTTCAGTGAGCGGTTAATGTCCTCCTTTGGAAGAGCATCAAGACAGTATTCTAGCTTTTTTAAAAAATCTGCCTTTTTCATTTTTTATCCTCCTTTACTATAAATTCGTAAATAGACATAATTTCCTTCCATTCCGTACAAAACATTTCCAATCGTGCAATGCCAAGCGGCGTAATATGATAGTATTTTCTGAGTCTGCCGTTATGTAAGGCAATTCTTTCGGTAATGAAGTTTGCCGCCTCAAGCCTTCTTAGTATAGGATAAAGCGTTGATTCGGATATTTCCACGTATGGGCTCATATCCTTTATGATTTTATAGCCGTACGAATCCTCGTCCTTTATCGCACGGAGTACGCATACGTCGAGAAGTCCTCTTTTAAGTTGAATGTCCATAGAATACCCCCTGTCGCATAATACTATACCACACATAGTATTGGTTTGTCAAGTGGTTTTTGAAAAAAATCGCCGCCCACCATGAGAAAAAGAAAGCAGCTTTTGAAGTAATGATATACTTCAAAAGCTGAACTTGTAAGAATTATTTATTAAGCAAAACCTCTGCAACACTCGGGAAGTCCTTATAGCTATCAATGGTGAGGTAATTATAGTCCGACTTGTAGACAGATTCGTCATTTCCGCCGTCACCGTAGTCGTCGCCTATGTATACAACCTGATCGTGTGCCAGCCCCTTTTCCTTGCAGTAGAGGTCGAGGTCCATTGCTATCAGCTTGATTTTGTTTATATCCATTTTAATTTTCCGCTTCACCGAGATCGTAGTTCAGCCAAAGGACGGTGTATCTGTCCTTGAGGTCCTTTGAATAAAGAATGGCGTTTTCTATTTTCTTCTTGCCGTAGAGCGAATAGAACTCGTTTATATCAAGTCCGACAAGGGAGAGCATTTTCTTTATTTCCTCCGCACTCGGCACCTCCCGAAGAGCACTTTTGATCTCACTCTCCTTGGTTCTGTATATTTCGCTTCTGTCCTTACCGTAATTTCCGACTCTGTCCTGGAGGGCTATGCAACCGTCGGCAACGCTGCCGTAAAGCTCGGTTATCCGCTTTTCGTAATCGGTTCTCGGCAGTCTGAATATCGGTCTGTCAAAGGAGGTGCAAAGGAGCCTCTCTCTTATCTCGCAGGTCGCTACGGTAGAGAAGGCAACGTCGATGCCGTGTGGGAAATACGGCTCGTTTTTCACTATTCCTACTATCTCAAAGAAATGTGACAGATGATGCTCGCTTCCCGATGCGGGGCGAGAGCTTCCGGCAAAGCTCATCATTATGCCAACCACTATAAGAGCCTCTGCGAGAATACCGACAGAAATCTCGTCACGGCGAAGAAGTCCCTCGGCGCACTCAAGGGTTTTTTCGATCATTTCATAGGTCGTATTATAAATGTATTCGCAAAGGTATTCTTCGTTTATTATGCTCGAAATCCTCCAGTCGGAGAGTGCCGAATACTTGCCGATAATATCACCGTAGCCCGCCTTTATCATTTCCATAGGAGCATTCTTCAGTATCTCGGTGTCGCAGATTATCGCTCTCGGCAGTCCTGCGGAAACGGTTTCCTTCATCCCGCCGAGAATCATAGCTGCCCCGGTAGATGCATATCCATCCATAGAAGGAGCAGTGGCGACTATCATATAAGGGATTTTTTCAAAATGCGAAACGTATTTGCAAAGATCCTGGATAACTCCCGAGCCCACACCGAGAATAAGCTGAGTATCGCTTAGTGCCGCCCTTATTTTTTCTATTGCCTCCTCGTTTGGAATAAGCAGAGGCGAGGTGGGGAAGACCGCCTTGCTTATATTCTTGCCGCCGAGGGCGGACAAAACCCGCTCACCCGCCGCCCCGAAGGTGTTTTCGTCGGCGACCAGCAATATTTTGTCGTATTTTTCGCAAAGGGTGGCAAGGCTTTTGACCGCCCCCCTTTCAATTATGACAGCCTCAATGTCGCAAAGGTGTCTTTTTCCGCAGGAGCAATCCACTCCCGAAAGTAAAGCGTTAATATCCATAAAATACTCCGTTGTTGACTTTTATGTTCGATTATAGTATAATATTTCCGTCAAGAAAAGTCAACAACTTGGCAAAAGTCTGCCAAAAGTTGACGATTTGACATTAAAATAATGAAAAACGGTCATAAAACCTTCACGAGGAAAGAGATATGCAGAAAAACGCAAGAGAAAGAGAAATAATAAACAAGCTGAAATCTAGTGACGGCTTTGTAAGCACGTCCGAGCTTTGCTGTGAGCTTTTTGCAAGCGAGTCGAGTATTCGCCGTGATCTTGCTTCGCTTGAAGCCAAGGGGATTATAAAGCGAGTGTACGGCGGCTGTGAGCCGGTGGTGAATCATTCGGGTGCAATAGCCTTCGGCAGCAGAGCGGCAACCAACGCTCAAGAGAAAAGGCAGATTGCGAAAAAAGCAGCGGCTTTTATTAAGGACGGAGACGTCATATTTCTCGATCAGTCCTCCTCTGCCTATTATCTTGCCGAGGAAATAAAAAATAACGCAACTTTGACGATAGTTACGAACAATATCCAGATACTCGTGCTTCTCTCTTCTTCGAGAATGAAGGTAATTTCCTCGGGCGGAAGGCTGTGTGACGGAAACCGCTCCTGCCTTGTCGGTTCGGATGCGGAGCGAACCTTCAGAGAAATATTTGCGGATATTCTATTCTTTTCCACAAGATCCGTATCGGCAGACGGCGTTGTATCGGATACGGTGAGTGAGGAGGTAGCTGTAAGACGCTGTATGCTTGAAAACGCCGGAAAAAAGATATATCTTTGTGATTCAAGCAAGCTGGGAAGCCGCTCCGCATTCAAGCAATGCGAGCTGCGTGAGCTTGACGCGATAGTTTCCGACACGGATGAGATGACATCGTATCTTGGTGCCCGCAATATTATATAATATGAAAACGACTGCTCGGCAAAAAAATACCGAACAGTCGTTTATCTGTTGCTGAAAGTAAATAAATATTTACAATATAGGGGCGATCGCCCGACCGAGCTTATCAAGCATCTTACAGTCCTCGGGGTGATGATGGCGGGGAATGCCGGATCTTGACGCACTCCTACGGTAACGAAGATCATCCCGTTGTGCCATGCCACGTCATTAGGGCAAAGCTACATAGCTATGGGCAGTTTTTATCCTACAAAGGTTTTTATTATTTCGCCTTTGTGCGAGCAGGCAAAGGACGATGCCAAACGGTTGAATGAACGATCATCTGTATTTTGAGGGAGATATTCCGGTATAGCTCTTGAATACGGAGCTGAAATACTTTACATCCGAGAAGCCCGAGTGTATTGCAACCTGTTCCAAGGTGATGCCGGATTCCGAGAGAAGTGCCTTCGCTCTCTCTATACGTAGGGTATTAATGTAGTGTAGGGGCGTTTTGCCGTAAACCTTAAAAAACATCTTCCTGAAATATGTATCGCTCATATAGCATTTTGATGCCAGATCTTTTACTTTTATTTCTGGATCTGTATAATTCTTGTGAAGATAATCGCTTGCCGTTTTGATCTTAACGAAGTCATCGGAATTCTTTTTATCCGTCAGCTCCAGCTCGGAGATTATGCGACAGAAGATCGACAGAGCAGAGAAGTAATACCCGGGCAGCTTTTCCTCCCATATTTCATAAAGAGCTGAAAATAGACTGCTTATAAGAGGCAGATTTTCGGGACGGTAGGCTGATATGCAGTTCTCGGCACTGCTATCCGTGTCAAAATGAACGACTAAAACCTGCTCGCTTCCGGATTTTTTGTAGTAGTCGGCTGCCTTTGGAACGTATAGGACATCACCGCTTGTGAGCTGTTCTGTTTTTTCGCCCTGCTTGACGGTTGCGTTGCCTTTAAGCCCAGTGAAAGTGCCGCATGAGGTCTCCCCTTGATATAGTCGTCCCCGTATTCCCAGGAAAGCTTGACAACAGAGGTTATCTTAAGCTTTGTATTCTCATTGATAAACAATTAACGGCACACTCCGATTCCTTGATTGATGTTTACATTATATCATCAATTCTTAATTTTGTAAAGTTCTTTTTTTTAAACCTTTTGTGCTTTTTGCAGGGTTGAATTTTCTGAACTGCTATGCTATAATTTACAGAAAAGGAGAAGTTTAAAATGATCCCTTTATTATATATTCTTGCAATAGTTGCCGCCAGGACGGAATCCGCGTTAGGTAAGTATAACGGTATGAAGGGCGGCTCGGCTGTCCGCTTCAACGTAAACAAGTCGCTGATGGCTGCTGTATTTTCACTTGCTATTCTTCTTCTCTTTGACGGAGAATTACATCTGCCGACGCTTGCTTATTCGGTTGCGTACGGAGCTTTTCTTGCGATATCGATGGTGGCGGGGCTTAAGGCACTTTCGCTCGGAAGCATGGGAATAACCTCGACTGTCGTATCCTTCTCGTTGGTTATTCCGACGATTTTCGGCATGATCTTTCTCGATGAGAAATTGGGGGTATCCGGTTTTTTTGCTCTCGGGTTGCTTGCTGTATCGCTTCTGCTGCTGAATTACAAGAAGTCGAGTAATCCCATAAGCGGTGAATGCTGGTTTTATTCTATTCTTACCATGGTTTCTAACGGTGCTTGCTCGGTGGTGCAGAAGCTGCATCAGACGGCTTACCCGGGGGAGTATAGCTCGGCATTTATGCTTTTTGGTATGAGTGCTGCGTTTCTTGTTCTTTCTGCCGTTGCGGTCATAAGTGCTTTGAGCAAGAGGGAAGAGAAAGAGGGCTGCACGCCTGAAAAGATATTTAAGTACACGCTTATTTTCGGTGCCCTTGCCGGTGTGTTCAACGGAGTATGCAATTATTTCACTCTCCTCCTTGCCGCTACCGAAAATGCCAGCGTTCTCTTTCCGATACTTTCGGCGGGCAATGCGGTAGGATCCTGCCTTGTCGGATATTTAGTATTTAAGGAGAGGTTGACAAAGCTGCAAACGTTCAGTATAGCCCTCGGAGCTATAGCGGTCGTGTTGCTGAAAATTTAAATAAAGCAGACGTCCTTTGGAGAATTCTCGCCATCGGACTTTGGGCGTGCACTTCATAGTCGTCCTTCGGCGGTTCTTTCAGAAAGCTTTGTCGAAAGAGGACGAGAGTGAGTTTTACTCTACGATGTGCCCCGGTTTGTATTCTATATAAAACTTCCTTTCGGGTTGGCAACATAATTCGTTCTATGCAAAAGCTCAAGCCAATAGCCGGTTTCACTTGCTTCTTCGTCGCAAATTGATGTGATGTTTGCCCGCTTCGCCGTAAGGCGAAACATCACTCACGTAGTGGACATCACTGCCGAAGGCAACATAACTTGCCCGCAAGGGCAAACATCGTTAAGAAAACACTGCGGAACCGAGTTCAAATCCCAGGCTTCCATCTCCAAAGGAAAGAAAAAGGAACCCCTGATGGGATTCCTTTTTCTTTGGAGGTGCAGGCCGGATTTGAACCGGCGGATAACGGTGTTGCAGACCGGGGCCTTACCACTTGGCTACTGCACCAAATTTATTATGCTCATCTATTATATCAAAGGTTTTTGATTTTGTCAAGTGTTTTTTAAAATAATTTATCGTTTTCGTATGATAACATATATAGTGCAAGGAGTTTGAGTATCAAGTTGAACTCTTTTGCACTATTTTTTCTTTTCTTCGCCTTGCGAGCATGGACGAGGAAAGAAAAATATGCTCGATGGTTAAGTGCAAGGATTGGGTGGTTCTCTTGCTGCCTTTATCTGCACCGAGAAAGCTTGTTGTAGCCGCGGGCAGAGAGGATGAGATATTCCCCATAGAAGGCACCGAGAAAAATTTCTCGCAGATAAAGCCAATATATACGGCGGCGGGCACACCGAACAATTGTGCTCTTGTTGTCGGAGATAAAGGCCATTATAACTACGCCGATCTGATTTGGCAAAAGCTCTACGAAATGGGGCTAAAACAAACAAAAAGATAACTTTACATTACAAAAAAGCCTTTTCTGACTTGAAAAGGCTTTTTTGCTTGCTATTTTAAACATAAATTTAAAGGATAGATTTAAGATAATTTGTCGGTGAGAGACCGTAGTGCAGCTTGAATGCCTTACTGAAGGCGTATGGGCTACTGTATCCGCACAGGGCAGAGGTCTCGACAACGGTTTTTCCCTCCACAAGATAGGAAAGTGCTGAGGACATTCTTCTAACCATCATGTATTGGCAAGGGGTGAGGTTATACTCTGTTGTGAATACTTTTGACAGATGTTCTCTTACGTACCCCATCTCACGGCATAGCTGATCCATTGAGAAGGTGGCGGGGTTCTTGGAGTCAAGTCGCTCCTTGATTTTTGCCGCAAGGTTGGTCTCCTTGACGGTATGCGAGCCCACGCATGCGAGTATAAGCTGAATTATTTGCGTAAGTATCTCACGGTTATCCGAGTGGATATACTTACGCCAAAGAGATACAGCGTCAAAGAGTGCCGTTCCTTTCTTCACCTCGATCTCGATAAGCTCGTTCACCTCGGGTTGGGTGTAAACGTGAGTGTAGGTGTGAAGCATTCTGTCCTCCGGGTTATCTGAGACGGAAAACGGACGCAAAACCGGAGTCAGGTAAAGATGCCCCTTCTTGAATCTTAATTTTTGCCCCTTTTCGATGTAATACGCCTCTCCATCTATTACGTAGTAGAGCAATGAAAAACCCACGGAAAGCTCTCTGCCGCCACCCCATCCCTCATAGGTAAAGGTTTGATTATTGTTGAAATAATTAATTACTTTCATGCTATCATTTTATACCACCCGAATAGAAAAGTCAATAAATGTCTTAAAAATAGTCACAATTGGATATTTGCAGTATGCATAAAGACATTTAACCACAGTTTGCGTTGTGGTATAATAGGAAGAAAAAATAGAGAGACGGTAGCGTGAAAACTTTGTACCATCGAATTATCGTGTAGTACGTTTCACGCCTCAAATTTTCGCATTTTGGAGCCTTATTCCAAAATGCCGCCTAGAGGGCGGTGCCGAAAATTAGTTAATGTTTGTGTTGTCGCCCGACAGGCGACAGAATGGAGGTTAAAATGAAAATATTGGACAAAATGAAAAGCAAGCTTGAAGATAACGGGCTTGGCGGCGTGACTATTGCGTTCCTTGGCGACAGTGTTACTCAGGGCTGCTTTGAAATTTACAGAAAGGATGAAAAAATAACTCCTGTATTTGATCAGAATAGCTCATACGAGCGTTTTGTGTTCGACATTCTCTCGATGCTCTATCCATCCTGTACTCTGAATATCATCAATGCGGGAATCAGCGGTGACAATGCTCCGGGCGGATTTCGGCGTGTTGAGCGTGACGTGATTCGCCACGCACCTGACCTATGCGTTGTCTGCTACGGTCTTAACGATTGCAGTAACGAGACGGAGAGCGTAGAGAGGTACGTAGAAAATCTAAGTGGAATCTTTGAGAAGCTTTCCTCTTCGGGAATAGAGATAATCTTTATGACTCCAAATATGATGAACACTACTGTCAGTGATGCACTTACCGACGAGGGCTTCCGTCAGATTGCAGAAAGAACCGGGGAAATGCAGAATAGCGGAGTATTCGACGCTCATATCGAGGCGGCAAGAGAGCTTTGCCGCAAAATGGATATTGCCCTCTGCGACTGCTACGCTATATGGAAAAGGCTTGACGTCTGTGGCGTAGATACCACTGAGCTTCTTTCTAATAGAATAAATCACCCCACAAGAGAAATGAACAGACTGTTTGCTTACGAGCTTGTGAAAACCATGCTCGAAATATAAACGGTAAAAGGAGAAGAAAATGAAAACTGTTAAGGAAAAATATCTTGTAGTAGGTGCTGACTTTGCGGGATATCCCTTGAAAGAAGCGGTAGTTGCTCATCTTAAGGAAAAGGGCTGGAAGATCTCCGACCTTGGTGTTACTGCCGACAGCGATCCCGATGATACCGAGAATATGTTTCACAGAGTAGGTCTGCGCGTTGGTGCTCAGATCTCCGAGGGAAACCTTGAGAGAGCACTTCTTTTTTGCGGTACCGGAATGAGTAGCCAATACCAAGTGCCCCCACGTTCATGCGGGCGTTGTTGAGAGCGTTCCCGCCGCACTTCGTGCAATCACGGGTAACGGTGTAAACGTTCTTGCTATGGGAGCCTTCTACGTTGCTCCGGCCATGGGCTGTGATATTGCCGACGCTTATCTCAACGCAGAGCTTGGCTCCGGATATGAGTGGTGGTACAACTTCTATGAATTTCACAAGCTTGCTATCGACGAGCTTGAAGCTTTTGATTACGATGAGTACAAGAAGAAAGGCTTTAAAGTAGAGCATCTCGGTGATTATCCTCTGAAGCTCGAGAAAAAGCCCGAAGCATAAAAGTAGTAACGGCGAAGGCACTCCCCGCCTTCGCCGTTACTATCAGCGGTAAATATTTGACGGTAGGTGGATTTAGGTGGCTTTTGTCAACTTTTTCTTGACAAAAGCATATAAAGGTGATATAATGAATACTCAATTATCTCATAAGGAGTAGACGCTATGGATGCTTTTGTAGAATATATGCGAGAGATACATATCGTTACCGTGCTGGTTCGATTGCTGCTTGCTATGGTTTTTGGCGGAATAATAGGAATCGAGCGAGGTAAACAGGGTAGAGCAGCGGGAATGAGGACGCACATACTCGTCTGTCTCGGTGCAACTCTTACGGCACTTATCGGTTTCTATGCTTCGGATGTTCTCGGAATGAGTAATGATCCGCTTCGCGTTTCGGCACAGGTCATTTCGGGTATAGGCTTCCTTGGCGTGGGCACAATATTAATAAAAGGTAGATTCCAGATCGTCGGATTAACTACGGCGGCGGGACTTTGGTGTGCTACCGCTATCGGCGTAGCTCTCGGAGCGGGCTTCTACGAGGGAGCAATTATGGGCTTCCTTTGTGCAGTCCTTACCATAACGGTTGTTCACAGACTTGAGTACACCATTAACAAGAAATACAGCCGTTTCGGGATCTACATTGAGATCAAGGATGATAAATCCGTGAGAAAGGTGCTTGATTTTCTCTCCGATAATTTCAAGGTATCGGATATTCAGGTTACCGTTCCCAGAAGCGGTACGCAGAGCAACGTTGGAATAGAAGCTAACATACATAACAGAGACTTCGGCACCTCGCCGGAGGCTGTTGCAAAGATACTTGAGGAGCAGGAAGAAGTAATTTTTGCTCTTGAATCCTTGTAAAACTTACAAAATATGGCAGGAAAATGCCGATTTTCCTGCCATAATCGCTCGAAAAAAACTTTTTTTAAAAAATATAAATTTTTTTTGAAAAAGTACTTGACAAATGCGTTTTTCTTTGTTATAATATTAGGGCATTCAACGGAAGGTTAGCTCAGTTGGGAGAGCATCTGCCTTACAAGCAGAGGGTCACAGGTTCGAGCCCTGTACTTTCCACCAGGATCTGTGAGGAGAGCTTTGCTCTCCTTATAAATTCCAACTTAGGGTTCCAGTAGGAGTCCTGTTATCGGGAATGGCTTGGTAGCTCAGTTGGTTAGAGCGCTAGCCTGTCACGCTAGAGGTCGTGGGT
Source organism: Eubacteriales bacterium (assembly GCA_045647805.1). Lineage (GTDB taxonomy): Bacteria > Bacillota > Clostridia > Oscillospirales > CAG-272 > UBA1740. Next base: position 2,593 of record JAZRMT010000117.1, on the reverse strand, counting down.
TCGAGCCCCATCCGAGTCGCCACCCCGATATGCCTCTGTAGCTCAGTTGGTAGAGCAGGGGACTGAAAATCCCCGTGTCGTTGGTTCGATTCCGACCGGAGGCACCATAAAGTCGGATCGTAGCCATGTCGTTCTGTGAGCCAAGGAGTTGGCGAGATATTTTGTCTTCCTAAGCCCGCTTGGCCTCCGACTTGCCTCCGGTCGGAATTGAACCAACGACACGGGGATTTTCAGTCCCCTGCTCTACCAACTGAGCTACAGAGGCATACAGCAAGGGCTGTATTTTGATGGCGACCCGGATGGGGCTCGAACCCACGACCTCCAGCGTGACAGGCTGGCGCTCTAACCAACTGAGCTACCGGGCCATCATGGTGGGAACAATAGGGCTCGAACCTATGACCCTCTGCTTGTAAGGCAGATGCTCTCCCAGCTGAGCTATGCTCCCATAATGACGTCGCACTTGCGACGGGTATTATTATACCACAAGTCGTTTCGTTTGTCAACACTTTTTTGAAAGTTTTTTTTATTTTTTTTGCTTTTTTTTGCGCTTTTCTCGTTTCGACCAAAAAAGCAGCCAAAAAGCGGGGGACGATATGTAAAAAACGACAAAAACCCCTTTACTTTTTCTTGATTTAGGTGTATAATATATATTACATAACTATGCTTTGCCGAAGAAAGGTGACACATGAAGGCAAAAAATATATTTGGTATTCTGATTTTATTTATAATTTTTCTTTTTTCCTTGACATCCTGCGCGGGCGGAGAAGAGCTTTGCCGCATTGAAGGCAAAGAATACACCTTTGCTCTTTTTGGCAGCGCAAACGGAATTGCAAGGGTCGATATTTACCGCGGCGGCGAAAAAACTGAAAGCATCAAGCCCGATTACCGCGTAAACGAGCCCTGGCTTGGCGAAGATAAGGAAGATTACGGCTTCTGCGTTCTTGACATCGACGGCGACGGAGATGAGGATTTCATTATCAAATCAGTCCGCACTGTGGGTGCAGAGAAATACCGATGCTTTATCAACAAAGAAGGAAGCTTTGTTCTCGAAAAGAAGATTTCGGCTCTTGTTGCGCCGAGGTTCGAAGATGGTATGGTGCGTGTTGAAACCTTTGAGCGCTTCAACGAGCCTACATACAATAACGAGCCGCCGATGTACGAGCTTCGCCGCGATGAAATTTTTTACGGTTTCACAGAGCACGGCAGATTTGTCATAAAGCAGATCAACCGCTTCAGTTATTTTTCCGAGACCGATATATATCGCTTCAGCATATTGATCCCCGATGAGGAAGGCGAGCTTTACGCCGACAGCGAAAAATGGATATACCCCGAGGATCTCGGAAAATACGGCTTTGAGCCACTTGAATGATTTTTTGAAAAATTTTTCGGAACCGTGAAACTTTTTGCGGCAAAATCCGTCATATATATTGTAGTACAATACAGGAGATAAAAAATGAGCGAACAGAAAACAGCAATTATCATCGGCGCAGGACCTGCGGGTCTGACCGCGGCATATAAGCTTCTCAAGGAAACCGACATCAAGCCGATCATTCTTGAGGAAAGCGAATACATCGGCGGTATCTCGCGTACCGCTCGTTATAACGGCAACCGTATGGACCTTGGCGGTCATCGTTTCTTCTCGAAGAACGAGGAGGTAAACGAACTCTGGCGTGAGCTGATGCCCCTTCAGGGTGCTCCGGCATACGATGACAAGAAGCTCGGGGTAGAGAAGGAGCTTGCCGAGGGCGGTCCCGACCCCGAAAAGGAGGACAGAGTTTTTCTGCTCCGCAACCGTATCTCGCGCATCCTCTTCCTTCACAAGTTCTTTGACTACCCGATCTCCCTCAAGCCCGAGACCTTCATCAATATGGGCTTTGTGCGCACGATGAAATCGGGATTCGGATACCTTGGAAGCTGCATCGTCAAGAAGCCCGAGGATTCTCTTGAGAATTTCTATATCAACCGCTTCGGCAGACCTCTCTATGAGATGTTCTTTGAGGATTATACTGAAAATCTCTGGGGCCGCCATCCCTCGCAGATCTCCGCGGATTGGGGAGCGCAGCGAGTAAAGGGACTCTCACTTATGAAGGCGGTGTGGAACGTAGTTTCAAAGCCTTTCCGTCCGAAGGACAAGGTTGAGACCTCGCTTATCGAGCAATATTACTATCCCAAGCTCGGTCCCGGTCAGCTTTGGGAAGCTCTTGCATCGGATATCAAGGAGATGGGCGGCGAGATCGTAATGAACTGCTCGGTCAAGGATATCAAGTTAGAAAACGGAAAGATCGCGGGCGTGGTTTCCGCCGACGGACGCGAATTCAAGGGCGACGAGTATTTCTCGACTATGCCCGTGCGCGATCTTGTGAACGGAATGGGCGACGCTGTGCCCGCAGACGTTCACCGCATCGCGGATGGACTTCCTTACCGCGATTACATTACCGTTGGACTTCTCGTTGACAAGCTTCTTCTTGAAAACAAGACTAAGGTAAAGACTCTTACAGGCAACGTGCCCGACTGTTGGATTTACGTTCAGGAGCGCGAGGTTCGTCTAGGACGTCTTCAGATCTTCAACAACTGGTCTCCCTATCTTGTTGCC
>JAZRMT010000116.1:0-6991 GCA_045647805.1 Eubacteriales bacterium | reverse complement strand
ATATTCAATACTCTGCGACGCGTTCTCGGCAAGCTTCAAGGACAGCATATTATCCGATTCCCTCACGTCAAAACGCTTTCCATCGTATTTGATGAGCATAGAAAGTGTCTCTTCGTCCTGCGAATATTCGAGAGCAACGCTCAACTGAAATTCTCCCGAAAGCTCGGGGAGAATGATCTGTACGCCAAGCTCCTCAAATACTGCCTGGGCACGCATAATCGCCCTCTGTGCAACCTGATTCTTTCTGCCGAATTCTTCAAGAGAGGTATTGAAGCCGATAAAATCGAAGTCCTTTGAGGTGATAACGGTTTCAAACACTTTCAGATGCTTGATAAAGCGTATTGTCTTTTCACGCTTGGGGTTATCGAAGATTTCCTCGGGAGTTCCGTCCTCATAAACGCCGCCCTCGTCCATATAGAACACACGGTTGGCGATCTCACGGGCAAAGCGCATTTCGTGAGTAACGATCATCAGCGTCAAACCACGCTTGGCGAGATCCTTTATAACCGCCTGCACCTCGCCCACCATTGTGGGGTCAAGTGCCGAGGTCGGCTCATCAAGGAGTATGATCTCGGGCTCCATCGCAAGAGCACGTGCAATAGCAACACGCTGTTTCTGTCCGCCCGAAAGCTCGTCGGGGTAATTAAAGGCTTTATCCGCGAGACCAACGGTGCGAAGAAGCTCCATTCCTTTGTCGTATGCTTCTTGCTTTGACTTTTTCAGCAAGTCCATAGGTGCTGCCATAATGTTTTCAATAATGTTCATGTGATTGAACAGATTGAATGACTGGAACACCATGCCCATCTTTTGACGGATTTTATTGATATTACATTTTTTATCGGTGATACATTCTCCGTCAACCCAAATCTCACCCGCCGTGGGTGTTTCAAGCATATTGATACATCTTATCAATGTTGATTTTCCCGTACCGGAAGGACCGATAATCGAAATGACGTCACCCTTATGTATTTCTACGTTTACATCCTTGAGGGGTGTAACGTTGGGATATTTTTTCTGCAAATGGCTGATCTTAATCATCTCACAACCCCCTTGAGAATATTTTTGTTCTTTCTTCGTTTCGGTTCGGCTTTTCGTTTCAAAATGCCGAGAAGTCCGGCAACGCCCCAAGTGATCGCAAAGTAAATAAGTGCAACGGCGATCAGCGGGAAGAATGCTTCGTAGGTGTTACCTCTGATGATATCGCCCATTTTGGTAAGGTCATTTACGGCGATATAGCCGACGACCGAGGTTGCCTTGATAAGACTTACTATCTCTCCCGAATAGGAGGGCAGGAACATTTTCATTGCCTGCGGAAGAACAATGCGGAAGAAGGTTTGATTTCTGCTGTATCCAAGTGCGTATGCCGCCTCAAGCTGACCGTTATCCACGCCCGAAACTGTGAGCGAGAGCTGCTCGTAAACAAAGGAGCCGAAGGTCAGTATAAAGCCGATGATGGCAACCACCACGCCGCTCATATCGGGCGAGGTGAAGACGATGTAGAACAGTATCATCAAAACGACAAGCGTCGGTGTACCCGCAATGATCGTGGAATATACTTTCGCAAATCCTTTTGCAAGTTTTGCGAGCCACTTTGTTTTGCTCCGCGCCAACATATACAGTGCAAAGCCTAAAAGCGTACCGCCAAGTACCGAGAAGACGCTAATGATCATAGTGGTGCAAATACCCTCTACGATCAGCTTCCATCTCTGCTCTCTAATAAAGGTCTTTTCAAAGCTATCTCTGAGGGACAGCATAAAGTTTTCGAATCCACTTCTCTCACACTTTGCCATAACCACTTCGGCATTCATGTAGGGATCGGAGAAGTTTACGCTTTCCTTGCGCTCATCGGTCATATATAGTCCGCCGCATACAAGGTCATATTTTTCGCTTGCAAGTCCGGCAAGCCCCGAAGCAAAGGAAATATCCGAAATGTTTACGTTGTAACCGTATTCCTTGCAGAACATATACAGCACTTCGATCTCAAAGCCAACAGGCTTACCCTCGTACATATATACAAAGGGCTTTCTTGTGGTATCGATTGCCACGTTCAGCGTCTTTGCGTTAGATGCAAGCTCATCAAGCGGTATCGTTTCTGAGGGTTCTGTCTCTCCGTACCATTTATCTATGAGGACATCGATTTTGCCTTCGGCCTTGAGTTTTGCCAAAAAGGCATTCATTTGTGCCTGAAGAGCATTTCCAGCGTCATTTTTCTGGAATCCGAAGCCGATTTCTACGGAGTATGCAGGTACTGTGATGCTCGTGAGGCTCTTGTCTGTACGCGCTACCGAATTGAAGTTCGGTTTATCCAGCATAATGCCGTCAACCTTGCCTTGTTTGAGTGCAACGAGCACGTCGGCAAAGGTGTTGAACTCTTTAATGCTTGCGTTCGGGAACTGTTCTCTTGAATAACCGCCGTAAAGCGAGCCTGTAACAACACCGAGTGTTGCGCTGTTAAACTGCTCAAGGTCATCTGCTCCCGCGCCTCTTCTTATAATTACCGCAAGATCCTCTACGTGATAAACATCAGAGAAATCCATGCTTTCTCTTCTTTCCTCGGTAATGGTAATGCCCGATATACCAAGGTCATATTTTGCTGACTGAACGCCACCAAGAATTGCTGCAAATGCTACATCTTCAAACTGAATGTCATAGCCGTATTCTTTAGCAAAGCCCGTAATAAACTCAATATCAAAGCCGACAAATTTATTATTTTTGAGATATACAAACGGCATGGAGGCAGAATCGATGGCAACGGTAATCGTACCCTTTGTACCATTCAGGTCATCATAGGATGTAAACTCTGTCGGTTCTTTCGCGCCAAACCATTTTTCTTCCAACGCCTGAAGAGTTCCGTCCGCACCTATCTTGGCAATATAGTCATTGACTTCTTTTTGAAGTTCAAGCTTTTGACCCTTGGGAAATATCATTCCGTAATTGCTTTCACCAAGAGGCTCGTCAATACGATCTACCGCCTGACCTTCCCAAAGCATTGACGTATATAGAGATTCGTCACAGCCAAAAGCATCTATTTTGTTACTGTTCAGTGCTGCAATCAAATCTGTTATGGAATTGAATTCCATGTACTCAGCATCTGGAACAAGCTCGGGCATCATAACGGCTTGAATAGAGCCTGTCATAACACCTACTCTTTTACCTGCAAGATTGGAGAGGTGCGTTTCTCCGCTATCATTGCCCTTTGTTACCATTACAACGGGGCTTTCATAATAGGAAACGGTAAAGCTGATCTCCTCTCCGCGCTCATCGGTAACCGTGATACCGCCGAGGGCAACGTCATATTTGCCCGATGTAATGCCGCCAAGCTTTGCCTCAAAGTCAACGGGAACGAAGTCCAGCTTATATCCGTACTCTTTTGCAAAAGCAATCATGATCTCAACATCAAAGCCTCTTGCATTTTTTTCGGAAACATAGCTCAACGGCATATCGGAATCGGAAATAGCCACCGATATTGTGCCGTTTTGTCCGCCAAGCGAGCTGTAATCCTCAAACGCAGTTGGTTTGCTTCCGGACAACCATTTTTCTGCAAGCCCCTCTATGCCGCCGTTGGATTTCATCGTTGTAATGAATTCGTCCAGCTCGCCCCGAACCTTCTTTGCCATCTCACTTTCCGACAGCATAAAAGCATAGCTGACGGCCGTGTTTTTGTCACTCTGTATGGACTTGTATCCCTGTTTTTCCCAACCGATCGCCGAATAGTAGGCGCTGTCGAGAAGGAAGCCGTCTATCTTATCGGACTCTAAGCTCAAAATAAGATCTGTGACGTCTGAAAACTGGAATTTCTTACTGTCGGGAAACAGCTCTTTTGTCAATCTGTCATATTCGCTTCCCGTAAGAACACCAAGTTTTGCATCCTTAAAATCTTCAAATGCAAGAAATTCCTTTTTTTCATCGTTTGTCTGACCGTTACATCCCGCAAAGCAGGCAGTCAGCATTATGACTGTCAACAGCAGACACAGTAATTTTTTAACTCTCATCATTGGTTCTCCTTCTTTTGACCATTTGTATATTCGGATATTTACAAATTCCTGTTTCGAGCATCCGTTTTGCAAAGGCTTGCTATATTATAGCAAGAAAGTGTAAAAAAGCTCGTTTTTGGCGTGATTGGTAGCAAATTTGGCGTAATTGGTAGGTAAACGCAAAAAAATCCCCCGAAAATTCCTTCGGGGGATCCGTTCAAAAGTATTAAGATGTGAACGCAACGGTTGCTCTAAACACTCCGTTTTGCGCGGTGAAACGACAAGTGCCACCATACTTTTCTGTTGTGGATACGATACTGTGAATTCCTACGCCCCACAGCTCAAGCGGCATATCGGGAACAAACTCCAAGGAGAGGTGGCAGGAGTTTTCACAAACGATAACCATTTTCTTGGCTTTATAGTAAATGTTCACCGAGATCATGGGTTCATCAGCGCTTGACTCAATAGCTCCGTGGAGAGCATTTTCAACCACGTTGGCAAGAATCGCCACAAGGTCGTGGGAGGAAACGGGGGTTTCTTTTTTCGCCGCAGCATCGGTGCTAAATCGAATATTCGCTGCTTTTGCTTTGGCCCTGTACACACGAAGCACGTTGTTGATCGTTTCGTTTTCGCAAAAACGCTCTGCGTGTTGACCATCCATTTCTACGTTTTGCTTTTCAAGATAACGGACAATGCTATCAAGATCCCCCGTCTTAGCCAAAGCCAAGATAGCGTCGTTGTGATGACGAATATCGTGATAGCTTTTTCTTGCCCACGCCACCTCGTTTTCCTGTGCCTGCACCTGTGTTTCGAGAAGCTCGGTGTGGATCTGCTTGCGTTTCTCCTTGGCAAGCTCCACCATATCCTTAAGGCTTGAAAACAATGCGGCATAAGTTACGAAAAATACCGCTGTTGTGGCTACGAATATCTGAAATCTGCCATTATGGGTGGAAGTACCGCCATCTATATAAATGGTCTGTAGAGCGGTCACCACCAAAAAGGCAATTACGATAGCGTAATACTTGCCAAAGCCCTTATCAATATAAACGCTGACCTTCTTAAACTTCGGAAGAATAATAACGTAGAGGAGCACTTGCAAAACCGCCATAATCAACACCATGAGTACAATTTTAAGGACAATGTGCATTTCCTTGGATGAGATAAAGGCAGCAAAGCCGCCAAATGCGGTGTAAATGCAGGTGTAGCTGATAAATAAAAAACCTTTTTCAATCGGCTTGCCCTTCGTCGAAACGAAGAACAATGCGGCGTTAAGGAGAAGCATTAACGTGTAGTTGAGCTTAGGCGTTGTAGGGGGCAATATCAAAAACACCACAGCATATACAAGCCATATCAGCGCAGTAATGAGTTTATTATATCTGGGTTTGGCGAAGAAAATGGACATACCAACGTGGGAAAGCGCAGACAATATCAGTAAAAGCCATGTAAGAGCATCCATTTCATCACCTCATTACTAAATAGTCCATATAGGCGTTTTTGAGTGCGGGCAAAATTCTTCTTGGAACAGCAAGGCAATTACCCGTTGTCATTTCCACCGTGTCCGACAGTATTTTTTCAATATGCTCAAGATTGATAATATAAGTTTTTCCGCAAAGGTAGAACTGACCGAAGGGAGATAACTTCTCCCAAAGCTCTGCCTGCGAGATGCGCACCGAGGTAGGCTGTTCATCTACAAAGCATATTGTTTGGTTGTGGTTGGCAGACTCACAATAAATTATCTTGGATATCGAAATATTATGATATCCATTTACCGTTTTCATCAGTACCGTTTTGGGCTTGCCTTGTAGGGTGCTGTGCATCGCCTTGTCCATCGCCGCAAAAAAGTCATCCTTGGTGTAAGGCTTCAAGAGATAATGGGTAGCCCCCACACCAAACGCTTCCACGGCATGATCGCGCGAGGATGTCAGAAAGATCACGGGGCTTTCATCGTTTCTTCTGCGAAGCTCTGTTGCGATACTCACACCCGTCAAGCCGGGCATATAAATATCGAGAAGGTATATATCGTACTTCTCACCCTTGTCAAGCTTATCTAAAAAGTCAGAGGGATTCTCAAACTGCTCCACCGAAAAGCGAGTGTTTCGCGCAGTTGCATATTCCGAAAGGAGCGTCGCAGACTTATCCAAGTATTTTTTCTCGTCATCACACACTGCAATTCGTATCATACGGTGTCCTCCTTTTGTTCGACGACATCCATAATCTCGTCAACATTACAGCCGAGCGCCTCGCAGATCTTCACGAGAATTTCGGTATTAACATTTTCATTTTTGCCGAGCTTGGCAAGTTGTTTTGTGGAAATGCCTGCTTTAAGTCGCATCTGCGTTCTGCTCATCTCCAAATCAATAAGCTTTTTCCAAAGCTTATTATAATTTACGGTCATAACATACCTTCCAAATTTGAATTTAACGGATATATTATAACATAAATTGAGAGAATTTGCAAGAGGTTTATTTCGATTTAGAAATATAAGATGTCTAAAAAGAAATCCGTTTTTCAACGGACTTTTTCTTTGACTACAGTGATGCAATTTTTGCGTGTTGTGAGAAGTTTCTCGGCGTTACAAAATCCACGGATATGTATCCTTGACATTTCCGTGGATTTATGGTATAATGTTTCCGCTAATAAGAATATGTCACAGGAGTGACGACAGAGGTTTTCGCGGCGGTGATTTGTGGTAGAGTTGTGGCTTGACCACAGTTTTGACCATCTACAGCTTCGGACTACGTGGAAACAGTGCTTCCAAGAGCACCCGAAAGCACCGTTTTCGGACACAAAAGTCCCGAAAAGCCTTGTAGAGTAAGGAAAAAATCGGCATTTTAGCGTTCGGGACCATGAGGCCGCAGGTTCGAATCCTGTCACTCCGACCATATCGAGTGTTCATAACTGATGTTAGGAACACTCGATATTTTTTTGCCTGTATTTACTTAATATTTAGTTCTTTGGAGCAGATTCGTCTGCTCTTTTTTTGTTTTAGTTAAACTGCGCTTGGAAGATATTCGATA
>JAZRMT010000115.1:0-4911 GCA_045647805.1 Eubacteriales bacterium | reverse complement strand
AGAGCGAAGATCCTCCCCAGACGTGTTTCCGGTAACTGTGCTCTTCATCAGAGAGCTCTTACTACCGCAATCAAGAGAGCACGTCAGATGGCTCTTCTTCCCTACATTTCCAACTAATTGTAGACAAAAGGCTTATAATTTAAAGCACTCTTTTACAGAGTGCTTTTTTATATCACGAAAACCCCGCCGTAGCAGCGGGGTTCAATATATGCTATGCCGATGAGAAAGGTGTGCCAAAACTCCGAGTAAACCTGATCTGACCGAACGTGGCAACCTTAATTTTTATTCAAAATATATTATGACAGTATCCCCCTCGGGTGTTAGCTCATAGCTTGTAAAATCAGTCTTTTTTTCATAAGGACGAATGCGTGCTCCCTCGACTCTCACGGGAAAAGCTTTGCTGCTGATAATAAAGGGCTTACCCTCCGCCGGAGTCCCCGAAAGAGAACGGACATCTATACTCATCCTTCCACCATCAAGCTCCACCTTGGCATAAGTGTGATATAGGGACTGTCTAGCCGCAAATTCTATCCCCTTAGAAAGCACGATACCGTACCTTTCCGCACAGCGGCGGAAGTACCTGACGGCACGCTCCACGACCTCCCCATTCCTTTCGGAGTCGGGATGAAGGAAATTAGGCCAATGAGCGCCGAAGATCCCCTCTGCCGTAGGAAGATCCTCAAAGCAACTATTGCACTCGTTCCAAGGAATAAGGTTGTTGTTTCGATCAAAGGTAACGATGCCGTTCTCCATTCCGACAGAAATGGGCTTCTCGCCGTCGCACCTCATCGAATTGAATATAGTGGAGATATATTTGATGCCAAGAGTCGAAAGCACTCTCGAAAGCTCGTTCCATCTGTATGCAAAGCAAGGAGGAACAAAGCTTTCCGTGCTCTTTTTTATACCGTAATGATCGAGTAGCTCACGGAATTTACCGATACGAAGCTTTATTTCGGACTCGCTTGTCATATACAGTTCTTTATCTATAAGGTAATAATAATCCGATATATCAACGTTGTCAACCCCGTCCATATAATAGCCGTGAAGAAGACCGTGAACGTTAAGGTCTAAATAGGGGGAAGAGTTTATAACCGCAACTATTCTCTCCATCTCTTCCCTATCAAGATAGGCGGCATTATCCCATTTATCACCGTACTTTGAGAGGTGGGGAATTTCAAGCAGACGGTTGTCGGGATCCCATTCTCCAATAACGAAGGCACAGCTTATGCGCATATCAAGCGCCTCGCCGAGCTTATTGATAGCGGCGTAATCCTCGGCAACGTGACGCCTGGGCATACCGCTTCTCGACGGGCCTCCGTTCTTTCTGTCATCCTCACCGCAGAACCAGCCAAGGTCGTCAATTACAAGATGTAGCGGCATAGGTATAAGAGCTTCATCCGGACGTCTGAATTTCGGCATGATTCCAGAGGCGCCGTATACCCTACCACCACTCCTAAGATGCTCCTTTATCGCCTTTGCAAAGGAGGATTTAGGTACAAGCATATCGGGATCGGTCTCGCTGAGCGTACCGAATACGTATTCAAAAACGTCTTTTCCCGAGCTTTTCATCGGGAAGCGAAGGAATCTGTCACCAAAGTCGGTTACATTACCTGCCTTGCCCGTAATAGCCTTAAGCCCCGGGTCAAGAAGCCAGCTTGAGCAGTAGAAGAAGTTAAAGTCTGTAAAGCAACTCGTGATTATCTCCTCTGCCCGTCTGAGATCGGCTTCAACAGTCTCTGGCGGCATCGCACCGCCTGTGGGAATATGTACGCTGACCACGGTATCTCCCCTTGTCAGTACCCTTTTCCACCTTGATCTGTCTAGACATTCTTCTCGTTTTTTCACAAGTCCCGAAGAGACAGTAAGCCCTCTGTAAGACTCCTCTGTTTCTATAATGCTACCAAAGAACGATCCCTCTTCGTCCTCGCAATCTGCACTCCCGAAAACCTGTCCGCTCTTATGAAACTTTTCTCCGTTTGGCATGATCCTAAGCTCATTTCCATCAGAAAATGCATCAAATGGACAGTTATATTTACATATTTCAACATTAAACCTGCCGACGCGAATCATTTTGCAGCTTATAAATTTGAGCATCCAGGACACGTATGCAGATATACCTATCCTGCCGTAAAGGCTGATATAATCGCCCACCTGATTCTCGAACATACCTATGGTCGCTTCGGTAACATCGGTAGGAACCCTTCTCAATCTGTGAGCCGATACCACCCGGGGAAGCTCGTAGAGAAGCGAGAACAAAGGAAGCGTGTCGTACAGCTCGCTCTCCTCGTTTTTCTTAGGATGGGAAAGGGCGGCAATTGCCTCCATATCCCTCGCTTTAATGGCTGAATTCAAAAGATAGGCATATACAACGTTATCCGGATCACAAAGCAGCTCGTCTCTTATCCGACGAACCTCTTCCTTAAGCTCCTTGAAGGCAGGATACCTCTCGAAGTCCATTATGCTATCACCGCATCTTTCGTATTCCGCCTTTGCGCGCCCGTAGTATTCACTCATCCCCGGGAGCTGTTGATCTATCCCGTATTTTTTGAAGAATTCTTCCATGAGATTTTCCCCTAAAAGTTCATTTTCATAAATCATAATACCACAGTGATCGGTGTTTGTCAATATTCGTAAAAGAATAAAATAAAAACGAGCAGATACGTAACAAAATCTGTCAGTATCACTTGGCTTTTGGTTACAAATCGGTTGACATACGATGTAAAGTGGTGTAGAATAACAGTAGTATTTAGAAAAGCGAGGTTTTATATTATGAAGGGATTTGGAAATGTACTTATTATCGGTGACAGCTATTCTACCTTCTGTGGATTTAATCCCGAGGGGTATGCTTATTGGTATCCTCAGGGCGGCGGTAGCGGTGCCGAAACCGACGTTAAGGACGTTTGTGACACCTGGTGGCATATGCTTATGAAGGAAACGGGTTCAACTCTGATCCTTAACGACAGCTATTCCGGCTCGACCGTATGCTCGACGGAGCGTGAGTCAATACCCGGCACGCACTTTAATCTCCGAGCCGACAGAATGATAAGGGACGGCTTCTTTGAGGATAATAGGATCGATACTGTTTTCGTTTTCGGAGGCACTAACGACTCCTGGATAGACTCTCCTATCGGTGAGATCAAGTACGAAGGAATTACCGAAGAGGATATAAGAATGATCCTCCCCGCCTTCTCTGCTCTTTTAGCGAAGTTCAAAACAGCCTCGCCCTATTCGAGAATAATTCCGCTTATCAATTGCGATATAAAGGACGAGGTGAGGGACGGATTTGAGGAGATTTGCCGTCACTACGGATTGACTTATATAAAATTTGAGAAGCTGGACAAGCTTTCGGGGCATCCGAGCAAGAGGGGTATGAAAGAAATCAAGAAGGCTCTTTTAAAGCTTTTGTAAGCGGTAAATATTTCTTACATCTTGACATAAACGTGATTATATAGTACAATATATTCATCCGATATGACATTTTCGGACAATAATCATTAAAGGAGAACAGCATGAAAAAGTTTTTTGCAGAGTTCAAAAAATTTATAACACGCGGCAACGTAGTTGATATGGCAGTCGGTGTTATCGTTGGTAGCTCGTTCACGGCGATTGTAAACGGTCTTTCCAACAACATACTTAAGCCTATCATAAATTGGCTTCTTACTCTTGTTTTCGGAAAGGATTCTCTCACCGAGATATACACCTTCCTCGGAGATCCGGTCTACAAGGTAGACGAAGCCGGTGCGGTTACAAACGAGATCGATCTTGCACAGTCGATATACATCGACTGGGGAGCGTTCATCAATGCGGTGCTGAATTTCTTCATTGTCGCTTTCGTACTGTTCGTTATCGTGAAGATAATCAACAAGTTCAGAGAAGAACACAGAGAGTTCGGCGCAAGAGTTATTGACGGAGTTCTTACCAGAGCCGAGCGTAAGGAACTTCGTGCAAACGGCATAAAGATCACCGACAAGGTTGCCGTTTCCGCATACTTCGAGAACAAGAAGAAGGCTGAAGAAGAGGCGGCTGCACAGAAGAAGGCAGAGGAAGAAGAAGCGGCAAGACTCGAGAGAGAGGCAAATCCCACTACCGAGGATCTCTTAAAGAAGATTCTTGCAGAGCTTCAGAAGAAGGCTTAACAGCACTCTAAGTGACTAAATATAAAAAATTAATTACAAATACCGCCACATCAGCGTATTACTCTTAACTGAGCAGCGTGCCGATGCGGCGGTATCTTTTATTCATTTATCATTTAATCATTCAACCTCGGGACCGAAGTATTCATGGTAGTAGCAAAGCTTGGTCCAGGAGTATTCAACGCCCTCAAAGGTATACTTATCCATAAGCATCTGAAGTATCTCGGCAAGCTCCTCGGTTACGATTACGCATCCGTTCATCTCGGAGCCTTCGCCGTCACCGTTATCGATCTTTCCTTCGGCATACAGCTCGGTTATCTTGGCAGTCAGATTCTCACCGTCACCGTGATAGATGCCTGCAAGGACCTCGTCAACTTTATAAAGCGCATAGTATTCTTCTCCGAAATTTGCAAGCAACTCCGCCTTTGTGATCTCTATGTCGCCTTCATTACTTTCAAGACAACGCAGAAGAAAATGATCTTCTTCACTAAGTCTGAAATCGAAGGCCTTTGCCTCAATCATTTCCTCAAGAGTCTTACCGAAAATGGGAGTAGGACGTGTAAAATCAGCGTAAAGAATAGATCCGTCTCTTCCGTCGGTACGCTTTTCTCTGTAAATTCCGTCTTCTTTATTAAGCTCAACGTCAATTCCGCCTGCAATTATCTTATTAATTGCTCCGCTGACGGTGCTTTCGTGATAGGTGAAGTATCCGGGAGAGGCAAGGGAGAATCTGTAAATTCCCGCTTCGCCAAGATGATCAACTCGGAATTCAACGGTA
>JAZRMT010000114.1:0-9603 GCA_045647805.1 Eubacteriales bacterium | reverse complement strand
TCCAACTCCTTGCCTCACAGAACGACATGGCTACGATCCGACTTCTTGTAGGTCTCATCTGCGGAGAGAAGCGCACGAGCTACACCGTGACGGATAGCACCTGCCTGACCGGAGAAACCGCCACCGGTAACGTTCGCAACGATGTCGAACTTACCAACAGTATCGGTAACGCCGAAGGGCTGGTTAACGATGAGCTTCATGGTCTCAAGACCAAAGTAATCATTGATATCTCTGCCGTTGATGGTGATTGCGCCGGTACCGGGGTAAAGGCGAACTCTAGCAACGGACTTCTTTCTTCTGCCTGTTCCGTAGAAATAGGGCTTAGCACTTGTATACATTCTACTTTTCCTCCCTTATTAGTCTACAGCGATGGGCTGCTGAGCAGCCTGCTTGTGTTCTGCGCCTGCATATACGTGAAGGCGGGTGAAGGACTTGTCGCCAATGGAGTTGTGGGGAAGCATTCCCTTAACTGCAAGCTCCATAGCCTTCTCGGGCTTGGTTGCCATGAGCGTCTTGTAGTTGATCTCCTTAAGACCGCCGATGTAACCGGAGTGGTGACGGTAGAACTTCTGTTCAAGCTTCTTACCGGTGAGAACAGCCTTAGCTGCGTTCACGATGATAACGAACTCACCGCAATCTGCATGAGGGGTGAACTCGGGTCTGTGTTTGCCGCGAAGAATATCAGCAGCCTTAACAGCGGTCTTACCGAGGGGCTTACCAGCCGCATCGATAACGAACCATCTACGCTCAATGTTGTTAGCGTTTGCCATGAATGTGGACATTTTTGTTTCCTCCGTAATTTAGTTTCCGCACTTAGGTCGTGCGAGCCTTTTTTTCAAGCCCGTATATTATAGCACATAAAAATCCCATTGTCAATGCTTTTTTTAATATTTTTTTCAAAAAAATGATTTAGATTTTCATACCTCCCGAAATCTCCCAAAAGCTCCCGAAATCTCTGTTTTTCTCGAATGCAAAAAACAAAAAATATATGAAAAATGTTTGAACCTCCTCTAAATTTTAAAAAACTATTGAAAATTGGCTCCTGAAATGATATAATAAGAAAAAACTAAATAGGAGAAGAAAATGAAAAGATTCTTAATGCTTTTATTCGCATTCATACTTGTCTTTTCTCTTGCCGCTTGCGATAAGAAGGAAGATGTCGATGACAGCGATAAAAATGACGATTCGTCAAACAATGACAACACCGACAATAATGGAGACAACGGTAACACTGACAACGGCGGTGCCTCCGACAGCGATAATCAGTCTTTGACCTATACCGTAAAGGTACAGAACGGTGAGGTTGGTGTACAGGGCGTGCTCGTGATGGTTATGGGAGGCAGCGCTCCCAAGCCGCTTACTACCGATGCTAACGGCGTCGCAACCTTTGAGGGCGAGGCAGGGAAGACCTATACCGCTATGATAGCAAAGGCTGATGGTTATGAGTTCAGCACCTCTGACGTTAAGCAGTTTGATAGCTCCAAGACCGCCATCTTTAGTATTACGTCCTCCGATGCAAATGAAGATCTTGTCACCTATACTATTAAGGTAGTGGACAGAAGCGGAAATCCCGTTGCGGGAGCTACTGTTCAGATCTGTGAAGAGGGGGGGATGTGCCTTTCGCAGAAAACCACCGATGAGAACGGTATAGCTACTTATGAAATAGAGGAAAATCCTCTATGGAAGGCTAAGATCAATACAAGCGATGACTACGTTCCTTTCGATGCAAACAGAGTAGCAGAGATAACCGTAGATTAATTTAATAATTTTAAAATTCCGGGTTTTTGACAGGTTGTACAGAAAATCCGGGATTTTTTTGTCCAATTTAAACATAAAAAAATATAACAAAAAATAATATGTAAATA
Source organism: Eubacteriales bacterium (assembly GCA_045647805.1). Lineage (GTDB taxonomy): Bacteria > Bacillota > Clostridia > Oscillospirales > CAG-272 > UBA1740. The sequence goes on along the minus strand of JAZRMT010000114.1, from coordinate 7,738 downwards.
TTTATTCGTTTTTTTTAAAAATACCCTTGAAAATTGATAATTTAGGTGTTATAATGTTGGTAATATAAGGTGCCCGTTTTATGTGTTCTGGGTATCTTGAAATAAATATTTTTATTTGGAGGTTTTATGAACACTTTAAAGAAGATTCTCCTGCTCGTTCTTACGATGTCTCTTCTTGCTTGTGTCACCTTCTCCTTCGCTTCCTGCACCCTTCCCGGCGGCTCGACGGATGAGACGAATGACAAAGATGACAAGAACGAAGACGACGAGGACCAGGACGAAGACAATCAAAATTCCGATGATTCGCATTGCCCCGCTGATTGCGAGTGCCGCGACGAGGATCTCGCAGACATTCCCGATGGTTACCATTGTTCCAACAATTGTGAGTGTCGTGAGGAGGACATAAATCATATTCCCGATGATTACCACTGTCCTGACGAGTGCGAGTGCCGTGCGGACGAAGGCGGAGAGCCCGACGATGAGCCCGGTGCGCCTGAGCATTGTCCCGATGACTGCGAGTGCCGTATTAACAATTTCCCCACCGACACTACTCCCAAGAACTATACATACCTTGTAGTTGTAAGAGATGACCAGGGTAACATCGTTTCCGGTGTAGATATCAGAATTACTGACGGTAAGAGCACTCTTTCCAAGCAGACCGACGAGACCGGTACTCTTGCATTCTCTCTCACCCAGGGTACTTGGGAGGTTATTGTAGAGAATGCTCCTGCCGGATACGTTTTCGATAAGTCTCAGAAGTATCAGTTCACCGCTGAAGGCGTATGTGCTATCGAGCTTAGCAAGCCCGTTGGTTATACCTTCGTTGCTAAGTCTGCATACGACGATACTCCCTTCGCTGAAGTTTTCGTTTCTCTCTATGCTTGGAATGCCGAGATTGAGGATTACGATTGGGATGAGGCTGTTGCTACCGGTACTACCGATGCAGAGGGTAAGGTAACTCTTGAGGTTCTTGCAGGAAAGTATATCGCTACCTTCTTCGTTGGCGATAACAATTATGCTACCGAGCTTGAGATTGATATTCCTACCGATGTATTTGAGGTAGAGATCATGGACAACGAGGGCTATTCTGAGAACAATCCCATCCGTCCCGAGGACACCGAGCTTTATCCTTGGCTTGCTAACGGCACTGTTATTTGGTACTCTGTAATGATGGCTGATAACAGAACCATCGTTATTGACGATGCTGATGCTTTCGTAATCTACAATGGTGAGACCTACTATCCTGATGAGGAGGATGGCCATCTCGAGGTTGCTCTTGTTGAGGATTATTCCTTCAATATTTGCTTCGCTATCGGTTATGCATCCGATGATGAGGAAGCTGAAGAATATAAGGAAATATTCGCAGCCCTTGTAGCTCCTCTTGGTTCCTACTATAATCCTATCGTTCTTGATGATATCGCAGATCTTGATACTGTAACTCTTGAGGAGAACGAGGAAGGCAATGCTATATGGTACAAGTGGACTCCTACCTTCAACGGACGTATCTTCCTTCTTTGCGATAACGAGAATAACTTAATTGCAATTAACGACGGCACCGTATATTCCGATGCTAACGAAGGTGCTGCATTCGTTCAGTTCGATGTTAAGCCCTATGTAGACATTTATATTTCAGTAGCAGCAACCTCTACCAATGTTGAAGTTGTTACCGGTACCAATCCCTACACCGGTGAAGAGTTCTCTGAAGAGATGGAAGTAACCAAGTACGTAGCCGCTGAGCTTGACATTGATTCTCTTGCACTTTATAAGTATGTTGTTGAGGTTAATGGTGCAGACGGCAATCCTCTTGCAGGCGAGACCGTTACCATTACCGATGCAGAGGGCAATGTAGTTGCAAATCTTATTACCGATGTTGCAGGTAAGGTAGAGACTCTTCTTCCTGAGGGTGAGTACACCGTAGCTTCTACCATTCCCGCAGGATACAATACTGAAAATGTTATCCTTGCTGAAGGCGAGCGTAACGCTTACGTTTCCGCATTCCCCTACAACTTCGCAATGCTTCCCACGCAGTTTATGCCCGGCGGCTCTGCTCTTAAAGTAGACGTTCCCGCAGGTGCAACCTACTACTATATGCTCAAGATTAGCTATGACACCACTCTTACCCTTATGGGTGCAGACGGTGCGTCCTTCAATTACACCGGCTCTGATGCAGCTATGGATATGTGGGGTAACCTTGTAGTTACTCTTCTCCTTGAGACTGCTGACGAGTATAGTAACTTCGTTTACTTCTCGATCACTAATAACGATGCAGAGAACGATGCGACCTATTATGCTCAGATTCAGGCTAACGTTCCCGGCATGGAGTGGGAAAACGCACTTGAAGCTAACGTCGGTGAGACCAATACCGCTGACGTTAATCTTGAAATTCTTCCCTCCGGTGCGGTCTTCTACAAGTTTATTGCTCCCGAGGATGGCATAATCAAGATCTCCACCATCGCGGCAAATGCAAGCTTCTCCGTTGGAAACACCACTTCCGGTAAGTTCCTTGACATTACTGATGCTGACGAGTATACCAACGAGGAGAATCCTCTTGTTATTAAGCTCGCTGTTGCTAAGGACGACGTGGTCCAGATCGTTGTTTCCACCAACAACTATGAGTCCGGTAAAGTTGATTTTGACGTTGCATTCACCGGTAAGGTTACATACACCGCAGAGGTTCTTGCACAAGACGGTTCTGCTCTTGAGGGCGAGACCGTTACCTTCACCGATGCTGAGGGTAATGTAGTAGCTACCGCTACCACCGATGCTGAGGGTAAGGTTTCCGTTGAGCTTCCCGCTAATTTCTATACCGTTACCGCAACCGTTCCTGCCGGATACACCTCTGTATCCTACGATGTGAACGATGAGGAGATCAATGCGTTATTCACGGCTGGTCCTTATGCTCTGGATAATTTCTACACCACCATGACTATGGCCGGCGGTACCTTCGAGGGATATATTGTTGAGATTCCCGCCGGTGAGACCATGAATTTCGTAGTTAGAGTTAACGGTACCAAAAAGTTTTCTATCACCGGTAACTGGGACGTAGCTGTTCAGTACGGAGTTCAGTACATTACTCCTAATATGATGACAGGAAACCTTGAGATTGATTTCGTAGGTAATATGATGCTTGACGGCGGTATGATCTACTTCTCCATCACCAACAATAATGCTGAAATGGCTACTACTGTAATGGCTACTCTTGTTGAGCCTGTTGCAGGTGCTAGCAGAGACAATGCTATTGAGGTTACCGAGGATGTAACCGTTTATACCGCAAACGTTGATCTTTCCGTTCTTCCCGAAGGTTGCGTTTACTACCTATTCGTTCCCACCGTTGACGGTACTCTTAAGGTTTCCTCTACCGCTTCCGTTGCTGCTTTCTCCATCGAGAATTTTAGCACCTCTGTTTACAATGACAGAGTTGAGGCTGATGAGCTTACCAATGCTGAGAATCCCGCTGTTGATACAATGGAAGTTTCCTCCTATGATATTATCTTTATCGTAGTAGGTACTAACAATTGGGCTTCGGGTGAATACGATATCACTATCGAGTTCACTCCTGCTTCCGCAGAATAATTTAAGCTAATAAGAAAAGAACAGAGCTTCGGCTCTGTTCTTTTTTGCCAAAAAGGAGAGTTTTGACGGCTGACCGCCAAAACTCTCCTTATATATTATATAATATGTAGAAATTATTCCTCAAGCTTTCCCGCATCGGGGTATCTTCCGCATATTTTAAAACCGTCTATCTCCCCCTTACACATTGCACCGAAAATACGGTGTCTGAGCCCCTTGTTGTTTCTTTCAAGCTCGGATAGGAGCTTCTTCATATTCTGTCTTTCGGTTGCATGATCCTCGGGGCAGAGACTTTTAACCACAGGAATCTGTCGCTTATTCGTGAAGTAAACCACATCCTTCTCGGTTGCATATAGAAGCGGTCTGATAAGCGTAATTTTTCTGTTGGAAAGATAGCTTTTTGGGGAGAAACAACCGAGCCTTCCTTCGAAAAACAGATTCATCATGAAGGTCTCGACTGCATCGTCAAAATGGTGCCCTAAAGCGACCTTATTACAGCCGTTGTCCACCGCCGCCTTGTGAAGCGATCCGCGACGCATCTTTGCACAGAGCGAGCATGGATTTGATTCCTTTCGCACGTCGAAGATTATCTTTGCAATATCGGTTTTTTCAATTATATAAGGAACGTTAAGCGAATCGCAGAACTCCTTTATCGGAGAAAAATCGCCGCCCTCAAAGCCCATATCAATAGTAATTGCGACAACGTCGTATTTTTTAGGGTAGAATCGTCTCATTTCGGCAAGTGCGGACAAAAGAGCCAACGAATCCTTGCCGCCGGAAACTCCGACAGCAATTTTATCCCCTTCTTCAATAAGCTCGTAATCATCGACGGCACGTCTGACGAAGCTGAGCAATCTTTTCATTTCATTCATAACAAAAAATCGCCTTTAGCATAAACTGAAATTAAGTAAAACATAAACGGCATTCTATGTCCGATTATGCAAGAATGGAGTAGAAATGGCAATAAAAATATATATAGATCAAGGCCATAATCCCTCCGGATTTAATACCGGCGCAGAGGGAAACGGCTATTACGAGCAGGATCTGACCTATGAAATTGGCAGAAGACTGTATAATCTGTTATTGACAAATCCCGAATTTGAACCAAGACTTTCAAGACCTACCGAGGATACGATTCTCGGAACTAATAATTCGACGAGCCTTGTGGAAAGAGTGAACCAGGCTAACGAATGGGATGCCGATATTTTCCTGTCACTTCATAATAATGCGGCAGAAAATCCTGCGGCAACCGGCAACGAAGGATTGATATACGGCCCGAGCTCTACCGTAGCCTATGATCTCGGAACTAATATCCTGGAGCAGCTGACACTTACGACAGGGCTACGTAACAGAGGAATCGTCTACCGTCCGGGGCTCTATGTACTGAAAGAAACCGAAATGCCCGCAGTCCTGGTGGAAATGGGATTTATATCCAATCCCTACGATGCCGATCTTCTGGCAAACTCACCGTATCTGTTTTCAACCGGAATATATAGGGGAATACTTAAATATTACGGATTAATTTGATCAACTGAGCTTAAGCTCGTTAAGCGAAAGATATTCCTCGGCAAGACTTGGACTTGTCGCATTAAAATCGAAGGTAGCACCGCAGTTTTCGCAGAACGCCTGAACACCGTGTGATGTAAAGCGAAGATCGTATTTACCGTTGTTACAAAGACAAGAAACTGCCCCGGCATCCTCAAGATCCTTAAGTAAAAATCTGATAGTATCATAAACACCGGGATCGGGAAGTATCTCATCCTCGTTCATTTCAACCGGCTGGATATCGCTGATATCGCTTGCCTCAAAGCCACAGAGAAGCTGAGAGATCTCCTTTTCTGTGCGTGAAAGCTCTTCGTTGATATCCTCCTCCGAACCGAGGAAAGCAATATCCATTCCGGAGTACGGACAGCTTAATGAGAATTTGCTGTGGTCAAAAAAGACCGCCTCGCTCACAATGTAGCTATGGTTCTGCTTGCAAAAAATGCAGGGAACAGAAAGCTTGATTTTTCCGTCGTTGCTCGCACTGATATCAAGCATAGATCCCTTGTCGCAGCCGCATTTTAGCCTTAAAAGTCCGGCACTGAGAGCAAATTTGCCAATCAAACCCGTGGTTGCCGTAAGGCATTCGGGACATCTGTATGCAATAAATCTTTCTTTCGATTTGTTTTCCATTTTGTCTCGCTTTTCTGTTAAAAAGTAAATAATTATGTGCAAAAACCTCGAAAAACGAGGTTTTTGCATTTGAAAGTTGATTAATTTATTTGTTTAAGCTTTTGTTCCCATTTCTCTTGGGTTGTGAGGATTTTGCGTGGTTCATTTGCTCCCTTGAACTTCGAAACGATACCAAGGCTCTCCATGAGATCGATAAATCTGGCAGCTTTGCCGTAGCCTATCGAAAGCTTGCGCTGAATAAGGGCGGTTGAAGCGTTGCCGCTCGTAAGGGTAAGTCTGACCGCCTCAAGGAAAAGCTTGTCGCTGGCATAGCTCGTATCGTCTTGTACTTTTTCGTTGCACTCTGCTTTTTCGGTTTTAGATTCCATAATCCCGGCAGAAAGCTCCCTTGCCTTATCGGGGGAGCAGAGCAGGGAAACAAGCTCCTTTGCAAAGGCAAGTGAAACACCCATACCCTTTGCTGTTGTGAATATTCCGTCTGTTACAACGTCCTCTCCTGTAACCTCAGCACCGACAAGCTCCTTTTCAAATCCCGGGTAGCAGGTAGCCCTCTTACCCGTAAGAAGACCTCTTCTTCCGAAAACAAGAGGTGCGGCACATATTGCGGCAAGTCTGCCGCCTTTTTTTGTTACCTCTTCGATTACTTTATCGGTAAACGGAGATGCATCAAGATTTAATGAGCCGGGCATTCCGCCGGGGAAGATAGCCCCCGAGACCTCGGAAATGTTGACTTCGTCAGCAATGAGATCGCATTCTACTGCAATTCCGTGTGATCCAACGGCAAGCTTGCCGCTGATTCCTACCGTTTTTACGTTAATTCCCGCACGCCTGAGCATATCGACGGGGGTTAAGGCTTCGATTTCCTCGAAGCCGTCCGCGAGTAAAACAATAATCATAAAAATCTCCGAATATTTAATCGATCATACTTCTGGCAAGCTTTTCTCGCCATTCGTCTGCGGAAATAAGCACCTCTCTCGGCTTAGGTCCGTTACCCTCACCGACAATACCAAGATCTTCCATAATGTCAATGAATTTAGCCGCCTTGCCGTAACCGATTGAAAGCTTTCTTTGGATAAGCGAGGTAGCTATTCTACCCGAATTAACTGCAAGCTCAACAGCGTCAAGGAACTGGCGGTCGTTAAGATAGCCCTCTCCCGAGCCTTCCTCTCTATCGTCGTCACGGTCGTCGCCTGAGCCGCCCTTCTTTGAACACTTCTGAGCCGCTCTTTCGATCTCCTCCATGACGCTCTGATCGTAGCTCTGTCCGTCGCTGAACTGCTTAAGATACTTCATAATAGACTCAACCTCGGAGTCCTTGACAAAAGCACCCTGAACACGGAGAGGCTTGATAGCACCAGCGAAGGAGAAGAGCATATCTCCCTTGTTCAACAGCTTTTCAGCACCGCCCGCATCAAGAACGGTTCTCGAGTCGGTGTTGGATGCAACCTTACAGGAAATTCTCGAGGGGACGTTTGCCTTTATCGTACCGGTTATAACATTAACGGCAGGTCTCTGAGTACCTATAATAAGATGTATTCCCGCCGCTCTCGCCTTTTGCGCTATACGCATTACGAGATTTTCTACGGGATCTCTAACCTGAAGCATCAGATCGGCAAACTCATCGATTACGATAACAATTCTCGACATAGGCTCGCCAATCGATGGATCATCCTTGACCTTTTCGTTGTAGGCATCCACGTTTCTTACGTACTGAGTGTTAAGGATGTTGTATCTTCGTTCCATCTCCTCAACCGCCCACATAAGAGCACCCGCCGCCTGCTTCGCATCCGAAACAACAGGCACGAGAAGATGAGGAATTCCGTTATACATAGTGAACTCAACCTGCTTCGGGTCGATCATTATGAACTTAACCTCGTCGGGACGAGCCTTGTAAAGGATACTGATCATCAAAGAGTTGATGCAAACCGACTTACCCATACCCGTAGCTCCTGCTATAAGAAGGTGAGGCATTTTTGCAATATCACCGAATACA
>JAZRMT010000113.1:0-34268 GCA_045647805.1 Eubacteriales bacterium | reverse complement strand
GGAGTAGGTGGTAAAATCTCTTACGCTGTCGGTGAAGTCAACAGCCTTGAGGTTAAGCTCCTCGGCGATTATAGATATGAAGGACTCGTCGGGGGTCTTGTCGGATTTTACGTACATTTTAGCTACGGGCTGGCGGTTCTTTATGTTAGCCGCGTTTCTGCAGGCTCTTCCGAGAACGACAACCTTGACTACCTCGTCCATGTTTTCTTCAAGGCTCTTGTCTATCATAGCCTCGTCGTAAGCAGGGAAATCGCAAAGATGAATTGACACGGGTGCGGTTTTGTCAACCGAGCAAACGAGGTTTCTGTATATATCCTCGGTCATAAAGGGAATCATGGGCGCGGATATCTTCGCGATAGTGACGAGGGAGGTGTAGAGGGTGAGATATGCGTTTACCTTGTCTGTAGGCATATCCTTAACCCAGAAACGCTCACGCGAACGTCTTACGTACCAGTTGGAAAGTCCGTCAACGAAGTCCTCAAGAACTCTTGTAGCCTCGGTGATCTTGTAAACACCGAGATAATTATCAACGGTCTTAACTGCTGTGTTGAGCTTGGAAAGTATCCACTTGTCCATTACCGAAAGGCTTGCCTTGTCAAGCGTGTACTTTGTAGGATCGAAGCCGTCGATATTAGCATACAGAACGTAGAACGCATAGGTGTTCCAGAGAGTACCCATGAACTTTCTCTGTCCCTCGGTAACAGCCTCACCGTAGAAGCGGTTGGGAAGCCAGGGAGCGGAGTTGGAGTAAAAGTACCAACGGATAGCGTCGGCACCGTACTGCTCAAGAGCCTCGAAGGGATCTACCGCATTGCCCTTGGACTTGGACATCTTCTGTCCTTCCTTGTCAAGAACGTGACCGAGAACGAGACAGTTCTTGTAGGGTGCGCAGTCGAAGATAAGAGTGGAGATCGCCATGAGCGAATAGAACCAGCCACGTGTCTGGTCAACACCCTCGGAAATAAAGTTTGCGGGGAACTGAGACTCGAAGATCTCCTTATTTTCAAAGGGATAGTGCCACTGAGCGAAGGGCATCGAGCCAGAGTCGAACCAACAGTCAATAACCTCGGGAACTCTCTTCATATTACCGCCGCACTCGGAGCACTTGATAGTTACCGCATCAATGAAGGGCCTATGAAGCTCAATATTATCGGGGCAGTTGTCAGACATAGACTTCAGCTCCTCGATAGAGCCTATGGAATGCTTGTGACCGCACTCACACTCCCAAATATTAAGAGGGGTACCCCAATATCTGTTACGGGAAAGGCCCCAGTCCTGAACGTTTTCAAGCCAGTCGCCAAATCTACCCTTACCGATATTCTCGGGGATCCAGTTTACGGTGTTATTGTTCTTTATAAGGTTGTCACGAACCTTGGTCATCTCAATGAACCAAGTATCTCTTGCATAATAGATAAGAGGTGTGTTACATCTCCAGCAGTGAGGATAATCGTGCTCGAACTTAGGTGCGGAGAAGAGCTTGCCCTCCTTCTCAAGATCAACGAGAATGGGAGCATCTGCCTTCTTGACGAAGAGACCTGCATAGGGAGTCTCCTTAGTCATCTCACCCTTGCCGTCAACGAACTGAACGAAGGGAAGATCGTATCTTCTTCCAACCTTGTTATCGTCCTCACCGAATGCGGGGGCAATGTGTACGATACCGGTACCGTCGGACATGGTTACGTAGTTGTCGGCAGTAACGAAGTGAGCCTTTTTCTTCTGCTTCTTCGCAGCCTCGGCAGTACAAGCCCAAAGAGCCTCATACTCTCTGCCCTCAAGGTCAATTCCCTTCATCTCTTCAAGGATCTCGTAAGCGGGAGTACCCTCCTCTCTTTCAAGGGAGCCGAGAACAGAATCAAGAAGAGCCTTAGCCATATAATAGGTGTAGCCGTCAGCCGCCTTTACCTTACAATAGGTGTCAGAGGGGTTAACGCAAAGTGCAACGTTAGAAGGAAGCGTCCAGGGTGTTGTAGTCCACGCAAGGAAGTAAGCGTCCTCACCCACGCACTTGAAGCGAACTACCGCCGATCTTTCCTTAACCGTCTTGTAGCCCTGTGCAACCTCGTGAGAGGAAAGCGGAGTACCGCAGCGAGGGCAGTACGGTACGATCTTAAAGCCCTTGTAAAGAAGGCCTTTATCCCAGATCTTCTTGAGTGCCCACCACTCCGACTCTATAAAGTCGTTGGTATAGGTAACGTAGGGGTTGTCCATATCAGCCCAGAAGCCGACAGTGCCGGAAAAGTCCTCCCACATCTCCTTGTATTTCCATACCGATTCCTTGCAATGACCGATAAAGGGCTCAAGACCGTAGCTCTCGATCTGATCCTTGCCGTCAATGCCGAGCTTCTTCTCAACCTCAAGCTCAACGGGCAGACCATGAGTATCCCAGCCAGCCTTACGAAGAACTCTCTTGCCCTTCATGGTCTGGTATCTCGGTACCATATCCTTAATAACTCTGGTAAGCACGTGACCGATGTGAGGCTTACCGTTAGCAGTAGGAGGACCGTCGTAGAAGGTATAATTTTCACAGTTTTCTCTGATCTTGATACTCTTCTCGAAAATTCCATGCTCCTCCCAGAATTTTCTGGTCGCCTTTTCTCTGTCAACAAAATTCAGATTCGTTGACACCTTTTCGTAAAGTTCCATTTTTCTATCTCCAAATTTAATTATTATCTAACAACTAGCCATCCCCGGCGAAGCGTGTTTGAGAAGGCTATTAGCCAAGCAAATAAAAAACCGTCTCCAAAAAATGTGCCTTCCCTGTTGGGGAAGGGGGACCGCTTTAGCGGTGGATGAGGTTACCGAGTCTCCCCTTGAAAACTCACCCATTTCTCGCAATGTGCTTTAAAATGTCTTCGCACACTCCGTCAAAATTGCGTTTCACATCAAAATTCGTATATCGCAAAACTTTATATCCTTGTTCCACTAAATAACAGTCTCGCATTTCATCGTATGTTTTGGCATTAGGTTCATAATGTTGAGATCCGTCTAACTCAATTATTATTCGTACCGATGAAATACAAAAATCAACAATATAGTTGCCTATTACCTTTTGTCTGTTTACTGTAATACCCAACCCCTTGAGAAAGTCATACCACAGATGCTTCTCTTCTGTCGTCATATTTTTTCGAAGCCTTTTTGAATTATCCGTCAAATCGGGATTGTTGTTAAATGTACTCACGCTCTGCCTCACTCAATGATTTGGTTTTTCCTAAGCGTTACGGCCCGACCTCATCCACCACTTCGTGGTTCCCCTTCCCCAACAGGGAAGGCTCGAAATAAAAAAACGTCTCCGAAAAACGGAAACGGAATATACCACCTTTTGCCGCATCTATCAATACGTGCTACTTTTACGCAGAGCAGGCGGCGTGCATTACTTTCTTCACACACGCAGCTCGGAAGTGATCTTCACGGGAAATACTCACCATCGGCTCGCACCAACCGCCGACTCTCTGCCGGGTTTCATCCCCGCTACTCTCTTCGTCATAGCTTTTCGCATATATTATAAAATATTTTCTTAAAAATGTCAATACAATTTTTAAAATCTTTAAATCATCCAAAATCCACCCGTCCAAGGCAGATATTTTACATCTTGACATATTTTGTTTAATATGTTATAATATCCAAGGTCCGCACAGCCTATTACGGGTACGGACGATCACATTTCAAGGAGAAAACCATGATAAGAAAACTGATAACCGACTCCTCCAGCGATCTGAACAGCACCTCGGGCATAGAGCTTTCCGCAGTTCCGCTGAAAATCATGACCGCAGAGCGTGAGTATATTGATAACGAAGATCTTGACAGTACAAAAATGCTTGAGGAGCTGAAAAGGTATAAGGGAAAATCTCACTCCTCCTGCCCCAATCCCGACGATTATTTAACCGCCTTTGAGGGAGCGGACGAGGTATTCTGCGTAACGATCACCTCCGGTCTCTCTGGCAGCTTTAACAGTGCTAACACTGCCGCTAAGGCATTTGAAGAAAAGGGCGGCAAAGCCCTCGTCATTGACAGTCTGTCCGCAGGCCCCGAGTGTGCCCTGATTGCTGAGAAGCTCAGGCAGCTTATGGACGACGGGAAGAGCTTTGATCAGATCAAAAATGAAATAGGTGCGTACACAAAAACCACCCACCTTTCCTTCGCGCTTCAGTCATTGACAAACCTTGCCCGCAACGGAAGAGTAAATCCCTTAGTAGCTAAGCTCTGCGGAGTACTCGGGATCCGAGTTGTCGGAGTAGCCAGCGAAAAAGGAACGCTTGAAATGACCGGAAAAGCAAGGGGTGAGAAAAATGCCCTCGACCACATTTTCTCCGACATGAAAAACAGAGGCTACAAGGGCGGCAGAGTAAGAATACACCACGCCGGCAACGAAAGAGCCGCAAGAGCTCTGGAGGCTCTTATACTCAACGAGTTCTCCCAAGCCTCCGTCACGATACGCCACACCTGCGGTCTCTGCTCCTTCTACGCAGAGGAGGGTGGCTTGCTCGTCGGCTACGAGGGATAACCCGCTTTCATTTATGTCAATAACATCGAGCAAAACGGCTTATATGCAAACCAAGATTTGCATATAAGCCGTTTTTGGGTTTTTATCCAAGTTTTACGTCATCAATCAATGCCGCAGTGTCATAAATAGAATCACCTACGTCGTATACTACGAAACGAATGGTAATCATCTGATTCTGAAGCGCAGATACGTCGACCGTAACGTTCTTCCACATGGTATGGTAGGACGTCGTATCTCCACCTTCAAAGTTAACGCCGGTTATCTCGTACCAGGTGCTGTTATTTACCGACTCCTGAGCTATTACCGTCACGTTTCCGTGCGCATCAACGATCTCAGCATAGAACTTGTCGTTGAAGCTGCTTCCTACATATTCCATCGGTTCCTCGGAAACGATGTTGTAGTCAAAGCTAAGATAAGTGATTCCCTCATATACAGTGAAGCTTTGGTAAAGCACGCTTCCCTGAGTTGCCTCGGCATAATCCGATGTACCGGAGCCTATACCGGTAGTAAGAATAGCCATCTGAGATTCATCAGTAGGATAAGCCTCTCCAAGCTTGTTGATGACTCGAACGTCACCCTCGCTCTCCCAACCTGCGAGATCTACATCATCCTCAAAGCTGCCGTTCTCAAGATCGGAATTAATGATGGTTATGCTCTCACCGTTGAATACGGGATATGCGGTAGCTCCAAACAGCTCTCGTCCTTCATAATAATCGTTCTCGCCACAAATATCCTTAGCAAGCTCAAATGCATCATAGGAAGCATAGCCATTGATAAGAGCATTTACATAAGCCTGCATGAATTCACGGCTGTAATCGGGCATAGCAGAATTGCAGAAGCCTATTACGCTCTCGGCAGATGTAGAAAGAATTGCGTCAGCCATAACTGTGTCAACGCTTCCGTCAACGCCTACGAATTCCTCGCTTTCAGAGAATACGAACGAACCGTCAAGTGCTCCCTCACCGTAATAGTAAGTCCAGAACGAAGGAAGTATAGCATATGTGGTAGTTCCGCCTACGGAAACCTTCGATATACGGTGCATCTTAAGGTCGCTTGAATATGCAAGGTCCTTTGCCCATGTTGCCTTCTCGGTCAAAATAATACCGGGGAGCTTCGCAGTCTTGCTATTTCCAACCTTGTACTCATAGTATGCACCGTGAGCCGAAAGAATAATGATCTCATATTCACTGAGATTCTTATAATCGTTAACGGTTACTTCCCAGTCGACCGCAGTATCCATACCCTTGCTCTCCCAAAGCTCCTCGAGCTGCTGGTAGTAAGGCTTGCGATATTCCTCGATATCCCAAGGCTGATTGTAAGACCAGTAAATAGCAGCGTCTATCTCGCTGATGTTATCAATAACTTCCCAATCAAAATCTCCGATAACGAAGTCAGACTCGGAAATGGGCTCAAGGCTTTCAAGAACTATTGCACCGAGAGCTCCGGAGGAGTACATAAAGGTATAGGTCTTCGCTTCATCGTCGTATACAATGGAATCCGCGGCAACCAAATCAAGCTCTACCATTTCCTCAAGCTTGGATTCAGCAATCTCCTTAAGCTCCTCTTCGGTTACATCCTCATCATCGATCTTATCGAGAATTTCGGAAATGATTATATCGTCAGCCTCTTCCATCTTGTCGATCTGCTCTTCGGAAATAGCTGTTACAATTTTAATAGTTATCTGATTAGATACAAGTGCGCCATCAACGTGATCACCTATTGCGTAGAAGCCATATTCTGCATTCTCTTCGCTCAGATTAAGTATGCAAGTAAATACTCCGTCATTGGTAAACTCGTCACCGTTTACAGAATATAAACCGTCATCGTACATAACCGATGCCATACTTCCATCCGCATTATAAAGAAGCACAGTCTTGGGATTAACGTCATTGTTGATTATTTCTGCGTAAACGTAAAGTGCGGGAACTACACCATCTTCAACAAGCAGTGTATCATTATACACCTTAAGAATTAACTCGCTCTCATACTTGAGGCAGTTCTTACATTTACCGTCTACGTAATTATGTCCCAGAGGCTCGATTTCGTTCTCACTAAACTTCTCATGGCAATTCTCGCAAATTTCATATTTCATTCCCGCCTCGGTACATGTGGGTTCGGGATCTATTACAAAAATCACACTGTGTCCCTTAGGATCAAGCTCCTCATAGGTCGTATATTCACAATACTCGCAATATTCATATGCTGCCCATCCGCCCTCAAGACAGTTAGGCTCTTTACCATCAACAGAAACAAGTGTGTGCTCGGGATAAAGCAGTATGAGCTTAAGCTCGTGACAGGTCTGACATTCACGTGCATCAAGTCCGAATACCTCACAAGTAGGCTCGATCATATTAAATGCAGGGCCCCAAGCATGATTGCAGCCGTCAATAACAGCACCGCAATCAACAATGTCACCGTTAGTCATCTCAATAATGAGATGTTTATTTTCATCAATATATACTTTCTCGATACCGGATCCGTAATCGCCTTCATCCATAACTCCGGTAATCTTTCCAAAGGAAAGCTCTTCACCGCTTAAAAAATCTACAATAAGTTCGCCATCATTGTTTACATATACCCTATCAATCTTTCCGAGGTTCTCGGTAATACCAACAGTGGTATAAATATACATCTCGCCCTCTGCGTTGATGCTCAAACCGTTTACAAAACCGTGGAAGGCGACGTCAAAGGGTGCAGACTCTACCGTAATTCCGTTTCCGAGAGTTACAAGAAGAGTTTTCTTAGCTGTAATTCTGATTTCAGAAACGCCTACCGATTTGCCGCATACGCTTCCGAGATTCTTTACCTCTCCGTCGGTAAGAGTAACAACAAGCTCACCGTCGGCATTGATCTCCATATCGGCAATTCCTACGCTATCCTTACCGTCAATGCCCTCAGCCTTAACACCGGTATCCTCGTCACCGATCCACCAGTTGCCGTTCTCACCGATATAAGGAGTAAGACCGTCCTTACCGTCAGCACCGTCCTTACCGTCAGCACCATCCTTGCCGTCAACACCGTCAATTCCATTGGTACCTTCAGCCTTAACGCCGGTATCCTCGTCACCGATCCACCAGTTGCCGTTCTCACCGATATAAGGAGTAAGACCGTCAAGGCCGTCAGCTCCGTCTTTTCCATCAGTACCGTTGACACCGTCTTTTCCGTCAACTCCGTCATTGCCCGCAGCCTTAACACCAAGGTCGGATTCACCGATCCACCAGTTGCCGTTCTCGCCTATGTAGGGAGTCTCGCCGTCAAGACCGTCGAGACCGTCAGCTCCGTCAGCACCCTTTACAAGTGCAAGGAACTCCTCAAGGGTTCCCTCGTAGCCAAGGTCGATCGCCTTGGAATACATAAGCTCTACCGAGCTCTTTGCCTCTTCACCGGGCTCCTTATCTGTGGGATCTTCTGCGTTGGGATCATCCTCTACTATCTCGCCCGAACCGCTGGCATCGGGGAGCTCACATGAGGTAATACCTAATACGCAAATAAAGATTGCAAGCAAAATCGCAAGCAGCTTCATTTTCTTAAGCATTGTCTTTTCCTCCGAAATGTTTATTTATACTTATTATAAGACCGTAAATGCGATCATGCTATTATTATATTATATTTATATGGGTTTGTCAATACTTTATTCATATTTATGCATATTTATTTTTAAAATATTGCATAATAAGCAATTATATGCAAAGTAAAAGCCCGCACAAGGATATACCTTATGCGGGCTTATTTATTTAGTTAAGCAAACAAATCAGTCAATAACCTCGCCGTAAATGATGGGAACGAGCTCATCAAGAAGAGTAGCGGCAAAGTTTCCGTAAATGTTAGCCTGAATACCACCGGTCTGGCTGGTAAGGGTAGAATATTCAGAAAACCATTCTGATGAAGTGATAGTACTTACGTTTACACCGTCTTCAGCAAGAATAGCTCCGCACTCGCTGAGGCTTCCAACTCCGTAATTATTGGTTACCTTGCAGGAATAGTCGGTAAGAAGAACATAGAACACTCTCGCATCCTTACGGGTATCAAGGGTGTGAGCAAGCATAAGGCCGTCTATCGCGGTCTCGGGACCGTCTCCGCCACCTGCAAGAGATATACTGCCTATCGCAGACTTGTAATCGGATGCGGAGGTGTACCAATCGTTAGCGCCGTTCTTTACTATCAGGGACTGCTCGTTGTATCCCGAACAGGTAAGGTCACTGTAAGTAATAGCTGCCCAACGAGCGTTAACGCCCTGATCCTCAATTGCCTGAGCAAAGCTCTGAATATTGTTCTTTACGTTGTTAATTTCATCTCCCATAGAGCCGGAAATGTCAAGAACGAAGATGATATCCGCAGTTCCCTTCATGAACTCAAGAAGCTCAAACTCTGCGGTGAGAACGCTGGATACGCCCTCGGCAAATCTGAACTCGCCTGCCTGAATAATACCGCTTACAGTATACTCACCGGCAACACTCTTGTCGTATCCAGTAAGATCCCAGATAACGGGAAGAGAATGTACTGCTCCGTCCGCGGTATATACGTTGATGTTCTCGGGAAGGCCCATTGCGTTCTCAAGAGTTCCGAGGGGGAATCTACCGAGATGAGCAATAGTGTCAACGGATACTATAAGGATCTCATCCTGAACCTTTCCGCACTTCTCACATACTCCGTCAACGAAGGAATGTGCGTTGGGGATTATAACGTCATAAAGTCTTACGGTCTGCTCTGCATCCTCGTAATACATATTACAGGTCTCGCACCAGTAGTATGCAATGTTACCGGGCTCATAGCAGGTAGCTTCCTTGTACTCTACGTAAGTAAGAATATGTCTGATTATGATCTCTACCTTGATACTTCCGCGGAATACGTCGGTTCCTACCTCTACGGTATCGGACATATCTACCTTCTCAAGGCTCTCGCACTCTGCAAAAGCCTTGTCATGCACCTTAACAATAGTCTCGGGAAGCTTTATAGATACGATTCCGTCGCAATCGTAGAACGCCTTCTCTCCGATCTCTGTTACAGGAAGACCTTCGTACTCATCGGGAATTATAATATTCTCGTCGGTACAGGTTCCGAGACCGGTTACCTTGTACTCATCAAGATCGGTTCTCTCATAGGAAAGGCCCTTGGAGAAGCCATCGATGAACTCCATCTTTGCGGTTCCGCATACCTTACAAGCAGTGATCTGCACACCGTTCTCGTATCCGGATGCTTCCTTGATAACGTAGCTGTCGCCAAATTCATGGCCAAGCTTTTCTACGAACTCGATCTCTTCATCGCCGCAGATAGAGCATACAGATACGTTGTATCCGACAGAGGTACAGGTGGGTGCAAGGCCAACAGTATATTCGCCGTACTCGTGAACACAAGCACTGCCGGCTACCGCACTGATCGTACCGAAGGAAAGCTCCTCGCCGCTCAAGAAGGCTATCATAAGCTCTCCGTCTGCATTAATATATACTCTGTCGATCTTTCCAAGATTCTCGGTAATTCCAACGGTAGTATAAATATACATCTCGCCATCAGCATTGATGCTCATACCGTTTATATAACCCATGAAGGTTACGTCGATAGGTGCGGTCTCTACGATTATTCCGTTGCTGAGAGTTACGCGAAGAGTCTTAGACTCGGTAATTCTGAGCTCGGATACGCCTACCGATGCGCCCGCAAGGCTTCCGAGATTCTTGATCTCTCCGTTGGTAAGGGTTACAACCAGCTCACCGTCGGCATTGATCTCCATATTGGCAATTCCTACGCCGTCAGCACCGTTAAGTCCGTCTTTTCCGTCAGCTCCGTCAACAGCCTCTGCCTTAACTCCGGTATCTACCATACCGATCCACCAGTTGCCGTTCTCACCAATGTAAGGAGTCTGTCCGTCTACGCCGTCTTTTCCGTCTACGCCGTCTTTTCCATCCTTACCGTCTACACCGTCGAGACCGTCAAGACCGTCAGCTCCGTCAGCACCCTTTACAAGTGCAAGGAACTCCTCGAGGGTTCCCTCGTAGCCAAGGTCGATCGCCTTGGAATACATAAGCTCTACCGAGCTCTTTGCCTCTTCACCGGGCTCCTTTACAGGATCATCGTCGGTGGGAGTGTCTACGATCTCTCCGGATCCCGAACCGGGAAGCGAACACGAGGTCACGCCGAGAACGCAAACGAGTGCCGCAAGCAAAACTGCAAGCAGCTTCATTTTCTTAAGCATTGTTTTTTCCTCCAAATATTTTTATTTTTTTGAAACGCAAATACATTATACTCCTATAAAATAAAAATGTCAATACAATATTCATGTTTTCTTCATTTTTATTCATAGAAAAAAATATTTATTCATCGCAAAGGTAATCCTCTACCGCCCGAGGTAAAAGCTCTTGCAAGCTCCCCACGCCGTCAAGAGCCGCTCTCACCCTTGTGGAGCTGACACGGGCAAACTCCTCAGAGCATTTCAAAAGCTCGGTGTCAAAGCCACCGTGAGCCTTGTTCCACTCCGCCTGAACACGCTCGTATTCAAGATCGGTTTCATTTCTGTACCCCTTGACAATGAGGTCTATCGAGTGCTCCTTCATATAGTCGATAACAAGACCGTCGGAGCTGCCCACCCTTACGTTCCCAAGCTCTTTTACGGCAAGAGCGAGCATTTTTTCTCTCTCCTCCACCGAAAAGCGGTAGGTCTTTTTAGGATTTATAAACACTACGGCAAAAACCTCGTCGTACTTCTCTGCGGCACGGCGAATGATGTCAAGATGACCAACGGTTACGGGATCGTAGCTTCCCGGCACTATCGCCTTCATTCAGACTGTCCCCCGTGATATAAAAGAATGCTGACCGAGCTCTTTTTTCCGTAATTTGTTTTCTTTATAAACTCAAAGGCGGAAAGCCGCTCGTCATCCTCTCTTATTTCCTCCTCGCCCGATTCAAGGCAGACCAAGGCTCCCGGCAAAAGAAGACCGTGGCTGTGAAGAAGCCCCGCCGCCTCCGCACAGCATTTCATGGCGTAGGGAGGATCGATAAACACAAGGTCAAACCTCTCTCTTCCCGATGCCTTTCTTATATAATTCCTGTAATCGGATACCAAAAAATGCGAGTTTTCAAAAAAGCCGGTCGCCACCGCGTTTTTCTTGACTATTTCCATCGCCTCTCTTGAGGAATCTATGAAGGTTGCGTGTGATGCACCTCTGGAAAGAGCCTCCAGCCCCATCTGTCCCGATCCTGCAAAAAGATCTAGCACACGTCTTTGTTCTAAATCAAACTGTATCGAGGAAAATATCGCTCCCTTTATTCTCTCCGATGTGGGACGGGTTTCAAGTCCCTCCAGCGTAGAAAGCTTTTTTCCCTTCGCCTTTCCCGTAATTATCCTCATCATTTTTTCTTACCTCCGCCGCCCCTGTGGCTCTTAGAAAAGTACTCTATTATTCTGTCGGCATCCGAGCCGCCTATCCCCTTTACCGAGATCAGCTCTTCCCTCGTCGCCTCCTTGATTCTGCCAAGCGGCATAGCCGCAAGCAACGCCCTTGCCTTGGCCGGGCCTATGCCCTCTATTTTTTCGAGTGTAGAATGTGTCAACGTTTTTGTCTTTGATCTTTGAGAGCTTTTTACCGCAAATCTATGTGCTTCTTCCTGCAAATTGTAAACAAAACCGTACATATCAAATTCTTTTGCGATAGAAATCTCGGATTCTCCGTCCGTCAAAGCCCTGGTTTTATGATAGTCATCCTTCACCATACCGAACACGGGAATTTCAAGCTCCATATTGTCAAGCACCCCTTTAGCAACCCCGACGTGAGCATCTCCTCCGTCAACGAAAATAAGATCAGGTGCCTCTCCGAGAGAGGGGCTGCCGTCACCGATATGAGAAAGCCTACGGGTGAGTGCTTCACGCATAGAGCCGTAGTCGTCGGCTCCGTCGGTGCTTTTTATCGAAAACAGCCTGTAATCGCTTTTCTTCAGCCTGCCCGAAGAATAAACTACCATAGATGCCACAATGCTCTCGTTTCCGATATTGGAAATATCATATGCCTCTATACGTCTCGGAGGCTCGTGAAGCGAGAGAAGCTCTGTAAGCCTCTTGATATTTTTGTCTTCCCTCTCCCCCTCGAGGCTGTATTGTCTTGCCGATTCCTCGGCATTCTTTCTCGCCATCTCGCAAAGAGCCCTTCCGTCTCCCCTTTCAGGGATCCTTACCGATACTCTGTATTTGGTATTCAAGGAAAGATATTCAGAAAGCAGCTCACGGTCCTCTTCGTTCACATCAAAGCCGAGCATTATCTCCCTCGGTGCCTCGCCCAGCTCATCGTAGTGAGAAGCAACCAACGAAATAAGCTCCTCGGGTGTAGTGGGATCTGCCGCCGAAAGTATGAACTCGTTTTTATTTACCAAAGCACCCGAGCGTATCGAAAGCATAGCAAGAACGCCCACCGTCTCCGAAAAATAGGTTGCGAAAACGTCTCTGTTGACCTTCAGATCGGCAACCACCTTTTGCTTTTCGGAAAGCTTTTCAAGTGCCAGAATACTGTCACGGTAGGCAGCGGCTCTCTCGAATTCCAGCTCCTCCGAGGCAGCCTCCATAAGCCTTACAAGCTCATCCTTAGCCTCTCTGACGTTTCCGTCAAGAACGGTTGCCGCTCTGGCGATCAGCTCGGAAAACTCCTCCTTGCCAACCTTCCCCGTGCATGGCGCAACGCATCTTCCCATATCCTTATATATGCAAGGTCTGTCCTTACCGATATCCTTTGGGAAGGAACGCTTGCAGGTCGGCAGACAAAAGACCTTCATCACGGCATCAAGAGCGGCATGAGCCGAGGAAGCACCCGAATAAGGCCCGAAATATCTCGCCTTGTCAGCCCGCCTTTCGCGTGTCACGAAAAGCTTCGGATACTCCTCCTTGGTAAGCTTTATATACGGATAGGATTTTGCATCCTTTAGTTTTATATTATATTTTGGAGAATGCTTCTTTATAAGAACGTTCTCGAGCGTCAACGCCTCGATCTCGGTCTTGCAAACTATATAATCGAAGTCATCTATAAGGCTAACGAGCCTTGCCGTTTTCGGCGTATGCCCGTCAATACCGGAAAAATAAGAGCTCACTCTGTTTTTCAGCTTCTTGGATTTTCCGACGTATATTATATCACCCGCCGAGTTCTTCATTATATAAACACCCGGTGTCATCGGCAATGAATTCGCCTTGTCTCTCAGTCTTTCAAGAGCTCTCATTTTTTCTCCTTCCCTCCTCAAAAAAGAGGAAACATAAAAAGTAAAGGCGGCGACCGAAAGCCACGCCGAAGCGAAAGCAAAAGAGTCGCCGCCGCAGCCGACAGGTATACCCTATGATACCGTCAGCCCGAAAAAAGCTATTTCTTACTTTTCACCGAACTCGCTGTCAACGAGAGCGGCAAGAGCGTCAACCGCATCGATCTCATCCTGACCGTCTGCGATAAGAGTTATTTCGGTCCCCTTGGAAATACCGAGAGAAAGCACACCGAGAAGGCTCTTTGCGTTAACGCGGCAATCTTCCTTTTCTACCCATATTGAGCTCTTATAACAGTTTGCCTTCTGAACGAAGAAGGTTGCAGGTCTTGCGTGAAGACCGACACTATTCTGTATAGTCACGCTGCGGGAAATCATTCTTAATTCTCCTTAGAGTTCTTTTAGTATAACAAGTATAACAAATTGTTTAATAAAAATCAATAGTTTTTCAAAAAAATCTTTGAAAGAATTGTATCAATAATTAGTTAATTTTTGGAAGTTTTGCATAAAAATTATCTGAGATGAATGTTAACTACCGAGGAAGTACTGCTTTTTTCGTCCTCAAAATAGAGAACCCTGTCGTCATGCTCCTGCTTTGCAACTCGTAGGGTTGCGCTCGCAATACCGAACACCGAGAAGAAGAGATAAAGAATACTCATATCGGCAAAAATATAATCGAAGCAACCGAAAATCAGCAGTGAAAAGATAGTAACCGAAACCATCGGAGACATCTTACCGACCTGAGAAGGTCTGATATAACGCTGATATGACGCTCGGTGAATAAGCCTTACCACAATGAGAAGCACAAAGACAGCAAGAGCAAAAACTCCCGCCTCGAGTCCAAGCTCGAGGAAAAGATTTCCGCTGTCTGTTCTGTCGGATACGCCGTAATCCGCCATTTCCTCGGAGAAGCTGCCGCCTCCGATTCCTATTCCGAGGAAAAGATGGTCAAGGAAGGCGTAGAGAGACTTTTTCATAGCCCTTATGCTGCCATCCTCATACAAAGCCGACGGAAGAACCGACAGTGCCGATTCCGGAATCAGGAAAACGAAATATGCCGCGCCGAAAATCAAAGGAAGCCATAGAGCAAGCCAGCCTCGGGTTTTGAGTGCAAAATACGCAGGAACCGCAAAAAGCAACGCAAAGAGTGCGAACATCTGCCCCGTCAGAATAAGGGCAAAAAGATTGATAAAAGCAAGTGCGGAATAAAGCAGTCTAGGTGCTCTGTGAGACTCCTTTGCCAAAATGAGCGAAAACATAATCGCTACGATGAAAAATGCCGCAGCAGCACCGGGGGTAAGGAAGGTGGATGATATTCCCTCTTCAAGAAAATCTCCCGCATCACCGTCTGATGCGTCGGTAAAGAAGCTTACAAACGAAACCACCGCCGCAGGGAGCGATGAATAAGCAACCGCATTGATCGCACAATCGGCAAGACGGCGGTTGGTAATAGTATTTCCGGCAAGGAAATAACCAAGAATTATAGATGCCATAAGCAGAGCGGAGGTGAAGGAGTCTATCCCCTTGTTGAAAACACCGCTTATGAAAATAATTAAAACAAATATTCCGATTAAAAGATCGTATTGCTCAAAGAAGATCACTCGCTTGCCGAATATGGTCTTTCTGACGAAGGACACAGAACCGATGAGTGCCGTTACACCGATGATTGCCGCATAACTCGGAAGAAGCGAAAAATAAGGAAGGAACAAAAGCGTAGAAAAGAAGGAAAACTCGGGTGAAAGGAAGGTCAAGGCTACGAAAAGCAGTATACCTATTCCAAGTGCAATGCACCAAAGCGGCACTACCGTACTGAGAAGTGCAAGCAATCCGCCGGCAATACCTGCCACAAATGGAGGAAATGCCTTTTCCTGTCCCGTATAATAAAGCCTCTTTATACAGAAGAATTCAAAGAAAATTATCTCCGTAGGTCTGAATCGCTCAAGCATTACAGAAACCGGCGTATCCACCAAAAGAAGAGTTATTGATACTATGGCAATGCAAACTCCGATTATAAGAGCCGAGAAATCCGAGCCCCCCAGCACCTCAAAATAATCCTTTACAAACTGAATAACAAGTGACAAAAGTCCGAATGCGAGAAGGAATGCTCCGTATGCCTTTGCCGATGTGTAAGAGAAAATATCCGCGACAGAGCGCAGCACCTTCATAGTTCTGGAATCGAGAAAACGCTTGGTATTCTGAGTTACTCTTCCGCTTACTTTCCGTGCGTAGAATCTTTTTCCTATGGCAGAACGAGAGCTGCCTTCGACGTTTGGATACTCATATCCGGTTAAAAGCTTCAGCGCGTTGCTCTTTTCTTTTTTCGCCATGTGCATCTCCTTTCACGCAATATGTAAAACTAAGTTTACATTAGCTGTCTTTTTTCTTCCTTTTTGCCCTTTTGCGTTCTTTTTCAAGAATAGATTCCTCGATCTCAGGATGCAAAATAAGCAGATCGGGGCGACGCTCCTTGGTTATCTTAATTGCTTCGAAAAGCCGCCACTCGTCAACTTTTTTATGATCTCCCGAAAGAAGTATTTCAGGAACCTCTCTGCCGAGGAATTCTCTCGGCTTTGTGTACTGAGGATATTCGAGAATGCCCGATGCGACGCTCTCCCCCTCATAACACTCGCTGGAAGCCAGAACTCCGTCCTTTAGTCTTGACACCGCATCAATTACTATACAAGCCGGAATTTCTCCGCCCGTAACCACGTAATCACCTATGGATATCTCCTCGTCAATTATCTCGTCGAGTATTCTCTGGTCAACCCCCTCGTAATGCCCGCAGAGAAAGACCAGATTGTCGTATTCCGAAAGCTCCTTGGCGACCTCATGGGAAAACATCCTGCCCTTCGGGGACATATAGATCACACGCTTCTTGTTCCCCTCCGGAATCTGCCGTAAAACGTCAAGATAGCAATCGTATATTGGCTGGCAGGTCATGACCATGCCCACACCGCCGCCATAGGGAGTGTCATCCGTCTTTCGGTGCTTATCCTTCGAGTAATCTCGGATATTATGGCACTCGACCTCTATTATTTTACTCTCCTGAGCCCGTCCGATGATACTGGCAGAAAGTACCGAGGACACAAGCTCCGGAAAAAGCGTCATTACGTCAAACCTCATCAGCCTCGTCGAAGAAGCCGGGAATGGGCAAAACCTTCATCCCCTCCTCCGTAATCTCCTTTATAAAATCGGTCACATCGGGAAGAAGCACGTCCCTGCCCGAAGTCTTGACAGTGTATATCCTACGTCCCGATATCTCCGAAACGTCGGCAAGCTCGCCGAGTACCTCACCGCTCTCTGCGTGAATTACAGGCAAGCCTATCATATCCGCAATAAACATTGCTCCCTTGGCAAGAGGTACGTCATCTCTGTGAAGATAAAAGCTTCTGCCCCGATATGCTATCGCATCCTCACGGCTCTCTATCCCCTCGAGCAAAAGAAGCACAAATTGCCCTATTACCTGAGCACTTCTTACTGCCCTCGGCAAAAAGCCTCCGTTTTTGTCCTTGAAATATATATTTTTTACCTTAAGAAGCACCTTGGGGCTGTCGCACAAATGCTCAACCTTAAGCTGTCCCTTAATTCCGTGAGCGGTACATATCCGTCCGCCCTCAAGATATTCGTTTTTCATTTTCACTCCGAAAAAATTAAGATAATTTTAATATAATTATTGTAACACAAAAGACTGAATAAATCAAGAGGAAGCGAAAGGAATTGAAAACAGAAGAAAAAACGGCTTTTGCAGATAGCCGCACCCCTCACCCTTTTCACTGTCTACATATATATCCGAATTATAACTCAAATCTATAACACGAATTGTTTATCAGAACGTTTTATCATAATCATTATACACCCAAGCCTTTATTTTTTCAATACAAAAAAGCGGCTACTCTCTACAAAGTATGAGCAACCGCCTATTTATTAAACTGAAAGTACTATAAGAACCCCGCACTCCCGAGCTCTTCGGATTTTTAGCAGAAATTTTCGTTTGGAATCCCGAAGAAAGAGAAATTTGAATCAGCCTATACAAAGAACCCTTTCTACCTCGAGCTCTTCGGATTTTTAGCAGAAATTTTCGTTTGGAATCCCGAAGGCGTAGAGACCTACGCCGAGAGGTGACAAACGGAAATATATGCAAAAATATGACAGCTCGAGCCTATGCCGAGAGGTGACAAACGGAAAAAATATATGCAAAAATATGACAGTGCTAGTTCTTCAAAGAATGTATGGGTGCAGGTATCCTTCCGCCTCTGTCAATAAATGCCTTGCAGGACTCACCCTTAAGAGGCATTATTGGTGCATAGCCGAGGAGTCCGCCGAACTCGGCAACCTCTCCGACACCCTTGCCATAGACGGGAATAACTCTTACTGCGGTGGTCTTGTTATTGACAACACCGATGGATATCTCATCGGCAATAATACCCGAAATGGTCGATGCCTCGGTATCGCCGGGAATGGCGATCATATCAAGACCAACCGAGCAAACAGCGGTCATAGCCTCAAGCTTTTCAAGCGTAAGCGTTCCGCACTTTGCCGCATCTATCATTCCTCTGTCCTCTGATACAGGGATAAAAGCACCGGAAAGTCCGCCAACGTGGCTGGACGCCATAACTCCGCCCTTCTTGACAGCGTCGTTAAGAAGTGCAAGAGCCGCAGTAGTACCGTGAGTACCGGTTCTCTCAAGTCCCATATTTTCAAGTATCTCGGCAACCGAATCTCCCGCAGCAGGAGTGGGAGCGAGCGAAAGATCGACGATTCCGTAAGGAACTCCGAGCCTTCTCGCTGCCTCGGAGGCGATAAGCTGACCTACTCTTGTGATCTTGAAGGCAATCTTCTTGATCGTGTCTGCAAGAGCGGAAAAGTCACACTGTCCCACTTCCTTGATAGCCGCCGCAACAACGCCGGGACCGCTTACACCAACGTTAATAACCGTATCAGGCTCACCGATACCGTGAACCGCACCTGCCATGAAGGGATTGTCATCGGGAATATTAGCGAAAACGACCAGCTTTGCACAACCGAGAGAATCCTTATCTCTGGTAAGATATGCCGTCTCTTTGATTATCTCGCCCATACGCTTTACCGCATCCATATTTATACCCGCCTTAGTGGTGGCAACGTTTATGGAAGAGCATACGCAGGAGGTCTCGGTAAGCGCCTGTGGGATAGCCTCTATAAGATTTTGAGCTCCGAGGATCGCACCCTTTTGAACGTGAGCACCGAAGCCGCCTATAAAGTTAACTCCCAGCGTCTTTGCACTCTTTTCCAGAACCTTCGCAAGACGGACGAAGCCATCGGGAGAGAGTCCTGCACCAATATAAGAGATAGGCGTTACGGAAATTCTCTTATTTACGATAGGAATACCGTAGGTACGCTCAAGCTCGGTACAAACGGATACCAGATCCTTTGCCGAGCGGGTTATCTTGTCGTATATCTTTTCTTCAAGACGGGAGAGATCATCTGTAATACAGTCAAAGAGCGAAATGCCCATAGTGACAGTACGGATATCCAGATTCTCCTCTCTTATCATCCTTATTGTTTCGAGAATATCGTTAGTGTTAAGCATCAGATCTTGTGCATGGTGTTGAAGATATCCTCGTGCATTACTCGAATATCAACTCCGCACCTTTCTCCTTCCGCACGAAGCTCATTGGTAAACGACTGGAAATCAATCGTCAGTCCCGCAAGCTCAACAAGCATGATCATTGCAAAATACTCCTTCATAACGGTCTGGCTGATATCTATTATGTTTGCTCCGTACTTTGCGCACTCGGAGCTCGCCATTGCAATAATGCCAACCTTGTCCTTTCCGGTTACAGTAATAACTGCTTTCATTTTCTTCTCCTCGTAATTTGGATTAAGTAAATTATACTTGATTTTATTATATCATAGGATCGGTTTTTTTTCAATAGCTTTCGTGTTTTTCGTCCTTTTCTGCACAATGGGCAAGTCGGGCTTGATTTTTTTGTTAATATATGATAAAATTATAGTGTATTTTTTATTTTTAGGAGGGTGCTATGAAAGCGGTTATTGCCATTGACAGCTTCAAGGGAAGTCTGTCCTCTGTTAAAGCGGGCGCGGCGGTTGCGCGTGCAATAAAAGAGGTCTACCCCGATGCCGTCACAAGCGTCCTTCCAATCGCTGACGGAGGAGAAGGAACGGTCGATGCCCTTGTTTCGGGGCTTTCCGGCAGATCACGCACCGTAACGGTCACAGGACCTTTGGGCGAAAAGACCGATGCAGTCTACGGAATAGTTGACAAAACGGCTGTGATCGAAATGGCGGCAGCCGCGGGACTCCCTCTCGTTCCCGAGGATAAACGGAATCCTCTTTCTACCACCACCTACGGTGTAGGCGAATTGATTCTTGATGCAATAGATTGCGGTTGCAGAAGCTTTATAATCGGAATAGGCGGAAGTGCCACAAACGACGGCGGCACCGGAATGCTAAAAGCACTCGGCTACGAACTGCTTGATGCCGAGGGAAGGTCTGTTGCCGACGGAGCCATAGGGCTTGAAGGTCTGAAGACCATAAAGACCGACAATGTCCGCCCGGAGCTTTCTATCTGCGATTTCAAGGTTGCCTCTGACGTAAAAAATCCGCTTCTCGGTGAGCTCGGATGCAGTGCCGTTTTCGGACCGCAGAAGGGTGCAGATAAGGCTACCGTAGAAAGAATGGATAAGGCGCTTGCAAATTTCCTCGAGGTCTCAAAATCCGTCTGTCCGAATGCAGACGGTGAATATCCCGGCTCGGGAGCTGCGGGAGGTCTTGGATTCGCTTTCAGAAGTTTCCTCGGAGCCGAGCTTACGCCGGGAATTGAGCTGATACTTAACAGTATCGGAATCGAAAATGAGGTAAAGGATGCAGATATCGTCATAACCGGAGAGGGGCGGCTGGACTCGCAGACCGTAATGGGCAAGGCCCCCGCGGGAGTTGCCCGTGCGGCTAAAAAATACGGTGTGCCGGTGATAGCCTTTTCCGGTGCCGTCACCGAGGATGCAAATCTTTGCAATGAGGGCGGAATCGACGCATTCTTCCCTATTCTTCAAAGAGTTTGTACTCTTAGCGAGGCAATGGATGAAGAAAACGCATACTCAAATCTCAAGAATACCGCAAAGCAGGTATTTCTTCTTCTTAAAAGAGTAAAAGGATTTTAACGCAATCATGAAAAGCGGAATAATAATCATAAACAAAGAGGAGGGCATGACCTCTCACACCGTCGTGGCTAAGACCAAGCGGCTTCTCGGAGCATCCAAGGCGGGACATACGGGAACTCTTGATCCCTTGGCGACAGGCGTGCTGCCTATCCTTTTGGAGAGAGGAGTAAAGGCATCCGAATTCATGCTCAGCTCGGATAAATACTATCTTGCTACTCTGACATTAGGTCTTACCACCGATACCGAGGATATCACAGGTACCGTACTGACCAAATGTAAGGATATCCCCTCGGAGGAGGCGGTAAAGGAAGCCGTGAGCTCCTTCGTCGGCAAATATTTGCAGACACCGCCTATGTACTCCGCACTTAAGGTAGGCGGAAAAAAGCTATGCGACCTCGCAAGAGACGGCATCACGGTAGAAAGAGAACCGAGAGAGGTCGAGATCTTCTCTATCGGCTGTGAAAGGCTATCCGACACCGACTATATTCTCGACGTTCATTGCTCCAAGGGTACTTATATAAGAACTCTTTGTGCCGATATCGGTAAAAAGCTTTGCTGCGGCGGAATAATGAAAACACTTAAAAGAAAATCCGCCTCCGGCTTTACCCTTGAGGATGCTCATACTATCTCGGAGCTTGCCGAGATGACCGAGGAGGAGCGTGAGGGATGCGTATTCCCCGTAGAATATGTTTTCAGAGATAAAAAAGAGGTTATCCTGCCGGATTTTTTTGCCAAGCTGGCAAGATCGGGGCTTGAAATATACCTTCACAAGATTTGTGAAAGCATTCCCGTAGGAGAGCTTGTCCGCCTTTCGGACAAGGACGGCTTCTTTGCTCTCGGTGAGGTAAAAATGTTTGAGGATAAGCCCGCCATAAAGCCGATAAGACAGTTTGGATAGCGTACATACGTCCAACATTGGCAAAAGGGCTTGAATAAAATCAATTTTTAGTATAAAATATACAGGTTCATTTTGTTTGTGCGGTCGCCCGACAGGCGACGAAATGGAGGTTTTATGGAAAACAAAAATTATATCAGGATCGTAATCGACACCGAGGGTAGCGACAAGGGAGCAGCTATGATGGTACGGGGTGCCGCCGAGGCTCTCGCAAAATTCAGCGAGCTTGCAATAGTCCTCGTAGGAAACGGCGATCTTATCAGAGAGGAATGCAACGCTCTCGGTATTAAGGAGGGCGAGCGTGTAGAGATAATTCATGCAGTCGAGGTGATCACCAATCTTGACAACCCTGCCGAGGCTCTGTTCCGCAAAACCGATTCCTCGCTCGTCAAGTCACTCTCCGCTCTTTCCGATAGAGATGATCTGTTCGGTATGATAAATGCGGGAAATACCGGCGCCCTTATTGCGGGAGCAATGCGTTATCTTCCCACTCCCGAAAGAACCAGACCGGCTCTTGCAGCCCTTCTCCCTTCCGAGAGAGGCGGCTACACCTGCCTTTGCGACACGGGTGCAACTATCGACTGTACTGCATCAATGCTTCTCCATTTCGCAAGAATCGGAAGCGATTTTATGAAAAAAATGTATAACGTTGAAAATCCGAGGATAGGACTTCTATCCAACGGTGCCGAGCCCACCAAGGGCAACAAGGTGGTAAAGGAGGCTCACCAACTTCTTGCCGATGCGAAGGACCTTAATTTTGTCGGCAACGTGGAAGGAAGCAAGGCTCTCTCTGGTGTTTCGGACGTTCTTGTCTGCGACGGCTTTGCGGGTAATCAGGTTCTTAAGGTCACAGAAGGTGTTGCCACAAGGATCATAAAGGATATAGTAAAGCTTGCCAAGAAGAGCGGCGAAGAAAAATATATGAACATCGTAGGCTATCTTATGGGGCTTTACGATTTTAATTCTCTCGGCGGCGGAATAATTCTCGGTATAAAGAAGCCCGTAATCAAGGCACACGGCTCTGCCAACGAGTCCTCGGTGGTCAGCACTGTAAATATGCTGCTTAATATGGCAAAAAACAAAGGCGTTTTTGAAGAATAAGACAATTTTATTAATAACAAGGAAAGGTTGACAAAAACAATGTTTGAAAAGCTTAAAACCATAATTGCAAAGGTAGTTCCCGATCTCGATATGAACGGAGTTGACGAAAATACCAGACTCGTCGAGGATCTTGAATTCGATTCTCTTGCAATAATGATGATGTCTATGGAGATCGAAGACACCTTTGGCTTCAAGTTCACCGAATTCGTTAAGTTTGAGACTGTTGGCGACGTATGCAAATACGTTGAGACCAAAATTCAGGTTAACTAAAAACGGATATGGTACTTAAAGGACTGCAAAAGCTCACTCTTCTCGACTTTCCCGGAAAAATTGCGGCTACGGTCTTTACCGGGGGCTGTAATTTCCGCTGTCCCTTCTGCCATAACGCATCGCTTGTCATTCCCGAAAAATTCGGTGAAAATATACCCGTAGATGAGTTCTTCACCTTCCTTAACAAAAGGCGCGGAATGCTTGAAGGAGTATGCGTCAGCGGAGGAGAACCGACAATGCAGAAGGATCTGCCCGAATTTCTCGCAAGGATCAAGGAGCTCGGGTATCTTGTAAAGCTTGATACCAACGGCACCAATCCGACAATGCTCTCGGAGCTGATCGAGAGAGGGCTTCTTGATTACGTAGCTATGGATATCAAGTCGTCAAGAGAGGGATACTCTTCTGCTGTGGGAATTGAGAATTACGATACAGCGAAGATTGAAAAAAGCGTCGAAATACTGAGAAAGAACCTGGTAGACTTTGAATTCCGCACTACGGTAGTAAAGGAATTACACACGGCAGAGGACTTCGAGTCTATTGGAAAATGGCTCTCGGGAGACGATAAAATCTTCCTCCAGACCTTCCGTGATTCGGGCGATCTTATCAGTGAGGGATACTCGGCATATAACGAGGATGATATGCGAAGCTTTTTGGATATTTTGAAAAAATATATGTCAAAGGCTGAATTGAGGAGCTGATATGAACAAAAGAATTTCGATAAGTATTTTGGATTTTCAGGAAAATTACGGAGATAAGGCTGCGATAGATACAGCCGTCCGCATCGGGGCTTGTGCAGTTGACTTCGACATTTCCACACATTCGGTCGCAAATGATGGAGATATCTATGCTCTCGGCAAGGAGAAGGTAAGAGAATACTACTCGGGTATTGCAGCTTATGCAAAGGAAAAAGGAATCAAAATCACTCAGACACACGGCAGATTTTCAGGCTACGGCAACACTCCCGAGGAAGATGAGCTTTTCATAAAAAATGCCGAGCTTGATCTTATAGCCACATCCGCCCTCGGTGCAAGATACTGCGTATTCCACACCCCTGCTCACAATCATGTCGGTGATCTTCCCGGCGAGAGAATGTTCGAGATAGCATTCTCGCTCTTTACCTCTATTCTTCCCTTAGCAAAAAGAGAGGGCGTTAAGATTGCAGCGGAAACTCACGGCACAGCAAGTAAATATGGCAAAATGGAGTTCTTCGGCATTCCCGAGAATCTTCTCGAGCTTATTAAGAGAGTTAAGAGCTCCTCCGATGCGGGCGAATATCTTTGCGTCTGCGTCGATACGGGACACACCAACCTTGCAGTCAAGATGGGACACCCCTCTGTTGGCGACGTTATAAGAAAGCTCGGAGGTCTTGTCGAGGTGCTTCACCTTCACGACAACGACGGAATAAAGGATCAGCACAAGATTCCGAAAACAGGTATCCTCGACTGGGATGATATTCTCTCGGCTCTTGACGAGATCGGCTACTGCGGCTACTATAACCTCGAGGTCATGCTGAAGCACTTCGGCATGGAGCTTATGGAGGACGAGGCAGAATTCGCAGTCAAGGTTATGAATAATATGCTGAAAAACCGCATCCCAAAGTAATTTTGCTACCTATATTATTAAATGTAAATGGCGTGATGCTCTAACCGAGTGTCACGCCTTTTTGTTGATTATTAATTTTCATTTATCCCATGACTCCTTTTCAAGCTTATTTCAGGGCAGAAAACTTTGCCATTTTTTAGCCTTTGTTCACACTTTGTTATAGTTGCACAATAAATAGGACTTTTCACTAGATATTGTACCAAAATTTTAAAAAATCCCAATATTTTGTGTTTTTAGTGTTGACAAACGCTACTAAATGTGGTATACTACAAGGGCTAACTCACCAAATAACAAGGAAAAGGAGATTTTTTAATGTATACAGTTTTAAAAAGAGACGGTAAGGTTGCAGACTTCGACCTTAAGAAAATTTCCGAGGCGATAAGCATGGCGTTTGACGCCCAGGAAAGAAATTACAACCCCGATATTATTGATTTCCTTGCTCTCAAGGTTACAGCTAACTTTGAGCCCAAGATCAAGGATCAGCATATTTCCGTAGAGGATATCCAGGACAGCGTTGAGTCGGTTCTCGTTCAGGCGGGCTACGACGACGTTGCAAAGGCATACATTCTTTACCGCCGTCAGAGAGAAAAGCTTCGTAACATGAAGTCCACGGTTCTTGACTACAAGTCTATCGTTGACAGCTACGTCAAGGTTACTGACTGGAGAGTTAAGGAGAACTCTACCGTTACTTATTCCGTCGGAGGTCTTATCCCCAACAACTCGGGCGCTATCACCGCTAACTATTGGCTCTCCGAGATATACGATGACGAGATCGCCAACGCTCACAGAAACGCAGACATACACCTTCACGACCTTTCCATGCTCACCGGTTACTGTGCAGGATGGTCTCTTAAGCAGCTTATCCAGGAGGGCCTTGGCGGTGTTACCGGTAAGATCACTTCCGCTCCCGCAAAGCACCTTGCTACCCTCTGCAACCAGATGGTAAACTTCCTCGGTATAATGCAGAACGAGTGGGCAGGCGCTCAGGCGTTCTCCTCCTTCGCCACCTATCTTGCTCCCTTCGTTAAGGCGGACAACCTCTCCTACGATGCGGTCAAGAAGTGCATCGAGTCCTTCATCTACGGCGTAAATACTCCCTCTCGTTGGGGTACTCAGGCTCCCTTCTCCAACATCACCCTTGACTGGACCGTTCCGAACGACCTTGCAGAGCTCAACTGTATCGTTGGCGGCAAGGAAATGGACTTCAAGTACAAGGATTGTAAGAAGGAAATGGATATGGTCAACAAGGCGTTCATCGAGACTATGATCGAGGGTGACGCTCACGGCAGAGGCTTCCAGTATCCTATCCCCACCTACTCTATCACCAGAGACTTTGACTGGTCCGAGACCGAGAACAACAAGCTTCTCTTCGAGATGACTGCAAAATACGGTACTCCCTACTTCTCCAACTACATCAACTCTGATATGGAGCCCTCGGACGTTCGTTCTATGTGCTGCCGTCTCCGTCTTGACCTCAGAGAGCTCAGAAAGAAGTCCGGCGGCTTCTTCGGCTCGGGTGAGTCCACCGGTTCTATCGGCGTTGTTACCATCAATATGCCCAGACTCGCTTACCTTGCAACCGATAAGGACGACTTCTACAAGAGACTTGACCGTATGATGGACATCTCCGCACGTTCTCTCCACATTAAGAGAACCGTCATCACCAAGCTTCTTGACGAGGGACTTTACCCCTACACCAAGCGTTATCTCGGCACCTTCTCCAACCACTTCTCCACTATCGGTCTTATCGGTATGAACGAGGCAGGTCTCAATGCTAAGTGGATCAAGAAGGATATGACTCACAAGGAAACTCAGGAGTTCTCCAAGGAGGTTCTCAACCATATGAGAGAGCGTCTGTCCGACTATCAGGAGATGTACGGCGACCTCTACAACCTCGAGGCTACTCCCGCAGAGTCCACCACCTACCGTCTTGCAAAGCATGACCTTCGCCGTTATCCCGACATCATCACTGCGGCTGACACCAAGAACGGTGAGACTCCCTACTACACCAACTCCTCCAACCTCCCCGTTGGATACACCGACGATATCTTCGCGGCTCTCGACATTCAGGATGATCTGCAGACTCTCTACACCTCGGGTACCGTATTCCACGCATTCCTCGGTGAGAAGCTTCCCTCTTGGAAATCTGCGGCAACTCTTATCCGCACCATTGCCGAGAATTACAGACTTCCCTACTATTCTCTCTCTCCCACATACTCTGTATGTAAGAACCACGGATACATCGCAGGCGAGGTTTACACCTGTCCTCACTGCGGCGAAAAGACCGAGGTTTACAGCCGTATCACCGGTTACTACCGCCCTGTTCAGAACTGGAACGACGGTAAGACTCAGGAATACAAGCACAGAGTTGTATACAGCGAGAAGAAGCTCAACGGCAAGCAGCCCATCCTCGGCACAATGCCTTACTCGGCAGACGAGGCTGAAACTCCCACCGCAACAGAGGCTGACAACCTTATCCTCTTCACCACCAAGACCTGCCCCAAGTGCAGAATGGCGAAGATGTTCCTTGACAATGCGGGAATCACTTACGAGACCGTGCTTGCAGACGATAACGCCGATCTTGTAAACCTTTACGGCATTAAGGAAGCTCCCACCCTCGTAGTTGTTAACGAGAATGGCTTCGAGAAGATTGCCAACCCCTCTAACATCAAAGCGTTTACCGAAAAGGTAGCAGCAACCATTAACTAATATTCACAAAAATGGGGCTGTCTCAATTTTTCACTTGAGACAGCCTCAAAATCATATTATCAACAGAGGTAGTATACATGTATGATATAATTGTCATCGGCGCGGGCCCTGCGGGACTTACCGCCGCTCTTTATGCAAGAAGGGCTGAAAAATCGGTTCTAGTTATTGAAAAATCCACCTTTGGCGGTCAGATCACCCATTCCCCGAGAGTTGAAAACTACCCCGGATTCTTAGAGATGAGCGGAAACGAATTTGCCGACAAGCTCATCGAGCAGGTGTTCGCTCAGGGAGCCGAAATCGAGCTGGATGAGGTTACCGGCATCGAAGGCGAGGCAGGAAATTACACTGTGAAATGTGTTCAGAAGTCCTTTACGGCAAAAACCGTAATAATTGCCACCGGTGCAAGACACCGTCACCTCGGCATCGACCGTGAGGAGGACTTCACCGGTGAGGGAATCTCCTATTGTGCGGTCTGCGACGGTGCCTTCTATAAGGGCAAGAGCGTGGCTGTCATCGGAGGAGGAAATTCGGCACTTGTTGACGCGGTTCTACTCTCCGAATCCTGCACCAAGGTATACGTTGTTCAGAATCTCAGCTTCCTTACCGGAGAATCCAGACTTCAAAGAACGCTCGAGAAGAGAGACAACGTCGAGTTTATTTTCAACAGTGTTGTCAAGAGAATCCTCGGAGGCAAGGAGTTCGAGGGCATTGAGATCGAGGATACCGAGAGCGGCAGAATGACCGAGCTTCGTGTTGACGGTATTTTCGTTGCTATCGGACAGGTTCCCGAAAACGAGCCCTTCTCAAACGTCGTAAAGCTTAATGATTACGGCTACGTTGATGCGGGCGAGACCTGTGTTCCCACTCCCGCCACCGGCATTGACACTACGGGAATTTTCGTTGCAGGCGACTGCCGCACCAAGGCTATAAGGCAGGTCACCACCGCAACTGCTGACGGAGCGGTATCCGCTCTTGCGGCTTGCAGATTTATCGACAGTCTTTAATAGCAGATTTATCGACAGTCTTTAAAAAAAGTTATTTCCTATATAAAATATTATAACGGCAGAGGCTAAATCGTGATGCATATCATCAGCCTCTGCCGTTATTTTTCAGTTAATTAAATCTGAGTCCATCCGTCGGGATCCATATTGTCGCCGGAGCCGTCGTTCTCGGGATTTCCGTCGTCAAGCTTCTCAATAACTCCTGTCTCGAAATGATCGCATCTGTTGCACTCACGCTTTTTCTCTCCCCTTGATTCGGTGGTGGGCTCACGAGTCGTTACCCACGCACCCCAATCGTGTCCGAGTTTATCACCGGACGTATTGCCGCAGGTAGTGCAGGTCTTAGGATCCTTGCAGGTTGCGTCCTTCCATGCGTGACCTTTTGCCGCGGCACCGGTAGCTCCGCAGTTGTTGCAGGTCTCGGGTTTAGTACAGGTCGCAGCGGTAAAATCGTGATTGCCGGTAGCCTCTCCCTCGGTTACACCGCAGACCTTGCAGGTCTTAGGAACGCCGCAGGTTGCATCAGCAAAATCGTGGCCAAGAGCCTCTCCCTCGGTTGCATCGCAGTTCCTACAAGTCTTAGGCTTAGTGCAGGTGGCGTCAACCCAGTTGTGACCAAGAGACTCGCCTTCGGTATGTCCGCAAATGCTACAAGTCTTTGCCTTCTCGCAGGTAGCATCGGTGTAGCTATGCACACTGCTTACCTCGCCCTCGGTCTCTCCGCAGTTTATACAGGTCTTAGGATCCTTGCAGGTCGCATCCTTCCATTCGTGGGGATTAGGATCGCCCTCGGGTGTTCCGCAGTTTATACAGGTCTTGGGGTCCTTACAGGTTGCGTCTCTGAATACGTGCTCGCCGGTAGGATCACCCTCGGTCGCATCGCAATTCTTACAGCTCCTCGGCTCGTTGCAGGTTGCGTCAACCCAGTTGTGGGCAACAGGCTCGCCTTCGGTAGCACCGCAAACCGTACAGGTCTTGGGAAGTACGCAGGTCGCAGCCTTCCAGGAGTGGCCTAACGCCTCGCCGTCGGTTGCTCCGCAGTTTTTACAGGTTTTAGGCTCGCCGCAGGTCGCATCCCTATAATCGTGAAGACCGGTAGGATCACCCTCGGTTGCTCCGCAGGTTTTACAGGTCTTGGGCTCATCACAGGTCGCGTCTCTGTAATCGTGACCGAGAGCTTCTCCGTCCTCAAAGTATTCGGTCGTGCAAATGCTACCGCAATTACAGGAATACCAATAGGTTGCGGGAGCTGTGCAGGTTGCTTCGCTTCTCTTTGCCTCAACCTTAACGTCCTTAACCTTAAAATCGTGAGTATGATCGAGAGCGGCTGCAATTACGTATCCGCATACGGTACAAAGCTGGGGATTAGACTCGGTAGCCTCTTCTCCGGGAGTATGCTCTTCAATATCGCCTACCGCTCCGCAGAAGCACTTATGTGCGTGACCGTCTGCACCCTTGTAGCCCCAGTTATCTTCATCAAAATTATGCTGAGGAGCGGGAATACTTTCCGTTACAGCATAAGAACAATTTTCACACTTGCTCTTTTTCTCACCGTCCTCGGTACAGGTAGCGTTTTTAATGATCTCAAAATCTCCCATATCATGATCACGCTTACTGCCCTCATCCACTACGGTATGAGTCTCGGTCTCGCACATTTCGCACGTTGCGGTCTTTGTACCGTCGGCAGTACAGGTCGCATTATCATCCGAAACGTATGTAGTAAACAAATGTATCTTTTTAGAACCCTCGTCGGGGACAGTATCCGTAGCACCGCACACACTACACTTTCCGGTCTTGGTACCGTCAGCGGTGCAGGTCGCATCGTTATTAGGTACGTATCCCTTATAGTTATGGTCAAGAAGCTCACCGTCGTACGGAATAGTATTTGTAAGATCACAGGTCTCGCACTTTGCAGTCTTGGTACCCCTTACTACGCAGGAGGTATTATTGTCGGACTGATAGTTAAGGAACTTATGAATCTTCTTTGATCCTACGTCGGTCACGGTTTCACGCTCTTCGCAATTATCGCACTTTGCAGTCTTTGTGCCATCCTCGTTGCAGCTTGCATCACCGTTGGAGACATATTCGGTAAAGCTATGCCCGGTTGCCGAGCCATAATCTACCGTCGTATCGATCTCGTTACAGTTATCACACTTTGCGGTCTTGGTACCGTCATCAAGACAAGAGGCGTTTTCGTCCGACTCGTAGCTTGTGAAGCTGTGGCCCTTCTTAGAGCCTATATCCTCAACAGTGTCGATAGCGTTACAGTTTTTACACTTTCCCGTCTTTGTACCGTCGTTTACACAGTCGGCATCGTTATTGGAGGTGTAGTTTTCAAAGGAATGACCGTCCTTGCAGGTCTCTTCTCCGGGATCCGTGTCCTCGTCTTTTCCGTCGCCGTCCTCATCCTTACCGTCGCTGTCACCGTCGTCCTTGTCATCTGTATCGCTGTTTCCGTTATCATCCTTGCCGTCGGAATTCTCGTTTCCGTCGGACGTGCAGGAAGTTACCGAAAATACAGCCAGCATCAAAAGAAGTAAAAGCAGTAATATCCTTTTCATATAATTCATCCTTTCACAAATAGTTTCCCATTATAGTACTATTTTAACATATATTTATAAAATAGTCAATAGCTCATTTCAAAGCATAGCCGATCAGTAGCTTATGACCGCAGACTCGGTGACCGTAACGCTTTTTGTCATAATCTCACCCGAGCGTTTAATCTTAAGCGTAACGGTATCTCCGACGCGTGCGTAAAGCATAAAATCAATTATGTGATGACTTCGGCTTATTTCTAACGTTCTTGTGCCGATCTCCGCACCGACGAGGATATCTCCCGCCAAGACGATTCCGTCGCAAATGCTTCCCTTCTCAACCGAAGCAACCGTAACCGTCTCGACTATATCAATATTTCCGTCCTCGCCTATAACAGTGCAGGCATTATTCGACGAAAGGGTTATGCCTAGAAGAGCCCTCTTCACCGAGGTAGTATCCTTATTAAGACAGTTCTCTATTATGTTTTCCGAAACAGCCTTAACAACAGCAGCAGGAATGGCATATCCGATATTCTCCACGCTCTCATCAACTATCTTGGCGTTAACAATTCCGATGATCTCGCCCTTGTCGTTATAAAGTCCTCCGCCGGAATTGCCCGAATTTACAGGTGTGTCTACCCTTATTACCCTGGTGGACGAGGTCATACCGGACGTAACGATGTACTCTGAATCAACACTGACTATTCCGAGAGAGGCAGAAATGCCGTAGCCCTGCGGATTTCCCACGGCTATTGCAGTCTCGCCTACCGAAACCTCCTCGGAGGAAAACTCCGCCGCCTTGACAACACCCGAGGCGAAAGCGCTGTCCTTAGCGTAAAGCACGGCAATATCGTAATAAGCCGAGCCGCCAACGTACTCCGCAGAGATCGCATATTCTTCATTCTCCCTGCCGTAAAGATAAACGTATATATCATCGCTTATTCCGTCCGAGGTCTTACTTCCCGAATCGTAAACAACGTGATGGTTAGTTATTATAAGAGCCTCATCGCCCTCAAGACGGCATATAACCCCCGAGCCGCGTGAATAATACTTATTTCCCGAGCCGCCCACTATACCGAAGCCGGGGTAATAGGTATGGGTTCTGCTTACAAAGTTAGAGGTTATGCTGACCGCACTCATAAGTCCCTTTGCCGTTGCCGAAGAAACGTCACCTCCGGATCCCTCTACGACGATATTCGTCTCGTTATTTTCAATCTTTCCCGCATTCTGAGAACTGCCGTCAGCGTAATAGACGATAAGCTCACCGTTCTCGTTTATCTCGGTGTTAGAGATCAACCGTTCCTCCCCACCGAGAAGAAAGCAGGAGGTAAGACCGAAAAGCATAACGGCTAATAAAACCACGCATGCAAGTCTTGTTAAAAATCCCTCGCCTCTTCTTCTGCTATTCATATACGCCTCTTTTCTCCGATGCACCGTCGGTTAGTTTTTGATTATTATTATATACCAATTTAATTAATTTTACATTAACAAAAATAGAACTTAGGCTAAACAATATCAAAAAGCAGCCTAAACAATATAAAAAAAGAGAGATTTAGCAAAATGCATACAAGGAAACAATGCTAAATCTCTGTCTTTTATAACAAAATATAATGCTTGGGAATTATTTTCTTTCAGCCGTCTGATCGCAATAAATGCATCTGCCCTCCTCGTCGAAGAGACGCTTAATGCCTCTCTCGGTAAGGCTTATGCAATGAGGATTACGGCAAATGAGACGGGGATTCTCCGCACCGTGTGCTCTTCTGTCCTCAACTCCTTTTGTCTTAAGAAGCATAAGGATAAGTGCCATTCTGATGTATCTGCCGTACATTGCCTGGTCGAAGTAGTCGGCTCTGGGATCATCATCAACGTCAACTCCGATCTCGTTCACTCTGGGAAGGGGATGCATAATCGAAAGATCCTCTTTTGCACTTATCAGCTTGTCAGCGGTGAGAATGTAAGAATCCTTAAGCCTCTCGTATTCCTCACGTGAATCAAAACGCTCAGCCTGAATTCTCGTCATATAAAGGATATCGAGATTGGGTATTGCCGCCTCAAGATTATCCGTCTCGGCATATTCGCATCCGCCCTGGAAAAGATACTCATCCTTTACGTAATCAGGAAGCTTAAGCTCCTCGGGCGAGATAAGTATGAATTTTACGCCCTCATATCTTGCAAGTGCCGAAATGAGCGAATGAACCGTCCTGCCATACTTAAGGTCACCGCAAATTCCCACGACAAGATTGTTAAATCTGCCCTTTTTCTTTTTGATAGTCAAAAGGTCGGTAAGCGTCTGCGTAGGATGAAAATGTCCACCGTCACCCGCATTGATAATAGGAACGTTTGCCACGTTAGAAGCAACGATAGGCGCGCCCTCCTTGGGATGACGCATAACGATTATATCCGAATACGCATCGACCATTCTTATGGTATCCGACACAGTTTCTCCCTTTGAAACGGAGGAGCTGTTCGCCTGAGAAAATCCAAGTACGTTACCTCCGAGCCCCATCATAGCCGAGGTGAAGCTGAGCCTCGTCCTTGTGGAAGGCTCAAAGAAAAGCGTACCGAGGATCTTGCCTCGACAAGCATCTGAGTACATATCGGGATTTTTCATTATATCATCAGCGGTCTTAACCAGATCGTCGATTTCCTCGGTGGTGAGGTCAAGAATATTAACCAGATTTCTCATTTTTATACCTACCTTTTGTTGTGTTATGCCAACTGTTATTTACAAAAGCAACGTTTTACGCCTTTGCGCCGTACACCTCGAGATACTTCTTAATGCGAGCAACGTTCTCTGCGTTTGCCTCATCCTCCTCGAGATACTCGATAATATCGTAAACGTCAACAATGGAATATACGGGGAAGCCGAACTGCTCCTCGATCTCCTGCATAGCGCCCTTTTCACCCTGACCCTTTTCCTTGCGGTCAACCATGATAAAGGTAGCCGCTACCTTTACGTTTTCCAGGTGGGAAAGGATCTCCATGCTCTCGCGGATTGCGGTACCTGCGGTGATAACGTCCTCAATGATTACGATCTCCTCGCCGGAAGTGGGAACGTAGCCTACGAAGGTTCCACCCTCGCCGTGATCCTTAACCTCCTTACGGTTAAAGAAGAAGGGCACATTAAGGCCGTTCTTGGAAAGAGCAACTGCCGCGGAAACGGAGAGGGAAATTCCCTTATATGCGGGACCGTAAAGAACCGCCTGCTTCTTACCGAGCTTTTCAAAGTATGCCTTTGCGTAGAACTCACCGAGGGTCGCGATGTCGCTACCG
>JAZRMT010000112.1:0-9484 GCA_045647805.1 Eubacteriales bacterium | reverse complement strand
CGCAACCGGGGGTTACGAACCCAAGTGCTGACGCACAGTGGCTTCGAATCCGCACTCTCTCTATATAGTGTGTGCAGATTTGAATGTATTATGGCGGAGAGAGTGGGATTCGAACCCACGCTCGGGAGTTACCCGACTACCGGTTTTCAAGACCGGACCCTTCAACCGCTTGGGTATCTCTCCGTATAAGGTATAATTATAACAGAATATGCATATGATAGAAAAGCAAGTCATATGCGGATTCACTCGTATATAATATCATATTTTAATTCGATTGTCAATATTAAAACACAAAATTTTGAAAAATCTTTGAAAAGGTATTGACATTTCAGAAAACGAGTGATATAATATATAGGCAATACGGAAAACCGTAAGGTCGCAATATGCCGGAATGGCGGAATTGGCAGACGCCCGGGACTTAAAATCCCGTGAGATTATTTTCTCGTACCGGTTCGACCCCGGCTTCCGGCACCATTATATCGCGGGATGGAGCAGTTCGGTAGCTCGTCGGGCTCATAACCCGAAGGTCGTGAGGTTCAAATCCCACTCCCGCAACCAAAAAACAAAACCAACCCTCGTGGTTGGTTTTATTTTTTGCTCGCGAAGCGGACTGTGTGCTCCACGACCTTCGGGGTATAGAACGACGAGCGTGGCTCGTTGGGAGAGCGAGGGAAAAACAACTGAGTGTTGTTTTTCGTGAAGCGATGTCTCGCGTTGCGAGCCACGCAAGCCGAGTGTATCGAGGTGATGCGCGGCGACACAAAAGCAGACGGGGCTGTGTTTGCACTTAGCTTTTTCGCCCACCTTCCAAATCCCACTCCCGCAACAAAATAATGAACAGTAGATCGGTACATCGTATCGACCTATTGTTTTCTTTTTATCGTATCGAATTAGCCGAAAGTCCTCAATTTACAAGGGCTTTTTTGCTTTGGTGGTGCATTTCGATATTTGCGGCACCTATATGTTGTGCCTTGGAAGCCTTAAATGCAGAAAAGCTCTTTGCAAAGTGTTTTTATTATAGCTTGAAAAGCAATAGGCTTTATGATATAATTGGTGTATCAAAGCGAAAGACGGCACAAAAATGAAAAAAGAACAAATTAACATACGCGACCCATTTGTCGTGTACGAAAACGGAACATATTATTTATACGGAACAAGAGCCAAGGATTTAGGTTGTAAAGTCGGTGGCATAGACGTTTATATCTCGGGAGATATGATAGATTGGAGCGATCCTATCGAGTGTTTTAATTCTGAAAAATACGGATTGAACCGTGAAGTAAACTGGGCACCGGAAGTGTATAAATACAAAGAAAAGTACTATATGTTTGCTACGTTTACGCAGGACAACGGTTTGCGAGGAACTTATTCACTCTGTTCCGACTCTCCTAAGGGGCCCTTCGTCCCTCACAGCAAGGGGGCACTTACACCCACAGATTGGGAATGCCTTGACGGTACTCTTTACATTGATGAGTCGGGAGTGCCGTATCTTGTATTTTGTCACGAGCATACACAGATTATTGACGGAACGATATGCTACGTGAGGTTAAACGAAGCATTGGATGCCTTGGACGGAGACGTGGTCACTCTGTTTTCCGCCTCGTCATATAAACCGGTCGATCCGCAAAAGAATGGTCACTATATTACGGATGGCCCCTTTATGTATCGCTCCAAAACCAATGAGCTTTTTATGCTCTGGTCTTCCTACATAAAAGGCGTTTATGCGGAATTCGTAATCAAATTCAAAAACAAAAAGCTCGGTCTTGAATTCGAACACATGCAACCGTTATTAGATAGCGACGGCGGTCACGGTATGATATTCTCGGACAATAAAAATACATACCTTACGTATCACACTCCCAACGATAACTTGCTTGAACATCCAGAATTTTGTTTTCTTGAAGATAACGGTAATTTTATCTCAATAAAAAAAGCCGTATTTTCTTAACGCAACCCCAAAGGCGGGGGGCACATTTTGATTGTTCTCACGGACGTGCTGTTTATAGCGGTGTTGCACATAAAATTATTACCATATCCCCCTTTGTGAGCTTAAGAAGATACTCGAAAGTAATTTCGAAGAAAACGAAGCCTCGAGAG
Organism: Eubacteriales bacterium; assembly: GCA_045647805.1. Taxonomy (GTDB): domain Bacteria; phylum Bacillota; class Clostridia; order Oscillospirales; family CAG-272; genus UBA1740. The sequence goes on along the minus strand of JAZRMT010000112.1, from coordinate 7,390 downwards.
TGCGATTTCTGAATGAGATTCCCAAACACGGAACCGATATTGACGAAATAGATCAATACTTCGGCATGTTTACAGATTACATTGTGTCCGAATGTAAAAAATATACTTTTGTCCTCTACCAAGTGGGATTATCACTGGCTGATAGGCGGAGTTGCGGTAAATATAAAGTTTTCAAATAGCACACTAGGTGCGGATTCCTTGAATATAATGCAGAGTATTATTAAGGCATATATGCTCAAAGGCGGCTTTGAAATGCATATCAACGTGACGGATAGGGAGCTTTGGGAAAAAGCAAGACAAAACCCGGCAGAGTACCGTGATCTTTTAGTTAGAATCGGTGGTTATAGCGACCACCCTACAAGGCCCTCGCCCTGAATGTTAAGTTGTAACCCTGTGCCCCCAACCTTGAAAAAACATATATATAAGGTTGAAAAACAGAGTATTATATGATACAATTATTATACCTCAATAAAAGGAGAACCCGATGAACCCGCTTTTTTCTGAATTTAAAAGGAAATTTTCCTTATCAATGTATAAGAACCTTAAGATCAAGCTTGGCGAAATGTCATTTACGAAGGATTTTATAAACGACAGCCGAGGAGATCTCTATCCGATCCTACATAAAAGCGAGGATTGCTATGAGTATGTGGTGGGTAATCGTTACTTGGTAAAAGCGGGAAGTGTAGAGAGACTGTTTTGTCAGTTTTTTCCCTACGCCACCTATGAGTTGACCTGCTCCGCCGTGGGCGGTGAGGCAGGGCTTGGCTTCCGGATTCCCGGTGCCGAAGCTAGGGTTACAGTGAGAAATAACAAGGTAGTATATACTTGTGCAGATCGCCTGGAATCATGCGATGTGCCCGATTTTGTAAACCAAGAGTTTACATTAATTGTAAGTTGCCGCCCCGGAGCGTTCGATGTTTATTTTAAAAACAATGATAATCCCGAATATTTAAGCACCTTCCGTGAGGAGCTGTTCGCCGGCTCTAATCAGTACACTCTGTTTTCTGACGGCTACGCTTTTCTGATTCTCTCCCATAATGTTACCGTAATAGAGGTACATTCTTATATTGACAACGGTGTTTCAATTGCGGATATCCGACCGATAAAATATGAAAACGGTGAACCTATCGTGGAGATGGGGCGTGTGTATTTTACTGCTTCTGTCCGTCTTCGGGAAGGATCATTCCAGGGCATTTTTTCCTGGGTTCCGAGAACTTGTGATTTTTTGATGACGGGTGCGCTATTTTATGATTCGGGCGACGGAAAATGGCGAGGATATCTGGCACCGGTCATACTGTATCACAGAGATAGAAAGCTGTGGTATGTATGGGTTAGCTCCTTCGAACATGAGCATATTCTGGCTCACGGTGCATTTGAGGGCGATCCCCGATTCGGTGTAAATGTCGTAGACGTTAAAATAATGGAAAAGGCGTCCGACCTCTCGGACATTACCGCCTTTGCCGGATTCCGTGGCGATGAGGATCCCGATCTATTTTATGATGAAGAAAATCACCGCTGGCTTATGGCGATTTGCAGACTTGATCCCAAAACAGGGAATTACGTTTACGTTTTCTTCGAGTCAGAGAACCCTTTCTGTGACTATACCTATATCGGTTGCGGTAGGGACGGTGCGGAAACGGGCGGTTCTTTTGTCAAAATAGACGGCGAACTGTTTTTCGTTTGCGGAAATGATTTTAAGACAACTTCACAATACCGAATTTACAGTAAGGACGGGATGCAAACAGCGAGGTTCAATTATCCCGATGGCGGATTTCGCGGTTGGGGTTCGGTGATTCCTATCAAGCTTGGCAGCCGCACCCGATATTTTTGGTTGACCTTTGACCGCCACAACGGCAGCGAATATAATTGGAGCTACGGAAATCTCTATTGCTTTGAAGCGTGTCAATAAAATTCTCGAGCGAAGCGTATACCGGCTTTATTGTTATATGATCACAGTAAAAGTATTTAGAATATGCAGTAGCAAGGTAAGTAAAAATGACTTATAGCGATTATTTCGCGAAATTCAATACAAACGACATTGAGCATGTAATTCAGCATATTCCCAATGCCGAAGCGGAAGAGTATTTGCTCGAAAATGCTCCGAGGCTTTACTGCCCCGACGCTGACATAGAGGAGACCGTTGCCTTTGGGACGTGGACTATGCGCAAGCATATTAAAAAGACAGAGGCAGGCTTTGGTATCACCGAATTACTGACCAAATGTCAACTGCCATGGGCAGGACGGTATAACGTGATCAACGCACCCCTTACTCATCATCTATTATTAATATTTTCACTGCTTGGAGCAATTGATTTTATTATGGGAAATAAATTCGGCATCGGCAAGGAATTTGAAAGGGTGTTGTCCTCGCTTTGCTTATATATAAAAATAAAGAAATAAAAATAAAAAACTAATAAATGGGGAATGAATTATGAAATTGCAATATTTGGGAACCGCAGCAGCAGAAAGAATACCTGCTATGTTTTGTGCTTGTGATACCTGCCGTCGTGCCTTGGAACGTGGCGGCAGAAATATAATGACAAGATCGCAAATGCTGATCAACGAGGATTTGCTGATAGATTTTTCGGGAGATACATACTCTAATTTTCTAAAGATCGGAAAAACGTTGAGCAACCTGGAATACCTATTAATTACCCACGCTCACGAGGATCATTTTACCTTCGAAGATTTTTTCAGTCGCTTTAAAGGAATCGCACATAACTTAAAGGCAGAGAAGCTGAAAATATATCTTAGCTCCGTTGCATACGAAATTATGAAGCGATGCATAAGAGCGAGAGAGGTTGACGAGGCAAGGCTGTTTGCCCGCTTCGAATTTGTTATCGTAGAGCCATACAGCACCGTCAGCATTGGCGAATATAAGGTCACCGTCCTGCCCGCAAGGCACGCAAGCGAAGGAGAAGCACTGCTTTACCTTATAGAAAAGGACGGAAAATCATTGTTCTACGGCAACGATACCGGGTTCTTCACCGAGGAGATAGACGATTATCTTCTTAAGCAGGGAAAAAGAATAGATCTCCTTTCCCTCGATTGCACAAAATGCGATAATGAATTTAACTATTACACCCATATGTCAATGTCCGAAGGAAGAAGTATTGCCGACAGATTTATGGCAAAAGGTCTGCTGAAAGAAAACGCCAGACTGTTCTATACTCATTTTTCCCACAACGGCGGCATGATCTACGACGAAATGAAGGAGATCGCAAAGCAAAAATACGGCTTTGAGGTAGCTTACGACGGACTTGCAGTTGAGATTTGAATAAAAACGAACAGTATCTTTAAACCTAGGGCAGCTCAAGTTTTTAAACTAGAGCTGCCCTAAGTTATGCCCAAATGTACCGCCTCGCTATTTTCTTTTGTTTTTTTTAATACTTCTCTCCATGTGTGAAAGGTCGTAGAACCCGCAAAAATGCGCGATCTCGGTCTTGGACATTGAAGAATTCTTCGATAACTCTATAGCCTTCTTGGTTCTGTACCGATTTAAATATTGAATGGGAGAGCAGCCGCAAACCGCTTGGAAGCTTCGAAGAAAGGTTGAGCGAGAAAGAAAGACTCGTGCCGCAAGGCTACTCACGGTGATCTTTTCCGATAAATGCTGGTGCAGATATTCGAGAGTATCCAGGATTTGATGCCGGTATTTCGTCGCTTCGGTTTTATCGCTGCTGACGCCTTGCTCGTGAAGCAGATAAGAGAGCTGATATATTATTTTCCAAGCCGTGTGATTGGAGAGTGGGGCGGTGCGTGGGTCGTATGCTTCCCGCCCTTCGATGATTTTGAGGTCGCCCTGTATTTCCATAAGCTGCTTCGGCGTCAAGTGCAAAAACATAGCCTCTGAGCAATTCCTGCGCAAAAACGGCTCGATCTCCATAAGCTGTAAAAAGCCGGGAAAATCCGCCGCTTCTGCCGCCTTCTCTTTTACGAAGTCATTCTTCAGCAGAATGTGATAGACCTCAAGACCGGAGGTGTTGAAGTAGGCGTGAGATGTCATAGGCGGAATAACGAATACGTCGCCTCTCTTTACCGAGAAGGTTGCTGATTCGATCTGATGTAACCCACCGCCGCTAAGAATAATATTCATTTCATAGAAGTCGTGATTGTGTGGCTCAATAAAATAATCCTTGTAGCTGAACGCTTTTACAAGCTGACCTTTCAAAGTGAAATTAGCCTCTTCCGAGCAATGGAATTTTATATCCATAATATCTTATCTCCAAATGAAATTATTTTACATACTTTTGGTTGATTTTTACTATTATTATATCACTTGTTGTGGTAAAATTCAAGTAAAAAAAGTTTTTTGGAGACATACCGTGGAAAGAATAGAAGCGTTACGCGAGGCTGCACTTTGCGAGTCTCATTGCAAGGACGAATTTTATTACAGATTTTATAAGAGATACAGCGAGAGCGGGGAAGCGTCAGAATACGGAAGATACGCTGATGCGTTTTACTCAGCCTTTTCAGGGCTTACCCCTAACGTAACAGATGGGGAGCTTATAGTAGGTGAGATCAAAAACAATCTTACAGACTCTGAGCGGGAAGAATGGAAAACTGTTTATGAGCCGATAGCAAAGGCACGCACCGCAAGGTCCTCGGGAGGCCAGGATTCTCATATGGCTATTGATTACGAGCTGTTGCTTCGCGAGGGAATAGAGGGCGTGATGGCGAAAATTGACGGATATCTTGCCGGCAGTACCGAGGAGAGTGCGGAGTTTTACAAAGCGGCGAGGACCTGCCTTTTGGCGGTAATATCTCACTCGGAGAATTATTCTGCCTATGCGTGCTCGCTTGCCGAGAGAGAACCCAACGTGAAAAGAAAAGCCGAGCTTATGAAAATAGCCGAGATCTGTGCAAAGGTTCCTCGTAAGCCCGCCGAGAGCTTTTACGAGGCGGTCCAATCGGTTCATTTTTTAACCTACTGTCTTACTCTTGACCCCTTGCGTCTGTGTTATCAGCAATTCCAGCTGGGGCATCCCGACCGTTATCTGCTTCCTTATTACGAAAGAGATATAAAAAACGGTGTTATCACAAGGGAAGAGGCGAGACTTCTTCTTGATCTTCTCGGCATACAGATAAATATGCGAGTGCCGAACGGCTTGTCATCCGGTTACATGGTAGGCGGCAGAGACGGAGAGGGAAGAGTTGTCGCAAACGAGCTTACGGAAATGCTTATGCAGGTGATTGAGGATATACGGCTCGTCTATCCCTCGGTAGGGCTTTGTTACACGGACGATATGCCGGAGAAATATCTTGAACTTGCCTCTGAAATACTTTCTCACGGCAGATCTCATCCCGCAATATTCAATGATGACGTGATTACGGAGGGCTTGCAAGGCTACGGTGTACCCGAGCGTGAGTCGCATGACTATATTCATTCTACCTGCGTAGAGATAACACCCACCGCCGCCTCTAACGTATGGGTTGCCAGTCCTTATACTAATATGGCAAAGCTTCTGCTCGACGTTATGGATAGGGAGTACGAAAGCTTTGATAGTCTTATCTCGGCGTTTTTCGATCATCTGGACAGACAGATAGAAAAGAATTTTTACAATATGGACGCCATCAGGAAGAGAAGGGCTGATACATCGCTCACACCTCTTCTTTCCTGCTTTGTAAATGATTGCCTGAAGAGAGGTGCCGATATAGAAAGAGGCGGCGCGAGATACAATTGGATAATGCCGAGCTTCGTGGGCATGGCGAATCTTGTAGATTCTCTCTACGTCCTTAAAACTCTTGTATTTGACAACCGTGAGTTTACAATTAAAAGAATTAAGGAGATTGTTGATAACGATTTTAAAGGTAACGAAACGCTACGCAGACGAATAATTGATGATATTCCCAAGTATGGTAACGATATAGACGAGGTTGATGTTTATTTCGGAATAATAACCTCTCATATAATTTCCGAGTGCAAAAAATATAGGTCGATACATTCGGGTGCTGACCTGATTCCCAGCGTATTCTGCTGGGTAAAGCACGAGTATTTTGGGCGAGAGACCGGAGCAACCCCTGACGGAAGACTTGCGGGATTTCCTCTCGGCGACGGCTCGGGGCCCTGCCAGGGAAGGGAAATGAACGGCCCTACCGCCTCTATCCTTTCGTCCACAAAATGGAAGCACGCGGAGCTTATCGGAGGTGTGGCGGTCAATATGAAGTTTTCCAAAAGCTCTCTCGGAGTAAATTCGGTTGCCGTAATGCAGTCTCTTATTAAGGCGTATATGCGAAGGGGCGGCTTCGAAATACAGATCAATGTGACGGATAGGAAAATTTTGGAAAAGGCAAGACAGAGTCCCGAGGAGTACAGAGATCTAGTTGTCAGGATCGGCGGATACAGCGACTACTACACAAAGCTCTCGCCCGAAATGCAGAACGAGCTTATACTTCGTACAGAGCACCGTATCTGACGATGTTTTGTAATCGGATAACTTTACGTATTGACTTTCGTCTTAGAAAATGGTATACTTTTCTTGTATTAAATTAAATGCGTAAAAAGGAGATTAAAAATGGCAAAAAGCGTTAAGGACATTCTCGCCCTCATTGAGGAGCAGGGAATTAAAATGGTAGATTTCAAGATGGTGGATATCAACGGTCAGTATCGTCACGTAACTATTCCCGCCGAGAACTTTTCCGAGGAAACAATGAAGAGCGGAATCGGCTTCGATGCGTCTAACTACGGCTATGCGGTGGTAGAGAAGAGTGATATGGTATTCATCCCCGATCCCGACACCGCGGTGATCGATCCGTTCTGCTCCATACCCACTCTCTCCATGACGGGTAATGCGATGATAATCGACTCTCCCGAGAACCGCCCCCTTCCTCAGTATCCGAGAAATATAATCAAGGCTGCGGTTAAGGCTATGCAGGATTCGGGTATTGCAGACACTATGTATATCCTTCCCGAGTTTGAGTTTTATCTTTTTGATAACGTATCATGGAGTGTTGATCCCGGCTGTGTTGCCGCATCTGTCGATGCCAAGCAGTCCTATTGGAACAGCTCTGTTGACGGACTTGGCGTTATCGTTCCTAAGCAGAAGAACTATCACATTGCAAAGCCCTTTGATATTTCCTACGAGTGCCGCAGTGAAATGTGTATGCACATGAAGGATGCAGGCATTGAGATAAATTACCACCACCCCGAGGTTGCAGCTTCCGGTCAGTTCGAGATCGAGCCCCAGCTCGGTGAGGTCGTTCATATGTCGGATGCGACTATGATGATAAAGTATATTATTCATAACACTGCTCTCAAGTACGGCAAACCCGCCACCTTCATGCCTAAGCCCATACACGGCGAGGCGGGCAGCGGTATGCACGTTCATATGCTTCTTATGAAGGACGGTGTGCCTGTATTCTCTGATGATAACGGCTACGCTCACCTTTC
>JAZRMT010000111.1:0-7155 GCA_045647805.1 Eubacteriales bacterium | reverse complement strand
ATCCTAATCGGTGTTCTCGCATATCCATTATAACACCTATCTTAAATTCTGTCGAGTACTTTTTCTGTTTTGAACCTTTCTTTGCCATAAAAAAATATGCACCTCCAAAAGTGTCTAACTTTTGGGGTGCATATCAAAAAGCAATTGCTCATTTTTGTTATTGGAATTAACAAACTGCGGTATTTACCGAGCGGGGAGGGAGAGCGTATGATACTCCCTTGAAGCTGATTATCCTTTCCTCGGTGTAGGGGTTCGCCATAACCAGAACAGTGCTGCCGTCGGGGTTTTTAAATGCAACGGTGGAGGAAGAATATTCGCCCCGTAATCTAAGATATTTTGCGCCGCGCTTTACGAAGTGGGAAAAATGCTTCATCAGGTAAAACTCCGGAGTGAATTTCGCATTGCCATCAGTGACGTGAACGAGTGAATTCTGCCTCCAGCCCCAGGTGCTTGAGCTGTCTCCCTCAAGAGCAATGTTCCAATAAACGTAGGAGGATGCTCCCATACGGAAGTAGAGCCTCATCAGCTCGAATACGTATAGCATATGGGCGAAGGAATTATCACCGTCTCCGCATTCGCTTTCGCTTTGTATGATTTCAAGCTCAGGATAATCGTCGTGCGTTTCTACAAGCGCATATCTGCCTGCCCACTGGTAGGCAACAGCCTTGATGTGCTGCCTTACCTTTTCATCCTGCATCGCAACTCCGAGATAGTCGGAATACCTTGTATAAAGCTTTCTGTGGTCTGTTTCGGGGCCGTTTATCGTGCCGAAAACTATATCTACTCCTAACCCCTTTATAGCCTCCGCAAGATAACCGCCTATAAATTCGCAAAGCTCCTTTCCCGTCCATACGCAGGAAGGGAAAACCTGATTTGAGCAAGGCTCGTTTTGCGGACATATCTGTACGATCGGTACTCCTTCGCTTTTGTATGCCTCTATGTATTTTTTGAAGTACAGCGCATACGCCGTAAGGTTTTCCTTCGTCATATTAAAGGTGCCGTTGCTGTATGCCTTTTTCGTTTTTAGCCAAAGCGGAGGACACCAAGGGGAGGCGAACATCTGCATGTCGCTCTGTCTGCTTAGTGCATCTGAAATAAGCGGCAAAAGAAGCTTTTTGTCCCTTTCGATAGAGAAATTCTTCATCTCAAAGTCGCCCTCAACCTCGTTGTAGGAGTAAAAGTCCGTGGCGAAATCGCTTGCGCCCATAGGAGTTCTGCAATAATTGAAGTTGCAATTATTCTCCGCGAAAAGCTCGTCGAGGATCTCCTCTCGTTCTTTATCTCCCAGCTTGCCGAGAGCCAATGCGCTTAGTTCGGAAAAGCAGGTGCCGAATCCTCTGATGCTTTGTTTTTCTTCCGCAACGGTAAGCGGTATGCCTTTTTTATCAATCGGTTGAAGCTCGGTCCAAGGCTCTTTCTCTGTTGTTGAAATAATCATGATTATTCTCTTTTGAAAGTGTATTTGTTGGTATGATCAAATTTTACCACAGTTTTGTCTGCTGTGTCAATACTCCAATCGCAAAATTATTTTTTTAAAAAAAGTCAAAAGAGCAAAAACAAGTGAAGAAAGAGCAATAAATGTTATTGACGAACCTTTTTTTGAATGATATAATAGGATACAAATTATTACGAATGAGGACGAATATATGGTTTTGCTTAATTTGCCTTGTGAATATAAAGAAGCTTATACGCTTCTTGCAAAAAGGCTTTCTCTTGATCTTTCCAACCTTGAGATTCGTTTTACCGAAAGCGAACAGATGAGTGTCTCTTTTGATGGAACGACTGCGGAAATAAAATGTAACAGCGTAAGCCGCTTCGCAAGGCTTCTTGGAATCCTCGCCATGAAGTATAAAAACGGTGCCTTTTGCGTGACCGAAACTCCCGCCTTTGATACTCTGTCCTGTATGCTGGACGTTTCCTTCGGCTCGCCTCTTACCGTAGAGAGCGTAAAGGATTTTATCGAGTATATGGCACTCTTCGGCTTCAATCAGCTTCAGTTCTATATGGAGGATATGTATGAGTTGGAGGGCAGACCGTACTTCGGTCACTTCCGAGGCAGATACAACTATGCGGAGCTTAAGGAAATAGATGACCATGCCCACGCCCTCGGCATAGAGGTGGTTCCTTGCATGCAGACACTCGGTCATATGTCCCAGTATCTCAAATGGCCGGAGGCGTCCGACGTAAAGGATTCGGGCGGCGTTCTTCTCTGTGAAAACGAGAAGACCTATGAGTTTATTGAAAAGATGCTCCTCACCGCCTCCGCTCCATTCAGGTCAAAGAAAATTCACGTGGGCTGTGATGAAACCTACGGACTTGGTACCGGTAAATATCTGAAACTTCACGGTAAGGCAGACGTTATGGATCTCTATCTTGGACATATTGCCAAGGTTGCCGAGCTTTGCAAAAAACACGGTCTTTCTCCCATGATGTGGTCGGATATGCTCTGCTCCTCCTTCTCAAAGGGCGGCGGAAACTGGAACCCCGATATCGAGATTCCCGAATACGTAAAGGACAGACTTCCCGAGAATATGCAGCTTGTGTTCTGGCACTACGGCCAGAAGAAGGCGGCAGAGAGCTATATGATTCCTAAGCACAGAGCCCTGGGGAAAGAGCCTATTTTCGCGGGCGCATCTCAAATCTGGCAGAGCCACCTTCCCGATTATTATTTCTCGCTTATGGCAACAGAATCCTCGCTTGCCGAGTGCAAAAAGCTTGGTATAAAAGAGGTTATGATAACCGTTTGGTGCTACCGTTACAGTGTATATCAGGCGGCTCTTCTCGACCTTTGTCAATACGGTGAGCTTACCTATAATGATAATTGCGATGACCTTAAGTCTAGATTTGAATTCCTCACAGGGGCATCTTATGACGCCTTCCTCCGTATGAGCGATCTTTCTCATCCGTACAGAACCGATGAGGAGAAAAAACGCTATCAATACGGTAGAAACGAGACGGGAGGAGCCCTTATCACAACCGATATTCTTCTCAACGTTCTGGAAAAAGAATGGCTTGCCGATCCAAGGCAGGATTTCTTTGCCCAAGGAGCCGAATATTTTCTCCCCTTGGCTAAGAAAAACGGCAAGTGGCAGTTCTTATACAGATACTGTTACGCTCTTTTCAATATGATGACTATGAAAAGTGCTGTGGTTGAGCATCTTTCCCCGGCTTACAAGGCGGGTGACAGAGAAACTCTAGAATTAATACATAAGGAATATCTTCCGGGATACCTCGATGCACTTGAGGAGCTGAGCGAAGCTCAGGCATATCATAAGGACACCTATCTTCGTCCCTTTGGAACCGAGCTCGTTGATGCGGGTTATGGTAAGATGAAGGAAAGAGCCAAAACCGCTATTCGCCATCTCGGTGCATACCTCGACGGAAGAAATGATAAAATTGACGAGCTCGAGGACGAAAGACTTGCATATCAGTGGGGAATATTCTTCTGATAATAAATAGGATTGAAGCTGCCGTAAATCAAGCAAACGGCAGCTTTCCTTTTTTATGACCTTTTTTCGGTAATGAATTCTCTCAAAGGAAAATACTGTCGCATAAGAAGCGTTGTCGGAATAATGAGCAGCAGAATCCTTATCGGTAACGAAGGTGAGAATAAGGAAATGAATGCGCCTACACAAATTGGTATAGAAATAGAATATGCTAGGCTATTGATGCTGAATATTTTCGCTTTGTCGTCCGATTTGTTTAAAAACAGTATCGTGGCGATAGCACTGCAAATTTCCGAGAGAAAAACGCCCATCCCCGCGCCAAAATATCCCAGACGGGGAATGAGTAAAAGCCCCGAAACCACACCTACAAAAAGTGAAATGAGCTTAACTGAAGTCAAACGCCTGCCGTAGCCCTTGTGAATAAGAATTGCCGATGCCGTGGCAGAAAAGAAAGCGGGAACGGTAGACAAGGCGATCGGAGCAACAGCCCCGACGGCATCCGAATACTCAGAAGGTGCAAGAAGTAAAAGTGCCTCGGGAGCTAGAGCAATAAGAAATAACGAGCAGGCACCGAGCGAAATTCCGATAATTCCGACAATGTTAGAAATCCTACGTCCCTCACCCGCATCAAGCCTTCTTATCATCCACGGAGTAAGAGCGGATGAGAGGGATGTGATGACGAAATATAACCCTACTCCCACCGAATGAGCAACCGAATATTTGGCAATTGCGGCCTGTCCGAGAATATATGCAATAATTATTCTGTCCGATTGCGTTGTAACCGAACCAAGTATGGCGTTGGGGAGAAGCGGTGAGCCGCTTTCAAGTATTAAATATGCCGCCTCCTTTTGGAAAACTCTACGGTTTTTATAAATATGTGTCAATAGTATCGTAATGGCTATTGATCCGGATGGAATGAGAAGCCCTAAAACTCTTCCGATATATCCAAGCCCCAAGGCATTTATCAATATTACCGAAAGGATAGGTGACAGTAACGCCTCGGAGATGATGACCGTAATGACTTTTTTATATCGGTAATCATACCGCTCAAATGAGAGATAAAGTAATATCAATGAATCAAATAATATTTGAAAGCTAATAAAGAATATTGTTTGAAAATCAAAACCGAAATATCGAGCAAATGTAAACAAAAATAGACAAACAACGCCGCAAAAACCTAAAGTAGGCAATGATGCTGGCAAAAAACAATCACACGATTTGTTCTTAAATTTGCTTATAACACTGTATATTTGACTTCCCGAGCAAAACGGTGCAACTATACCGCAGGCGATTCCGATAACACTCAAATAAAAGGAAAAACTGCCGTAATCCTCGGTACTCATCAATCTTGTGAAAATCGGTGTGGAAAGAATTCCAATAGCCTTTGTGAACATCCCCGATGCAAGATACCACGCCGATGCCCTTCCGGGTACGTTAAGCCTGCGATCTGTCATTTTTTATCCTTTTCTCAGTTTTGAAAGTTCGTTTTGTCAAAAATAAGTGATAAACATGCAAAATCAAACGAATTATTCAAAAAAATGCAAGATTGAATTAAAAACTTGCAAAAAAACTTATCAAAACCTATTGATTTTTATATTTGTTTGTTTTATAATTATAAAGTAATAAATTTTTATTTAGGAGTAAAACAATGTTCAAGTTAGATTATCTTAACGAACTAATGGAAACCGTAATTAAGAGAAACCCCGGTGAGTCTGAGTTCCATCAGACCGTTCGTGAGGTTCTTGAGTCTATCGAGCCCGTTCTCGAGCAGAGCCCCGAGTACATCACCTCCGGTGTAATCGAGCGTATGGTTGAACCCGAGAGAATTATTAAGTTCCGTGTTCCGTGGGTTGATGACAGCGGTAAGGTTCAGGTCAACCGCGGCTTCCGTATTCAGTTCAACAGTGCTATTGGTCCTTACAAGGGCGGTCTTCGTTTCCACCCCTCTGTAAACGAGTCTATCATTAAGTTCCTTGGCTTCGAGCAGACATTCAAGAACTCTCTCACCAGCCTTCCCATGGGCGGCGGTAAGGGTGGCGCTGACTTCGATCCTCAGGGCAAGTCTGATGCAGAGGTTATGCGCTTCTGTCAATCCTTCATGACCGAGCTTCAGAAGTACATCGGTGCAGATACCGACGTTCCCGCAGGTGATATCGGTGTTGGTGCAAGAGAGATCGGCTATCTCTTCGGTCAGTACAAGAGACTTCGTGATGAGTTCACAGGCGTGTTCACCGGGAAAGGCCAGACTTTCGGAGGAAGCCCGATGCGTCCGGAAGCAACAGGATATGGTACATGCTACTTTGCAGCTGCAATGCTTGCAACTAAAGGAGATAGCTATGAAGGAAAGACTGTAGCAATCTCAGGTTCAGGAAACGTCGCACAATTTGCTGCACAGAAAGCCACACAGCTAGGTGGTAAGGTTGTCACACTCTCTGATTCAAACGGTTATATCTATGATCCAGATGGAATCGATGCAGAAAAACTAGCATATGTGATGTACCTCAAGAATGTGCTTCGTGGCCGTATCAGAGAATACGTACAGCAATACCCTACCGCACAATATTTTGAAGGCCAGCGTCCTTGGAGCGTGAAATGTGACATCGCCATGCCATGCGCAACCCAGAATGAGCTAAATGAGGAAGAGGCAAAGACTCTTATTGCAAACGGATGTATGTGCGTTGCAGAAGGAGCTAACATGCCAACAACTCCTGAAGCTATCGAAGTATTCCAGGACGCAAAAATCCTTTACTCACCAGGTAAGGCATCAAATGCCGGCGGAGTAGCGACTTCAGGACTTGAAATGACACAGAACTCCATGAGACTAAGATGGACACCTGAAGAAGTCGACCAGCAGCTTAAGAGAATCATGACAGACATCCATGAAGCATGCGTAAAATACGGAACCCAAGAGGACGGTTATGTAAACTACGTCAAGGGAGCAAACATCGCCGGCTTCATCAAAGTTGCTGAAGCAATGATGGCACAGGGACTTGTATAATCTCAAATACTACTAAACACATAAAGGGCTGACTAAAAGGTCAAATATGACTTATTAGTCAGCCTATTTCTATATAGTCAGATCGGGAGGAAATTTAATACAGCATTTCAGCCAGTCTGTCATAATAGCGTTTAGTAACTGGTATATGTCTTGTATCCGCATCCAACTCGGCAAAGATGATTCCTTCACGTTCTTTTCTCAACACCTTGATATGTTTGGGATTAATATAAAAAGATCTTTGGCACCTCAATAGTCCATGATCTTGACACAATTCATCAATAGCTTTCATGGAATTCCGGAGCATATACGAACTCACCTTGCCGTTTTCTGTGTAGTATATGTTTACATAATTCGTATCAGCTTCAATATAGAGGACTGCACTGGATTGCAGGACGATTTTCAGATTATGCTTCTCATCATAAAATCTCATTCGCTGATTGTCCGACATATCAGCATCTGATACTTTTTTTGAATACTCGTAAACCCTGAGCGCTAATGCCATTATAGTATATGGAATGACCAGGGACATGAATACCAATTGATACACATGCGTCAAGACATCAAAATATGGCATCGGCTTATGAAGGACCAGATAAATGTACAAACCGGAAAAAAAGGATATGAATGTAATTTCAGCCAGGCACCAGAACATATATAATGTATAATTCAGGACTAATGGTAGAAAGTAGTAAAGCATTCTAGATATTGCCA
>JAZRMT010000110.1:0-34772 GCA_045647805.1 Eubacteriales bacterium | reverse complement strand
ACCCCATTTTAAGGTGGTCGATTGAGAGATATGGGTATTTATATTTTTCGAGCAACTTTTGAGCAAGTGCAGTTTTGCCTGTGTGCGATGCTCCCGTTATTAAAACAATCATACTTTCTATCCTTACAAATTCTTATTTATCGATGAGATTATTATATCATATTTTTATGAATATTTCAATCGTTTTGCTTTTCTTTGGTTTCAGCAAGGTAAACTTTGAGGGGCGACCGTTCGTGGTCACCCCTCTGTGCTTTATGCCTTCTTCGCCTTTTTCTTCATCTCTGCTATTTCGGCTTTCTTCTTTTCTATCATCTCTTCGAGGAGCTTCTCGCATTCTTCTCTAGTCTTTGCGTAGACGTTGAATTTCTTTCTCTTGCCATCGGGGAGTCTTGGGAAGAAGCTTCCTTCCCACAGCGTGTCGTTTATCTGATACACGCATCCCGTGCCGCTCTTGCGTATCTTCGGCACGTACGGCTCGAATTTTTCGTCCTCGTCGCTCGTTTGTGTTATCTTCGGCTCATCCTTTGCTTCGGGCATTGGAGCGTCTGTACCGCCTATTTTGCGGTCTATCTTCACCGAGGCTTGTGCTCTCATCGTATCGGTTATATGCGAATATATGTTGAGTGTGGTTTCCGCGCTTATGTGTCCTATCATATCGGATAGAGTTTTCACGTCCATTCCGTTCTCGAGTGCCATGGTTGCGAATGTGTGTCGGAGGTCATGGAATCGGATGTCCTTGCATCCCGACCTCTCAAGTATCAGCTTGAATCGCTTGAGGACTGCGGTCGGATTTCTCGGCTCACCTTCCTTTACGGGTGATGGGAATATCCACTCGCATGTCTTACTCTTCTTCATTTCGGTTAACAGCTCAACCATATACGGAGGAAGCACTATTGCTCTCGTTGAGGTTTTTGTCTTTGGCGGTTGGACTATTATTTTATCACCCGCGGCTACGACCTGCCGGGATATCTTTAGGACTCCGCTTGTGAGGTTTAGGTCACCCCACTTGAGTCCGAGGAGCTCGCCTCTACGCATACCCGTGGATAATTCGAGAAGGAACATTTCGTAATAGCCTTCCTCTTTGGCTCTTGCAAGGAATCTGCTTATCTCGCTCGGTGTTAGCACCTTCATCTCTCTGCTTTTCTTGGGCGGTAGTTTACAACCTGTCGAGGGATCTCTTGTTATCAGATGCTCTGTTATTGCTTTTTCGAGTGCCGACCTTATTCTTGCATGGCAGGTGCGTACCATTCTGTCGGATAGCTCCGTGCCTTGCGTATCTGCATACTGAAGTCTGCCACCTTTCTTGAGTTTTGCATAGAATTGTTGTAGGTCATTTTGCGTGAGCTTGTTCAGCGGTATATGACCAATTGAAGGGATAATGTGCTTGTATATTACGGTTTCGTAGCTCGCTTTGGTTGTTTCTCTAAGTGCAGGTTTGCAGAAGTTCTGATACCAGAAGTCCATCCATTCACCGAAGGGCATGTCCGGCTTCATCTTTTCCGCAACTCTGCCGAGAGTTTCTTTGAGTGCCCTTAGCTTTTCCTCGCACTCAAATTTCGTCTTTGCAGTTACGCTTTTTGTTTTGGGATCGCCTTTATCATCGTAGCCTACCACGATTCTGCCTTCCCATCTTCCGTCAGAGCGAAGGCGCATTGTGCCTTCGCCTTGCTTTCGCTTGTTATTTGCCATCGTTGTCTCCTTTTATTAAGAATTGTTGCATCATGTTATTTACTACCGAGGATGCGTTTCTTTGCATATCACCCGTAACGTGCGTGTAGGTGTCGAGTGTGAAGCTCGCATCGGTGTGACCGAGGATTCCAGCCAAGGTCTTTGCATCGACACCGCCTTGCATTGCTTGGGTTGCGAAGGTATGTCGCAGGTCGTGGAAGCGTATCAACGGTAGAGCTTCTCTTTTTAGTATCGTTTTCAGCTTTCCGTACGCTGAGTCGGGATGCAAGGGATCGGACGGATTTGAGTAGTGTGGGAACACCCACTCGCATATTGCATCCTCTTTCTTCTCTCGAAGTAAGGTTAGTACACTTGGAGGAAGGATTATCGTTCTCTCACCCGCAGTTGTTTTCGTATCGCCTACTCGTATACCACCGCCCCTCTTATTCATTACAGTACGTTTTATGCTTAGCGTACCCGCTGTGAAGTCTATGTCACTCCACTTGATTCCGCATATCTCACCTCGCCTTAGCCCCGTCATAATCTCGAGGTAGAAGAAGTCGTTCCAATATTTATCTACCTTGATTGCTTCCATAAACCTTTCAAGCTGACTGTCGCATAGCACTTGCTTTTCCGTATACGTCTTTTTCGGTAGCGTAGTACCGAGCGTAGGATTGCGTACTATGAGTCTTTCTCTTACCGCAACGTTTAACGCTTGGTGCAGTACCATATGCACCTTGCGAACCATGCTGTTCGACAGCTCCGTGCCG
This sequence comes from Eubacteriales bacterium, assembly GCA_045647805.1. Taxonomy (GTDB): domain Bacteria; phylum Bacillota; class Clostridia; order Oscillospirales; family CAG-272; genus UBA1740. The sequence continues at coordinate 32,334 of JAZRMT010000110.1, read as the reverse complement.
TGAAGATGATGCTCGTTTACTCTTCCTTGACGCTTTATCTTATTATAGAATTTCTGCATGTCTGCGGTGGTCAGCGATGCAAGTCGCTTCTCACCTATGTAAGGCTTTATCTGATTATTAATTAAATTTCTGTATCCGTTGATACTGTTTTCTCTTAGAGTGAATAACATATACTCGTCGAGCCATTTATCCATCCACTCACCGAGTGTCATTCGGCATTCTTCGGTAAGGTCAACGTCGCAGTAGAGGTCTAACATTTGGTGCAGTTGCTTTAGCGTTGCCTTTTGCGTTTTGCCGAACACCGATTTGAATATTGGTGTTCCATCGTTCTTGTGACCGATTATGATGCGACCTTCCCAACGTCCATCCGAGCGTTTGCGAAGTGTGCCTTCACCTTGCGGTCTGCGTTTGTTTGCCATATTTTGAACTCCTTTCTTTACATTTTTCATTGTTTTTCTGTGCGTACCACAACGATACCACACGTTCGAGTATATATCCAGACCAACTCCCGAGAGTTATCAATTTATTATCAATTAGCATTTACATACCTTGCATTCTGTGTCCTTGCGCATTCTTCTTAGCTCTAATCTCACTGCGCTGACGCTTATCAATGCCGTGGTAATTAACCTGATGCTCCTTTGAATACATATCCTCGGCTCTATCCTCAATGATATTACTTGCATAGTAAAACAGGTCGCACACACCGATTATAATCTCTGCGTTGAGATTGTTATTGATCGCTCTCATTGCTTCCTTTGCAGGCTCGTATCCTTGCTCGGCTGCATCGTGCATATACTCTTTGCCTTTCGCGTAGTCCTCGTACTCGTAGTATAAAAGTAATCCTACTCTCGTCTTTGTCCACGGATCATTCCTTGCGGATTTCTCAAACCACGCTCTTGCTTCCTCACGCTTACCTTCATCGAAAAGCATTTTTGCGAGAGTATATTCCGCTTGGAAGCTGCCGTGCTCAGCTGCTCGTTTGAGATACTCCTTTGCACCTTCGGGAGACTTATCCATAAGGAATTTCGCGTATTCATACTCCGCATATCCGAACTTTGCATCGACTGCTATGCGAAGAAATTTCAGCTTTTCTCCGGGTGTTTCGGTGAACTTGCCGTCACGATATGCCTTATAAATGAGATAAGCGGCAACCGCATTTCCACGGTTTGCCGCCATCTTTAGCCACCATTCAGCTTCATCCATATCGTCAGTCTTTTCGAGATAATATCTTCCGAGTCTGTAATAACCTATCGGATCATCGTTTGCGTTTGCGTAATGATAAAGGAAATCAAAGTCGTTTGCATGCTCCTTTAGCTTCGTATAATCGTAATCAATTTCTCTGTCGGGTTGCTCGGTTGGAGTGTGAATTTCACTAGCACATTTGACAACCGAGTTGCGAATTGATTTGAATTCTTCGTTCTCTTCAATCGGAATCTTCTCCGGCATCGTATCGGTATAGTTACGAACAATTTCACATTTATATCCGTACCAAGAGTTGTACATTTCAGAAAGTTGAGGATCGTTTCCAAGCATTTTTACGATTTCATTTACCAAAGCTTTCGTATTTTTATCGAGATAACCGTACACCTTTTTGCCTTTATGATTTTCAAGTCTTTGCGAAAGCTGTTCCATTTTTGAAATTAAATCGGGAGAGAATTTGTGTTCACCGAATTTAATTTCAGAGACAAGTTCACGGATGCGCTCTTTGAATTTCACTTTAAGATCATCTCTGACTTCGGTTTGCTTTTTATAAATCGAGATATTATCTTGCCTGAATATATCTGTTGCGAGAGTTTGTTTGATGTTATGAATACCAACTTCGGAGAGATAAGGCTCTTTCGGTCTTGCTGACCATATCATCATATGAACGTGAGGATTCTCTTCCTTGTTGTGATAAGCTGCATACCAACGAAGATTTTCGGGAGAGATATTCATCTCTTTTGCGATATCGTTCCTGTGAGAACGAATTAAATTCATCCACTGTTCTGCGGTATTATAACCAAGCCTGTCTGCATCCTCGCGCACAAGTGAGATTATAAATCCCCATACGTTTCCGTTATGATTATCTATTTCAGCACTTATTTTCGAGAGATTTATCTCTTCTCCTTCATCGGAAAACATTCCGTGTGAGCCTCTGCGCTCTCCGATATAACTCGCGTAACCGCTACGAAGAACTTCAACACCTTCACGCTTTGCGATATACTCAGCGTAACCGCCGCGCGATTGACCTTTATCTGTTTTGTGTCCGGGTTTATAATATGGGCATACAAGAATCAGTTTTGCCATTCAATTATCCTCACTTCATATGCTCCGAGACTCGCAATGTTCCGTTTGTTTCGGAGACCGTTCGCACGCAATCCTTGCGTATCTCTTCGAGAGTATAATCATCGTAGTGATCAAACTCGCGCGAGAACAGCACGGCTAACATATCCTGGTCTACCGCAATCTTGAATAAAAGTCTGCGAAGTCTTTCTTCGCTATCTCTTATCTTTGCGCTCATAACCGATTCAAGAGACGGAAGAAGGAACTTTTGAATATGCTCCTTTTCGAGCCAAGCACAGTAGAAATCCACCGCTTCTCTTATGAATGCGTTTCTCGATTTTTTGCCGAATTCTTCGGTAAGACGGTCGCATCTATCCCATTGTTTCTTTGTGAGGCTAACGCCTCTTGCTTCTAAATTGTTGTCGTTTTCTTTCATATAATTTTCTCCTTTAATTTTCTTGTAATTTTTCGTGACATACAAACAAGACTTTCGTCCTTTCTTGTCACGCCTTGTGTTTTTGTGGGTAACACGCTACATTTGCTGTTTACTGACCCCTAGCAGACACTTTTCGTTATTTTAGCGTTATTCCCAAAAAGCCTTGCAACACCTCGCAAAATCCTCGCTCGGCATTGCCGTGCGATGTGGTTCGTCGTGGCAACAAGACACGGCTTTATCCTGCTAAAAAAATAGAGACTCGAAGAGTCTCCAAAGCGTCGGAATATTCGGTTCTTAACGGCTTGATATAGGCTCTGTTACAGCTCGCTTATTGTTGCGCTCACCGTGGCTATTTTACGCTCAACCGAGGGGGTAGACCGTATATGCCTACCCATACTTGATGAGGTGTCAAAACCCCTTGATTTCTCTGGACTTTTCGAGGTCTAAATGCTAACACTACATGCGTTTTTCTCGCATAAGATTTCGCATATACTCCGTGCGTTTCATGGGTGAGCATCCGTCACAGTATTTTTGCCTATTGCTCCTCGGTGCGAAGTATTTTCCGCACACAGCACACCTCTTTGCATCCTTTGAGCATAGCTCTGCGTGAAGGCTTTTATCTAGTGGAAGCACCGCGCGTAGAAAATAATTGCAGTAGATATACTGCTGACTTATAAGCTGCACACACGCATCGTCGAGAAGAATACATTTTCCGTCAACGCAACTGCAACACTGCTCGCGTATGAGCTTGTGAACCTTCCTCGCCTGGTTGTAATCTAATTTGACCATATCCGTCACTTCACACTCTGTCGTATCTCGTCTGCTCATCAAGCCATTCGAGGAGTCTGTCACGGGGAATAATCGTTCTCCCCTGGACGAGCTTCAGCTTCGGAAAGTTGTCTTCTCTGACAAGCTCATAAGCACTTGCACGTGATATGCCAAGTAAATTTGCAACGTCCATCACAGTGAGGAACATAGGCATCTCATCTCGGTTCTTATACATTGACTGCTTCATTAAGTTTTTCTCCTTTCTTTCGTTCTTGTTTTTTATCGAATTTAGCGAGAGCCTGACTCATCATAAGATTTGCATTTGCTCTTGCAAGTTGCTTTTCGAAGTATGCTTCTTCAATTGGTTTTATAGGTTCTATAGTATAGAGAAGACTTCCGTTATGATTACGACCGTCTCGTGTTTTTACCATAGTAGGTTCTGTGAATATAAATCCCTTTCGCTCGAGGCTGTCAACGTATTTTTTAACAGTGTTGTTACTCATGCCGACAGCACTTCCGATGGTTGCATAGCTCGGATGACACTGAAAGGTTTTTCTGTCCTCGCAGTACATGAGGTATGCGTATATAGCAATCTCACCTGCATCAAGTCCGAGGCGGAATATTGCTTTCGGAAGAGGAAAGAAATCTCCAGGATTATCTCTTCTGTTAGGATCGTATTTTCTCAATAGCGTACCTCCTTTTCAAAGTCTGATTTACATTTTTCATAGTTTTCATTTCTGTTTAACTCCTTTAATAATTTTTGCAATTAAAAAAGAGTGCCGAGATTTTTTCTCGACACTCAAAGTGTTTTAGTATAATTATCTTTTTAAAAATTTCTTTGGAACGGGTGTTCCGTTTAAGTCTTCAAAGTAACAATCGTCTCCGCTTAACACCATTCTTATCGTCTTCGTTAACGGCTTGTGTCCGTCAACGATAATGTAATGGGGGAAGTCGTAAAGGTCTTCGAAGAAGTATTTTTCCATATCCTCTTTAGGACCGGTAAACACCTTGAAGTCAATACATTTATATCCCTCGGGAGTCTTGACCTTTGATAAGAGTCTTCCGCTACCCTCGTAGAGAATACACGCGAAGAGCATACTCTTTGCTTCGGTAACAATGCTTTTATCTTTACTGTCAAGCTCGTTTAGAATAAGATGCAAGACGTGGTCGTTTACTACGTTTTTCGAAACCACTTCAAGGCACTCGGAGAATATCTTTTTACGCTCATTGAGACTTATCTGCCTGTTATCCTCGTCGTTATCGTCTTCGTCAATTTTGTATTGACGCATCGCTTTATACGCTTCGTGAACGGTCTCGATGATTTTGCGTTTTCGCTTACTGTCATTGGAATCAGCATCGCTAACGTCGAGGGCGAAGAGGTCTCTTAACGGAAATCTCTTGCGCTTTAGGCTCTGCATTGAGAAGTTCTCGACGGCATCGTAAATATACGCCATCGGAGTATTCATGTTCGAGGTATTATCCTTGCTGATTTTTTCCTTGTGCCCGGTCATCCAATAATAGAAGTTCGGAAGGTTACCATCGTTCTCGTCCTTAAAATCATCTCGGAACTTTGTGAGCTTACGGATTACCGTGCGCTTATCCACGTCGTAAAGTCTTTTCGCTTTATCTATCTCCATGCCCGAAAGCACTGCGAGCTTACATATCTCATAGTAAAGCTCCATCAGTTCATGGGGTGGAACTTCCTTGTTCATCATTCTGTGCCAGAACAGGCAGTTAAGGAACTGTGAGAGGTTGACGATATTTCCGATCTCGTTTTCGGCTATGACTCTATCGAGCCTCGCGAGATCAACGGGAGAGGATGTGTATTCTGCTTTGCCAACGGGCGAGACACAACACACCGGAACTCCAAACATCTCGTAGAAGTTTGTTGTCATATTTCCGAGAAGCTGATTATCGGTAATAAGCATTGAGTCCGAATCGTAGTCGCATCCGTTGAGCCTTTGCTGAATGTTACTGTTGATTGCGTTCACACATACGATATCTTGAGTCAGATTAAAATACTTATCTATCTCGGGACAGTATTTATTTCTGGAGATCAGAAGATTGCCCATAGTGATATGAGGGTTTCTAGATCCAAGTAACTTCTCATCATCTTCAAATCTCTTGGTGTATATCTGTCCGTCTCCGAGTAACATCGGTTCTTTCGGTTCGTAGTGCTTATCTATAACCGCAGTAAGAAATTCATAAGGGTTACCGAGGATTATCTGGTAGTTTCCTCTCATGAGAATTCTTCCGTCCTTCATCCTCTTTTTGAAATGCTTTATGACGTCGCTTCTGAGGTTAGAGTAAAACTCGGTATCCTCAAAATGCGGTGTCTTGCGCATCATATCTGTAACTACCTTGCGTCGATAGTTCTCAGCGCTCACAGTTTCAAGATCCTTTAAGCTCGTATCCGAGAGGACGTTTATCTGATACCGCAAGAACATTCCGTCGTACCTTATACGCTTCAGCTCGAAGAAGTGTCGGTACAGAATCCTCAGCATATTAACTCTGTCAATAGGAACGGTATTAAGAAGCTGGTAATTCGTACAAGCCATAAGACCGCCCATATTTGATGGAGGATTGTCCGTTTTTACGATACCGAACGTTGAAGTGCTCTTGTTTTCGTATACGGTATCAAGCCAAGCCTTGAACGCTTTGCTGAGCTTCATTCCCTTCGGCATAAACTTAAGGTATTTGAGACTGCTCTCGGTTATAACCAGCTTTATATCAGAAACCTTTCGTGCCGTGGTATAACCCGCGAGCTGCTTAATCTCGGTTATGCCGTTGTCAGAAAACCACTTCTGTAGATTTGTATTGAACGCGCAGGTCTTGAAGAAGCGGTTACGGAGGAGCATCATGCCTTTTCCTTTATATCCGAATCTCTCGAACTCGCTCACGTCAAGAAGTGCTTCGCCATCCCATATAACGTTCTCAACCTCGGTCTCCTCAAGCTTTGCCGAAAGTCCTTCAGCATCGTCCTTCCTTACGCATACGGCTTTGGTTTTGAATTTGCTGACCTTGTCGGGAATAATAAGGATCGCTTTCTTCGGTAACGTCAGCTTACCTTCTATGCTACTAAGAGTAAGGGATATATACGCTTGCCACGATGCTTGGTCGGATACGTTCGCATTGCTAAGACCGCACGAACTCCATTCCATCATATCCGCATACAGTTGCTCTGCAATAAAGAGGCATCTACCGTTTCGGCTCGCACCTGCGCTACGTTTATATCGGACGTAGCGAACACCGTCGATATCGAAGCCTTCCTTATATAGCTTCTCGCGGATATCTGCCAAGTTCATGCCGTCGACAATGTACTTAAACGAGAGGCTTACGATTGCTCTCGTGCAATCGCCCTCTTCAACGAAGTGAAACGGCATCTCAGCCTTATGCTTCTTGAATACGTCCTCTAATTTAATAGAATCTAGGCTGTTGTCAAGAACACCCAAAAATAGACTTCGGTCAAGCTTTCCGTTCTTAAAAGCGGTATGCTTTTTCTTCCCAAGAAGCCTGCTTCCGTCGAGGGACATAATCTGTAAAAAATCTCGCATTTCTTCTTTTTTCTTTTTCATAATACATCCCTCCTTTCCGGGTTTTGTTTTTGTTTCTTAGGTAATTTATTTTACCATATTCTGCGCTGATTTTCAAGATATGAAGCGAATTTCACCGTCAAAAAACGCCTTTTCGACTTGCCCTACTATATAAACAACTTTTCAATATAGCACTGTATAGCACAAAAAGCCTTGATTTATCTAGGTTTTTGCCACATAAAAAACACGCTCACAAAATGCGATTAGTAAAAACAGGCTGTTTTTTGACGTTTTTTTGCAAAGTTTTGCAGAAAAGAGGTCTGTCACGCGTTCACGGACAGACCTCTCAAAAGTATTCGGTTATTGGGGAAGAAAATATGTTCTCCCACCAGCATTTCGCTGAGCGAGTTTTCTTTGACTACAGCGATGCAATAATTGCATATCCAACCTACTATTATAATAGTCAAGACATCTCAACCATCGTTTTTCAATATGATGAAAATGAAATATGCTAATTATAATATCAAAAATACCTTTTTATTTTATATGGCAAAATAATTAAAACAATGCTATACTTCTGCCATTTAATAAAACTTCTTTGATTTTAAAATCATCGACTTCTCTCGTTATTCGATTAGCATTATAATGAATTTTTACTTCATATAATAGTTTTCCGGAGGGTTCAATTTCTGTTCCCACAAATTTGGAAATCTTTACTTTTCTTTCAGCTTTAACCCAACCATCATCAGCCTTCCAACGAGGATCCACCATTTCTAGATTCTTGATAATTGCATCCGATGTAAAAGGATTGTTCTTAACTTCCTCTAATGCCATATCCAAGACCAGTTCGCTTAGCTGTTCGATTTTTGATTTTGAAAATTTGGATGTTTCGCCATTGTTTTTATATCTGATGTTTTGACTTTCTTTGGATTCCTCGAATTTTCCCGAAATAACCTTGCCCTTTAAAACCGTACCATGATCATAAACAACAACATTACTTGCTGTATTTGAGCCACTCCAAGTTCCTTCTATTTCGGCTCCATCAGATTGAATGAGTTTTCCTGAACCATACCAATCACCATTTTCCCAATGGCCCTCGTAAGTATCTCCGCTAGTATATTTACAAAAACCGCAACCATTTCTGCTGTCATTACGCCATTCACCATCATATTTGGCTCCGCTTGACCATATAAAAACACCATGTCCACAGCGTTCATCATTTCGCCACTCGCCAGTGTATACACCGTCCGTATAATGCATAGTTCCACGACCGTTACGCTCATCATTGCGCCATTCACCATCATAGTATGTACCGTCAGAATAGTGCCTCACCCCATGACCATTAAAATCACCGTTGCGAAAATCCCCTTCATAATAATCGCTTGATGACCAAGAGTATTTACCGTGGCCATGCATTTCATCATCTTTGTAGCTACCTACATATGTCCAGCCTTCGTTGCTCTTAAAGGTTCCGTGTCCATTGCGTTCATCATTTCGCCACTCGCCATCATAGTATGTGCCATCAGAATAGTGTCTCACACCGTGTCCGTTAAAATCACCGTTGCGAAAATCCCCTTCATAATAATCGCTTGATGACCAAGAGTATTTACCGTGACCATGCATTTCATCATCTTTGTAGCTACCTACATATATCCAACCTTCATTGCTCTTAAAGGTTCCGTGTCCGTTGCGTTCATCATTTCGCCACTCGCCAGTGTATACACCATCTGTATAATGCATAGTACCATGACCAGAACGATCTCGGCCTTTCCAATCACCTTCATACCAAGTGCCATCACTCCAGAAATACTTTCCATGGCCATAGCGTTCATTATTTCGCCACTCGCCTTCGTATCTGTCTCCGTCGTTCCAAACGTACTTTCCATATCCGTGACGCTCCTCGTTATAATTTACATCTCCATCGTAATATCCATTATCGTATTCAATGCGCATTATAGTATTCTCCTTGAAATGTTTAATAATTAGAAATATTAATTAACTGTTCGGATTTGTAATAGTCAGCTGTCATTAATTTATTGTATCATAAAATATGTGTTTTTTCAATAAAGCAATTTTATAAATACCATTTTCACAGAAAAGAAAAACACCAGTATCTTTGACAGGACTTTTTATACTTTCGTTTGTACACTTTAAAGAAGTTTTAGTATTTCCCCGTTCTGTTTTTTTCAAGCCAATCGACAGCACAAGCTGCTTTTCCATAGCCTACACCAAAATAGCGCTGAACAAACGATATAGATAGCTCATGGTTTTTATCATTAGCTTCTCTCAAAATCCTTTTCGCCAAATCCTCTATTTCTTCGCTTGCACAATTAACCGAAGTGCTCTCCGCTGATTGTGCAAACTCATTTTCACGCTCAAGTTTTGTTATTATGTTAGATAGTTTTGTTTTGCAATTTAAATGGAATAAGTCAACAAGGGCTAGCCAGTATTTTCGTTCTTGAGTAATGATGCATTCTCCTGCCTCCAATAGATTCAAATCAATTATGCTTAACTGATCAAACCTAGAAGAATCATTTTCCACTCTTCGAAGATATACGTTGCGTTGCAATTCACAAAGTCTAACAACCGCTTGGATAATGGCTGTCGCAATCATATTCTGTGTTGATTTTATCGTACACAGGTTCATGAATTCTATAGCTTGGCAGGTCAGTTTTTCGGCTTCTTCAAACCAATCTTCATCATATTCGCGACGGCATGTCAAAAACATCAATTCATCGCTTAAATAATCAGACACCTCGGTCATCGAATTATCGTCGATTTTATCTGCCATCTCTTTCAGAATACTGTAATATACATCGATTTGATTGAAATTTTTTTGCATGTCTTTCTCCTCGTCTATTGTGCGCGTTATATAATACTTTTTATTTTCTCTCGCTTTGTTTTAACATTAATTCCGTCCTCTGAAATATATGTATAAGTTTCAGCGTAAGTCGGCTCTGGCTGATAACAGAAAAGAAACTGTTTGCCGGAATTTTCCTTTGCCAAATCTTTCATTGCGTTTTTAAAGAAATCCGTATCAAGCAGGCTAACTGATGCAAGAAAAAGCGATGAATCAAAGCCGAAATGAACTTGGTTGCCATTCTTCTCTCGCTCTCGATAATATGCTTTTGGCTCAGCTTCAGTAACTACTCCGTTTTCAAACCTCACCCAATACTCAAACTCACCATCGAACATCTTGACATCCATATATGACGAAACCAACTGCACAAGCGTGAGTTTTTCTTCATCAACAAGACCAAAGTTTTCTGTATCTTCGATGTTCAAAGGATGATTAAAGATTCTGTTGTATCCCCACACTTCCAATGCGTCATCAAAGTCGAGGTTAAAGGCTTTTCCATCATTGGAAACCGTTATAGAATTTCCACAAAACAAATTAAGCCAAACCTGTTTATTTGCGTTTTCTACAAAAATCTTAATCACTAGCATAATAGCTTTTTTGAGTCCTTCAAGCTCGTCCGAGCCGAAAAAGCGAATCGGTGATGTAAAAGAGCGCTTTTTCATCATATCTATCTCCTTATTATTCGTCTTCTTTAATTATTTGTTCGATTTCAGGAATATTCACCAAAATCTTCCTTGTACCATATCCTAAATCTTCAAATTCATCATCCAGTTGTGACTCTATGTATTTTTCTGCCAAATATCGCATAATGCATAGACTTTTTTCTACATCGTACCCAAGTCTGTTTTGGATTGCATACACGTCTATATGTGGATGCAATTCTTTTATTGTTTTTAAAGCAGATAACGCAATGGATTTTATGGAATCATCATAGTTTAGACCATCAAGAGCCGAATACTCTGATAGCGAAATTAATTGTTTTGTAATATTAAGCCTAGGTTCAGCGCTTATTTTACCATCCTTTAGTTCAAAGTAATGTTCAGCACAAAACCAGTGCAAAGAATCTTGTATGTAAAATTCAGAGCACAGTCCATCCAGCAACCTATTCAGTTTATCTATAGAAGAATCAATATAAGGTTCATACAAATATAAATCGGTTCTTTCTTCAAGATTTGCTGATAATCTGCTTAGATTTCTTAAAAAAGAATTTATCGTCTTTTTTGACGCTTCTTTAGGATAAAGGAGAGACAAGTTTGAATATTCAATACTACGCGCAAGGATACTTTCTAAAAGAGAAACCCAAATTTCGTTTGTATTTTCTTGTGTTAACAGCGAAATCTCATGACTAATTGATTTTCCCAGCCGCTCAAATGCTTCGCTGCTCACAAGTTTCTTTTGCTTCCTTATATGCCTTTTGTATTTCTTAAAATTTGAATTATCAACTTTCATTTGCTATCTCCCCTTATAACTAGAGTTGTATCGTATCGCTGGACGACGTTTGGTTCTTTTTTGCTTGAAGCGAAGATGTTTCTTTTTCTGCACCTCTGCTTCACGAATTAGTCGAAGCCAGATATGTCTCGAACAAATAATACGCCCACCTGTACCGCCGCCTTTTTTATGAATGTTTCGAAAAGACATAATTACATTCCTCATCTTTTTGTTGTTGATACTACAATAACATACAGAACATTGCCATACGAAATAATACTAGGCCGCTACACAAAAATATTTGTATGAAATCTGTCCGTAGTCATTCGCGAGGTCCCAGGTTATATCCATTTTTTTAATATTTCCGTCGATGTTAACCAAGTTCCATGCGTGGTATCCGGAAGTGTTTTCATCCTTCACGTAGCCAGACTGATAAGTACACTCGACTTGGAGCTCTTTGAGTAAAAACTGCGCTGCTCTCGCAATTCCTTCGCAAACGGCAAGTCCTTCAAAAAGCGGACCTATCATATTATGGTCGTTGGTCCTAAAGCCGTTGTTGTCAACAACCGTCCTGTCATATTTGGTACAAGATGCGATGTAGTCGTGTACGTTTTTTATGCTGTCATAATCGGTGCTTCCGCGAAGGCTGGGAGCAAATTCTACCGCTTTTTTATAGTAGGCAATAGCTTGTTTTCTGCCCATTATGTAGTCGAAATATACAATCGTTTTATAGCCTTGAAATTCGACCTTGTATAACAGCGTGTACCAATTTATATAAAACAGATGCGGGTTATCATTCTTAACGGCATCAATAACCGACTTTAAGTTTTCGACTTTATCTATAACCGCGCAAGATGAAAACCTTCTCGCTGCAGCGATTATTTCTTTGTAGGCTTTTTGTGAAGCCTTTGAAAGTTGTCTGTAATGATAGTATCTAAGCATTATTAACACCTTTCTTTCGGTTCTTTCGTTTCAAGTTATGCTTTGTGCATAAGCAAAACGATATATCGTCCTGCGTTACTCCGTATTTAGTACGCTCTTCAAGCCACTGTTTGCTGTTTTTAACGAAAGTATATCCGTTACCTTTCTTAAAAATCGCCGCTATTTCAAGCATTTTATCTGCAAATTCTTCGTCGCTAAGAAAAGCGTTTCTAAGTCCGTCTGTCGCTATCATAACGAGCTCGGGAAGAAATCTGTTATCCGTAATTTTTCGGCCCGAGGTTATCGGTACGTAGATTGCGTAAAAATTCTCTATTATCGATCCAAAGCTACCGGAAAGTGAATAGGATGCAGAGTTAAATCTCGGAGTAAAAGGCAATAGCCATTCTACTCTCTTTCCATTTACGGCAATAACGTCGCCATCACCTATACCGATAGCAAATACAAGCTTGCTGTTCATAAGAACGGCATTGACCGTAGTTCCGTAAAGAAGAGTGATTTTATATATTGCATCTTCGCAAGTATGTCTGTACTCAGCAAGCTGCTTGAACTCTTTCGCCGGCATTGCTCCATCTCTTACTTCAAAGATCCTAGTGCTGTATTTACGCAATTCTTTGTATTGCGAAGCGAAACCCGAATCCTCGGGATTGTTGATCTTATAATCGTCAAGAACTGCGCCAACCCACGAGCATACAATTCGCTTTGATAACTCTTCGCGGTTATTGTTCAGAGTTTCGCCTAGCTCCTCAATATCAGTGCTTTCTCTGTAATATTTTTCAATCTCGGATACGATTATCCTTGTAGCAAGTTCCGCGCCTCTTGCAGCATACTTGCATTTGTAATCACCATGCCCGTCAGCGCAAGCCATGATAACGCAGTCATTCAAATCTTTTATGTAAACGGCATCCTCGCAAGGAGTCCCTTTTTGCAGTTTCTTATATCCGGTTACACGTCTATCAAGAAAATTCATAATAAATCTCCTTATCTGCGAGAGCATAACTACCGGAGTTATGCTCTCGCGATCGTTATTTGCGAGTTAATCTTCGTCAAGACCGTCAAACAAACTGCCGAGTGTGCTGTCGCTTTCGGTCTTCGTTGCGTTGGTGGTTGAGCGTGAGCTGTTGTTGGAAATAATGGTTTTAACACTCGTTGCGTTTTCGGTATCAGTGTCACCGTTATCTTCATCATCGTAATCCTCGTCATCGTCATCATCAATGGGGACAGGTATAGTTGTGTGATGAGCAAGTGTAGCGCGAGTCATAAAATCAAGCGCGTTGGCAATGGACTCGCATTCTTCTACACGGTAAAACCGAGTCTGGTCTCCAAGATCCTCGTCACCGTCACTGAAATAACGAAGCATATCTTCGCATGCATCGTCGCCTACCGCCATTGAATAGAGGTCAACGTTACGCGCGTAATCCATATCGCGAAGATACTTCTTAAACTCATCCACGACGCCTCTATATGCGGGGCCTTGCTGTTCAACACCGTTAACATCCGTAGGCCAACCATCGCTCATAAGGATTACGCTGACCGCCTTGTTATAACCCTTATCTTCTCTGCCTGCACGCTCATCCTTGAGATACTTGGGACTTATGTATGTCTTAAGTGTCGAAAGAGATGCTCTGAGCTCGGTACAGCCATCTGCCTGGAAGGTTATTTCTTCGAAGCCTCTGGATATAGGCTGGAATTCAGAGAATACAGCTTTGCCATACGAATCGAGCTCAATAATCTGAAGATAAATTTTGTAGAGCGGATTGCTGTCTTCAAACTCCTTAAGAGTTTTTATCAGCTTCTTTACGCCCATATTAAGCTGCTCGATTTTACTTATTCTGACGGCCTCGCCGTTTTCGTTTATTATAGTGCTAATCCCCGACATAGAGCCGGATTTATCGAGTATGTAAACGATGTAAATAGGCTTACGGTTGTCATTAACAACCCTCGTTCCTATACCGCCATTCTTCTCGATAGAGCCTCTTGCGGTTCCTCTGCTTGCAAAACGGTTAAAAATACTCATTTGATTTTACCTCCGATAAAATTTAAGTTATATTTTCCTATAGTTATTTTGGAATCCATAAAGATTGGAATTACGTCACCTCTGCCGAAACTTCTCACAAGACCGTTTTTAAGCTCAAGCGTTACATCCTGCGAGCTTACACACAGAAGTCCGAACTTTTTATCATAATCAGAAACCACCACCTTGAAAAGCTGATAGCTGTTCTGTTTATCTATCAAATCTCCGCTCCAGATTTCAGAACCGTTAAAAAGATGCACACCCGGCAAAGCCGACTTCTCGCACACAAGCTTTATCGGTGCTTCAAGCGCTGTTCCGCATATATGGCAAACTCGTTCAGCGGTTGTGAAGAAATGCTCCTCACCGCACTGCTTACAGATAAAATGGTCCTCGTAAAGTCTCTCTATAATTTCGAGCCACTCTCTCGGTGTCGTGCGCTTCTCGCCATCGAAAAGGCCGTCAGCAAACGTTCTGTGCATAGCATCAAGGAAATACGACGGATACTTCTTCATGCGTTCTATAACTCTCTTGTCGCTCTCAAGCGGTCTGTTGGAAGAATCCTTGCGGTTGTAGATATAAATAGGGTTGGTTGCGAATGTGTATGTATCGATATTTTGAGTGCATGGCTCTTCGTATTTTCTGCCTCGAAGCGGATGGCCTGATATTAAAGTCATCCATATCATAACGGCTAATGAAAACACGTCACTATACTTGTCAGGAATCTTGCTGCCTCGCATAACGAGAGGCTCCATAAATCCGATAGTTCCCGACACCATAGGTTTGCTTTTTCCTCCTACGGCAGTGTCCGTGTCAAGAATTTTGACGCTAAAGTCGTTCATATTAACCTTGATATTTTCGAACTTCACGTCGGCAATAACGATATCGGCTTCGAATGGAATCATCAGCGCACCTATAATGCTGTCGAGGATGGCAAGCTTCTGATTAAACGGTAACTCCATACGTACCGTGCTACCATCACCAAGCTCACTCTCGATACCGTTAAAAAGAATAGAGGCGTTTTTGTAGTGATCACCGCCAACATATTCCATAACGTACCCGATCTGCTCGCCCACCTTTACTACGTACAAAGGATGAACGAACGCAGAGCTAGCTCTGCCTCTCTTCTTAAGCCTTTCAATTTGCTTATGAAGCTTCTTTGCGTCACCGGTATGAAAAAGCTTTAAGGCGTAGACATCTTTATCCGAGTGTATTTTGTAGATATCTCCCTGTCCGCTGCCGGTATGGATGAGAGAGTCTATTGTAAACTCTCTCTTTCCGTCCTCGGTACGAATCTTATCTCCTGCTTTAAGATAAGTCATATCACTTTACCTCCTTTATGATTTTCAACTTGACAGCTTCATCAAAAAGCTCTCGAAGTATAGCTTGGTTTTCTTCCTTCTCGCAAAGCGGTGAAAGTCTTAACAACTCTGCAAGCAAGTAGCAAGCTCTTTTTTCACCAAGATTTTTATATAGATAAAAAACTTTAGAAGAAAGAGTGTTCAGCTTTACAAGATCATTAAGCTCGGCATATTTTTGCACATTCTGTGCGAGCTTTATCAAGAAGGACTGGTAATTCGTCCTATAAGTAGCATCTATGAAGCTTTGCGGTGCCGATCTTACTTCATCATCGCAAACCAAGCGACAAATATCCTCGATACCCTCTCTTGCCAGCTCTGCCGTTGAAATGTGCTTGATAACCTTCGCGGGCGCGGGTTGTTCTTCAAAAGTAGCAGTAGCTTGTCCCCTGGTCGCTATTTCCTCGAGCGTTAGAGGAACAGCAGGCTTTATTTCGGTTAAGAAGTTTTCCTCAGCTGAGCTTCCGAGTCTCTTGGTATTTGCTATCATCTTGGGAAGCTGAGTCTTAAAGCTCTCCGACTTTTCAAGAAGATAAATAAGCGAAAGCGGTAATACTCGCCATCCGGCTCTCTCAAGGAGGTTTATCTTAGTGCAAAGAGCGTTGGGCGTGAGTTTTCTGTCCGGCATAATGAAACCGACGTCATACTTGTCGCTGCTATCATCCCACATTACTCCGATGTCAACCGACAACGTACCCTCACCAATCTTCGTGCGTACGGTTCTGTCCGCCAGAGAATTAGCAACCACACGGGATGCGTGTTCATTCGCCCTGTCCTGAGTTCTCTTGAGTTCCGACTCGCAAGACATATTGCCCGTAGCAGCATATTCGAGATAGGTATAAAGGCGCTTCAAACTGCGCTCGGAATCCCTAATTTCGTTGTAGTCAAAGGCGAGAAAAATGATATTCTTTTCGCGAGCGCGAGTGAACAGAACGTTAAGACGGTTATTTCCGCTTTGCTCGGTTGCTTCTCCACCGTTAAAGAAGCCGGAAATGTTTTTCATAAGAGCGCCTTTTATATTTCTCTTATCATGCTCTATAGCCACAATCACGACGTCCGCCTCGCGCCCCTGCGCGTTTTCAAGACTTCTTACGAATAACCCCTCATCATCGGCAAGGCTGTCAAAAAGATCTAAGTCCTCAAGCGCGTCTATGACCTTATCCTGAAAGTGATCGTTAAGGGTTATAACGCCTATTGATTTCTCCGGTGTTTCTTCTCTGATTTGACTGACGCAGAGTGCTATCTCTTCAGCGATTTTATCCTCTACGCGTTTTTCGTGCTCAGCAAAATAGGGGTACTCCGTCACGACCTTGTTTTTCTTTTTCTTCTGCACCTTGGAAGCAATTGCACTTGCCGTGTTAAACGGAACGTCAACTCTTCTAAGCTCGAATCCGAGATTCCCGGGAAGCTTGTCCCAAGATGTATAAACGTCGGGGACTATATTAAGACCAGAGTTATAGCAAAGTTTATTGGAAACTGTAACGAGATGCTGAGTCTTAGAGCGATAATGATAACGAAGACGCTTCGTGGGGATACCTTTTCCTGCCACAACATGAAGAATAGACTTATCACTTCTCGATATATCGTATTCTCCGTTTTCGTCATAATTATCAACGTTACTTGCGTGGAAAAAGCTGGTTATATCGAGCTGCATGTTATCTCCGAAGGCTATGAGCTGACGGTTGCCGATCAAGAAAGGTAAAACGCTTATAATCGGAACCTGGCTTGCTTCGTCAATAAGCAGAGCATCGAATACGTTCATCTCATCGGTTATGTAATTCACAGCGGCCGTAGGAGTGCTGACAACGATGGGACAAAGCTTAATAACAGCCGCGCCGTATTTCTTGAAGAAATCAAGTGTGGTCATTCTCGACGTTTTAATGCGTTCAAGCATCGGAATAAGCGTTTTGTCCTCTTCTACTGCTTTTGCGATTCTTTCGCCTATCTGTTGCTGTATGTAGCCTGCGTAAAGCGAACGAAGTTTTGAGTAGCATTCGGTGAGCTTTGCATATTTTGCTCGAAGAAACACATTGCCGTACTTTTCGAGTCCGCCCTCGGATATAAGTACCTGTGCAAGTATGCGCGCCATATTAGATTTAGCCGAAACGGCTATTTTGTCGATTGAGATGTTGTTGTCTGATACGAACTTAATAACATCAACACCCGAACGCTTCAAATCGGTTATAGTGGCACATATCAGCTCGTCAGTCTCTTCATCTCCGGTTGTTCCAACCTGCATAAAGCTTGTAAAATCCCTCTCAGAAACGGTATTGCTGATATCCTCTTGAAGCTCGTCGAGTTTTCTGCATACATATCTGTATGTATCCTTGCTGGCTTTAAGCGAATCAGTGAAAGTACAGGCATCGTAAACTATTGCCTCGCCTATAAGCTCGTAAAGACTCATATCAAGACCAGGAATCACATCATAAACCGCTTGGTTATATTCGTCAAGCAAGATCTCAAGCTCTGCTGCCTCATTCAGAAGATCTCTTGAACGAATGGGATCGAGATAAACTCTCGTGTTATTACGGATTCTGTCGATCTGGTTTACTATTTCGGGGACGGTCATCTTCTTGTCGAGAGATAATACGAACTTATCAAGTCCCATATCTCCAAGATACTTGATTACGACCTCGTTGGCAGCCGCTTTTTCCGAAAGTGCCAGAACGCTTTTCATGCTCGAAACAAGCATTCCGATTATGTTTGCAATTGTTTGGCTTTTACCGGTTCCTGCGGCGGCTGATATGTTAACGCTATGACCTTGACGAACCTTTTCCATAACATCGCGCTGTGTATCGTCTGCAAGGAGCGGGTATATAGCATACGGAGCAACCTCCTCGATGTTAATATCCTCATACTTCATAGCACCTGCAAGCACCTTTATAAGTGGTGATTCTGCGAGCTTATCAATATTCTTCTCGATAAGCTGGCAAATCGTTTCATTAGTGCTATCAAGAATACATATGCAAAAATCGTTTATATCTACGTCAACGTTAGGCGTATAACGAGCGTTTTCCGCGATTCTGTCAAGAGCGCCTACTATGGCATTGCCAAACGGAATAACCTCCGGAACGTTAAGAAACACGTCTATATTCCTGAGCTTGAGCTCTCTTCTGAGAATGGAGTTGATTTTTACGTTATCCGCAGATATCGTAAATCTCGGCTTGTCCTTTGAGTTAATGCTTTCGGTAATGGGGCAAAGAAGCAAGGGTGACGTAACACGTTCGGCAGGCTTTGTCTGCGTGGCTTCCTCTCTTGTCCACGTGACCGAACCGAGAGTTAAATAAAGAATATCCTTCGCCTTATCCTTGCGTGCTTCGCTCGATTTTCGGCTAAGCTCACGCCAGGTTCTCATCAGAGTAGAATCTTTATTGTTGGTCTTGCCAAACCAAGAATACTGCGAAAGCGAACCGTACTTCTGTATGTAGTCGTACTGATCTACGGATACGAGGATGTCGTTAGAAGTCTTGAACTTTATCGTGTTATTCCAAACAACATTTTCACTGGATGTAAAAACATCAGATACTGTTACAGCATCGCCGGGTAATCTTTCCGCGTTTTCATTATCTGTGGAGGTGATTTCATTAGGCCTATTTTTGTCAGAGCAAAAGACAATCTCGTTCACAGCCTTGCCAGACAAAGATACCGAATTTTTGCTTCTATCCAAAAACTCTCTAGCCCTTTGTAGACCACGCGCATTCCCAACATGCCCCGAAAGAAAATCCAAAGATTCTTTGTTTTTATCCATAAGGACCTCCTTATTGCAGTGTTGATAGATTAAAGTGTAGTTATAACGCTAACAACCAAAGGTGCTATAGCCATTATCGTTGTAGCAAATCTCATTCCTCTGTTGATGTTCGCGAGGAAGGCTACCGTAAGCGTAAGAGCTGCATAGGCAAGATATATGAAATTCCAAGTTGCACTGGCAAGTGAAAGCCCAACAAAACTCTTACATACGGGGAAAAGAATGCTCGCGACGAGTGCTGCTCCGAACACCATCAAAAGAAGCGAAAGACGAAATCCGAAAGGAAGGCTGTGCTTTTCGGCTTCAACCTTTCTTTTTCCCAGTTCGCTTACCTTCTTATTGGTATCGAGCACCACGTTGTAGAGTTGCTGTGCGCTGATTTTTGCGGTTTTGTTTTCCATAATTTGTTCTCCTTTTATGTAATTTGGGCATATCGTGCCCCGTTTTAAATTTTAGCAAATACTTTCCGCGATATCTACAATGCTGCATTGTGAATGATTGTATTGTCTTGTGAATTTTAATCATTGTTTTCATGCAACTGTTTTCTTAACTCTAGAAACTCTTCATCTGAGCATTGTTCGAACTCTTCTTTTGCTTTTTGAAGTGCTGCACGCATTATTGTATCACTAGAGTTTTCCACAAGATCTAATGTATCCAAAACCTTTTGAATAGCTTCTACTCTTGTAATCGAAAAATTTGACATAATAATCTTTTCGATGATCCTAAGACAACAGTCATCCAACTTGCTTTCGGGTTCGTTTTCGTCTTCTTTTTCAGACAACTCAGTTTCTTCTAACGATTCCATCATGCTTTTGAATTCTAAATTCAAATCAACATCTACGTCCGTTGACTCTTTCGAGGGAGGGGCTAAATATTGGTAACGGAAGTCGCCAAGCTGTCTAATTATCTTCTTTTTCTTTATTTTCTCTAAAATTGATATAGCTGACATATAGTCAAGTATAAATTCCGACATGATTTCAGGAAGGGTGATATCCCCTCGCTTTTGTATGTATCTACATATTTTTTTGTCAATCTTCATTATGAACCTCCTTAGAAGTTAAAGAGATCGTCATCGTCATCATCATCATCGACCTCTTCACGTATTTTTGTTACATCATAGTCATATTGTGCACGTTCTCCGTCAAGCGGATTTGGATAATCAGAGAGCTTTTTACGAGGACACTTATATTCAGTACACTCATACGATTTTTCGAAGCAGGCTTTAAGTGGCATTTTTCCGTTCCGCTTTACATAAGCCTCACCTTGTTTGAGCGCACTTAAGTTGCTACAAGTAACTATCGGGCGTTCTTCTAAGCGCAGAGTGCCATTGTACAGCTCACTTCCCGGAGCAATAATGGTGCATTTTCCAAGTTCCACAGAAAACTCTTGTATAGTCTTAAAATCGTTGGTGGAAAGGAAAATAGTGTTATTACAGTTTTCGAGAAGGCTTTTTCCTAACTCTCCGTATTTTGACATAAGTTGCGAATAAGATTGCAGAACGAAGTGAATGAAAATTTTCCTTGACCGCCCAAAGGCAATAAAGTTAGCAATATGCTCGTTTTTAGGCAACGTAGCGAACTCATCGATGATAAACAGCACTGGAGAGGGTAAGCACAAGCTTGGTCTTGTATCGGCGATTAGCTTCAGTTCTTCCAGCATATAAGAAATATTGTAAGAAAGAAAAGACTGGCTCAGTATATCCATCTCATCATAAACAATGAATAATGCAGTGGGTTTATCAATAAAATCCTCCATATGAAAAGAGTTGGTTAATGTCAGTTCCATAAATCCCGGGAAATTATACTTGGAGAAAGCGTCATCCACAAACCCGAGAAAATTGCGCATCGTGTTATCCGCATTCTCAAAGAAAATGCGTTTTACTTCGGAATATACAAACGAATCATATCCTCTACGAGAAAAGAACCCTCTGTCGTTCAATCCGCCTCGACGTCTAGTTTCAAATGAATCGAATATGGCCTTCATGTTCGCAAAATTGACTTGCTTGATGTCAGTTTTCTTATTAGGGTCTGTTTCTAACTGGTCTGATGCAAGTGCAAACGCGAGAGCAACAAGCATTTTCCAAGCGTTTTTCTCCCACATAGGATCCTTTTCACTTTCTACAGGCCACAACTTTGCAACTACACTTCGGAATTCCTTCTGTACTTGGTTATAAACATTTGTTATTTCGTAAGTAAAAACTTCCTGCAAAGATTTTTGAGAATGATATGTTCTTCCTTTGTATTCATAACACTTCTTTCCGTGTTCATCTTTGCAGCTTACATTAGTGCCTACATTTTTAAGCGACAAAATCAATTTGGCACCTTTGTAAAGTGGATTTATCTTTTCGGAATGTTGGGCATCTTTGATATTGATAAGACGAACATCATATCCTCGCTTTTCAAGCCGCGCTGCGTTGGACTCATAAAGTTCACCTTTGGTATCTACGATTGCCATCGAATATCCAGCCAAACTCCCCGCGTCAATCTGTGCATTGATAGGTCCGGTGGATTTTCCGGAACCTGTTCCACCAACAATCACTTCGTGTCCGAGCTTGTCCATCACATAATGGAGTTCGCCTTTACCGTCACGATATGAACTGGTTACGTTGCCCGCTCTGCGGGTTGCCATCAACTCCGTATAAGCAACATCATCACCTTTTTCACTATTATCTCTTTTGGAATCAATTAATTCCATGTGCTCATAGTGAGGAAGCAACTTAACAATATCAGCTACAAAACGCATATCGTTATATTTTGAATTATCCATTTAGTCCTCCGTTATGATTAAAAACCGATTTTGTGTTTAACCATTTGTTTTTCTTTTACATCCCAAAGATTGTAATGTTCCTTCCAAGGATCCAACCATTCAGGGCTAGCCAATGATTCCGGCAAAGAAACCAACAGTTCCATATATTCACGAGCTTTTTCTGGGTGCTTCCAAAGGCACCATAAAAGAGCATCAAGATCTCCCATGTTCGCAGCATTAACAAGGAAGTCTTCACCTCTTTTTTTATCTGCCCCCCTATTTATTCCATAGTAATGCAACGTACCGATAATAGATTTACAAAAGGCAAGTTCACAATTCTCCCAAATATTACCGAATCTCCATTCTTTACCAAGCTTATCGCTTAAAGACTTGAAAGCTTCTCTTTTGAGATATATTATGCCTTTTTCTTCTTCTGTACTTCCAAAGTAATCAATATTATACATTTCAATAAAGTTAAATAAAAAATCCAAACTGCATTCTGAGCTGGCTAATTTTATCTGACTACATTGAAGTAAATTAAGTATTTTTTCACTTTCAGAAGCCGAAACAAGATATATTTTTCTAATTTCCTCTCCCCAATGATCATTGCTCAGGCCAAGGAGATCAAATTGCAAAAGCCTTTTTATATATCGTTCTTTGGTATTCATTGTTCCTCCATTCTAAGTTGTCTAATTAACACAATAATTGTTCTTTTTGATAAGACTACCGATTTAATGTGATTACATTGACAGAAACCAACTTTTGTGATACAATATTAGGTGGTTTTTAACAAACTTTTTTACAAATCAAACGAACGTCCTAGTAGAGCAAACGCTCAATCTCAACTTGCATAATAATTTTATCATTTTTTTCTGATGGTTTCATTACAAAAAATTGGTATTTATTGTGGAGACTATCACAACAATTCACAAAAAATTTGTCTTTTTATTGATAATGGCGTGATGTATAATTAAAGCACACTAAGGAAAGGAGATTTATACAATGCCAAAACAAGACACCAAAATTGCAAATCTTCTTTCTTTTAACAACATAACAAAAACATTAAAGAGCATCTTGAATGTTCCATTTAAGTCATACATATATAAAAAGCTTGCCAAAACAGATAAAAAGACGGGTAAAATAGATCCCCTCAAATATGTTCCTATTGCTGACACGTCCGATGCCCTCAAAGGATTGTTCACATACGAAATAGGTGTGTTGATGAATAGGGTGGCTAACAATTCCGATTTTTCCAGAATTAATCAACACACTTTAGCTTTTAATAGCAAGACTGGAAAGTGGAATGCCATTCCAGCTATTAAAGACATACGCACAATAGTTTCAGCCGATGTGATTACAAATCAAGTCGCTCATATATCGGAGATTCTCGAACTATCCATTCGTTTTCACACTCTATCTTGCGCGATGGGGTATGATTGGACCGAACGGTACCCAACCGGAATTACGGATAGCGATTTAAACATGGAGGAAAAAAAGCGTATCAAAGAATTAAAATCTACGAGCGCGAGCATTTACACAAAACTGCAAGAAAAATTAACAGATTTGATAGTTTTGATGAGTTCAGAAGAACAATATCGTTGGTTATATTCGATTATAAACAATGCCTATTGTGATAATGGACATTTGAAGAGAAATCATATTAACGATTTCCTTTCAATTATCTTGATTCTTTCTCTTGACATTCACAATGATATTTCCGATCCCTATCAAACGCTCCCCATCTTTAGAGATGCCGTTAGTGAGTATGTTATCAGAACCACCAAAGGCATCGTACCCGCTGGCATCAATGAAACAGTAAATGTTGATTCCTTAGATGCCAAACCAACTCCCGTATCCAACGGTATGATAAGTACGCGTATCAAAGAAAATCAACAAATTGAAGAAATCGAAGTCTTGTGGAAAGAATTGTTAACTCAAATGTTTAAGGATTTGTTTAGCGACTTGATTCTTGAATCTTATTATTCTACCGAGATTAAAGAACTTCGCGAAAGGAATCTCGATGCTATCAATGCATGGGAGTTAGCATTCGATCGCACTCCTACGTATCATGGAAAACTTTCAGTATACCAATCTGCAAAAGAAGGTCACCAATTGTTACTGGGAGAAACCCACTCGTTAATTTCGTCTTTTACACATAATCGAAGCAAATAAAAGGAAACGATTACTATATGGAAAAACAATATCAAAACTTTGAAAGTTTAAATACAATAGCAAACAACTATACACGTTTCTCTCTCGATACCCAGCGTTTTTCTGGGAACACCTTCGGCAAGTTTACCGGAGGTGTCCCCCTTATGTATAACGCGGAAAACAATAGCTTGTACGTAGATTCATCTGATACGCACACGCTTGTTTTCGGAGCAACCGGTTCACTTAAAAGCCGAGCAGTTGTTATGCCGATGATCAAAATCCTCGGCGTTGCTGGTGAGTCCATGATTATAAACGATCCCAAAGGTGAATTGTATGCGAAATCAGCCGGCGAGCAAAAAGAAAGAGGCTACAATATCGTAGCCATTAATCTGCGCGATCCCGCTATAGGAAACGCATGGAACCCTTTGCATATCCCTTATAATGAGTTTTATCTTAAAGGAAATTATGATAAGGCAACAGAGTTTGCCAATGATATCGCTCACAATCTTGCGCTTAGCAATATAAGCCAAAAAGAGCCCTTTTGGGATTATGCAAGCGCTTCGTTGCTATTCGGACTGATTCTTCTTTTGTTCAAGTATTGCAAAGAACATAATGAACCGCAGGAAGCGGTTAACATTGGAAATGTGATTGCTTTGAGGCATAAACTCTTCGACAACACAAGTTCTCCTGAGCGTACCGAACTTTGGAAATACGCAGCAACAGAAGAATTGATTGCCGACAGTATGAGTGGCACTGTGTTTGCACCAAGCGGAACAAGAAATAGTATTTTAAGTGTATTTGATCAAAAACTTAGAATGTTCTCACTTTCGCCAACGCTTATAAATATGCTATCAAACAATAATATTGATATCGCGGATATCGGGAATAGCAAAACAGCTGTTTACATTATCACTCCGGATGAAAAAACATCCTTTCATCAACTAGTTAGTTTGTTTATTAAACAGTCGTATGAGTATATCATTTATTCTGCGCAGCAAAACCCGGGCGGAAAAGTAAATAATCGAATCAATTATATCCTTGATGAGTTTTCGTCCTTGCCCACCATTAACGACATGCCGACAATGATCAGCGCAGCTCGAAGTAGACAAATTCGGTTCTTGCTGGTCATTCAAAGCAAAAATCAACTTGTTAAAAGATACACGGAAGAAGCAGACACCATTATAAGCAATTGCACTAACTGGATATTCTTAACCTCTCGCGAACTTGAATTGTTGAAGGAATTATCTCTTCTCTGTGGTGACCAAAGAAATGGAACTCCTAACATTTCCATTTATGATCTACAACACTTTAGCAAAGAAAAATACGAAGCCTTGATTCTTTGTGGTCGCTTAAGAGCTGCATCGATTAGACTTCGTGATATTGATCAACTAGATGGTAAAAAGTATTCATTTTTAGATTATCAATGCTTCGAGCGTAAAGAACGAAAGCGTCCTGCTTTTGAACTATCGGAAGAGGTTATCGAGACGTATGGCTTAAAATCCTCAATAGAAGATGATGATCTTGATTGGGATTTTGATACGGATATCAAACTTCCTAAAAAGAAACAGATTGTGACTTCTGCTGAAGATGCTACAGAATGCAATGACGAAGCAGCACCTTTGGAGATGACAGATGAGGAAAAGAAAAAATTCGAAACAGCTTGCATGGACGTCATCGAACAATTACTGTCAACAAGTGCTGAAATTGATAAAAATCAAGCTGTAGAAAAAGCAAAGTTCCTCTTATCTTATGCGCAAGCTGCCAAGAAACCTGATCCATTCAATATTGCCATTTGTTCAAGGGTGGTAGAAGAATTCGAGAAAGCAAGCGAAGAGGAAGTTCAAATGCTAAAAAAACAAATATTTGTTAAAAAATCCAACTAACACATGAGGTACTAAGTATGTCAGAATACAATACAGTTGAAAAAAAAGCCGTATATACTTTACCAATTTCACAAGCCAATCAGCTAGTAAAGGAGTATATCTTTCAAATCAGGAATGTTGATGAAAACAATTCTGAAGAAACAATTGTGGAATATCGAAAAAAATTGAACGATCTGATTAATCAGGTAATTACTCAGGATCGCTTATCCGGAGATGCTGATGATATTCACAACTTAAGTGTTGAATTATCTCGTGAAGATGAGTATGAACTCTCTTGCAATATCTTGCTATATGGTCTAAAGTTCTTTCCTCGCAACGTAGATCTTCTTGCAGACTATCTCCAAAGCGGCATTTGTTGTAATCAGTTAGGAAATTGCAAAAAATGCTATGATGCTCTGCGCAGAATTCCTGAAACATTCTGGACTTGGAGAGGCTTTGCATTCTCTATCGATTACTTGCTCTATCTTGTAAAAAACACAGAACTTGACTCGATGGACGATTACACCAGATTATACGAAGAAATGATGGCAATTGTACAGAGCTACAGAGCAAACTTCCCACAAAGCGAAGACAGCTATAAATCAGAAGCTGATATATATGCTTTCTTTAATAAAGCTAAGGAGGTTGAATTGTTAAGGAATGTAATCGAAAATGATGCCATTGCCATTTGCCCTAAATGTGCACTGCGTTATGCTGAATTGAAATTCGAAAGTGGTGAATATGAAGAAGCTGCATCTGGCATTTCAAAAGCGTTACTCAGCTATAGTCAACCGAGAAAGAAAGTACATGGTGGCTATCTATACTACATGTCTGGATTGCTGAAACTATCTCGAATTGTTTCCGAAGAAAGCAAAAAAAATACGGAAGTGAGATCAGAAGACATCATTGATATTTATACTGACTTCAATATTGCATTGCCTATGTTTAGTGGAGGACAAAGCGAATACAAGGAAGGTATAAAAGACAAAACAAAATATCTCATCGGAAAATACAACGTCAAAGTTCCTCCTGAAATGGAGAACTTGGGTTATATCATTTGATTGTTATTTGCTTTTTTCTAACAGCTCTTAATTGCTCTTTTCTATTACATCATCTTTATTAGCGTTTTTTATTATTCCCCAGAAAGCAGGTGAATCTTATAATGACAGAAGAAAAAAACATACTTGATCAATTTCTTCAGTGGATTGAAAAACCCGAAAACGAAAAATTTAAAAATTGGCACAACCTCTTAATTGATTCAAAATTCGCGTTAAAAATTGCACATTACAGCGATTTTAAGGTTGAATCAAACCGAAATACACTCTTAGAGCAAATCACATACCGATGGGATGGGGAGTTTTCAGTCCGAGGCGACCATGCGTGTGATGGTTTTATGATTTCGGCTTGTTTATCAAATGACGGTGTAATATTCTATTATTGCAGCAGCTATATTGACGAGGTTTATATGTCTGGCGACGGATTGGGGTTAACGATAAAAGAGCAGAAAATATATTTGGATGATATGAGAAATTTTATAAACAACAACAGTACTTACATAGGTAACAAAAACATAAAGATTGAATATCATCTTCCTTGGACATATTTTTGGCTTTGCAAAGATGAAGCTTTCGGTAATTATTTTTGGGTTAAAGATTGCTTCACCAAATTAGCTATTCTTTTAGATATTCAAACGACTCGCAAATTTCCATTTCTTAACATACAAGGATATGAGATGATTTATCGCCAAGAGAGCGATGCTGATTTTTTTGCCCAGAGAGCGCACGAGAATATTCATGTAGATGTATTTGATGTATTAACTCATCTTATTGGTTCATCTTATTCTCAAGAATTAGACGATGTTTTAAGGCGAGTTGAAAAACTTCTAACAGCTTTTTCTGAAAATTCGGTGAAAAATAAAAAAGCAATTAATTTATTGACAGAAGCACATCAACAATTAAGTGTTATGTCGCCAGACGAATTTGGAAATCTGAGAGAAGATGTTTTCGATTTGTAATTTTTAAAAACACTACCAAAGTGCAAATAATTTATAAAAGCAACAAAATAATTGAGATTTTGGAACTTAAATATTTTCGCTATTTAATTAATTCGTGTTATTCGATTTGTGATCTAATTGAATTTCACAAAAGCTCACAAACCTTCTCCATTGCTTCTAATTGATTTATATGTTAGAATTAAGTTACAAATAAGGCAAGTATATTCATGTGTCTTGTTTGAATAAACATTGAGGAGAATAATATGAAAGAACACACCAAAGGAGCGCGGCAATCTACTTGGGACAAACACTCCGACCGTGACAAGGGACTCTCCCAAGACAAAATCAAAGGAAATAGCGACTGGGTACATCAAGGAAAAAGAACCAATTCTAAAGAAAATCAGGATCGGAAGCAAGAAAACATCAAGAAGTTCAACACACCCAAATAAGGAGCTAAAACAAGTGTGTCGGAGAAGCATCTTGCCTCTCCGACACACTTGTTATTTTCGATCATTACAAATATAAAAGGGGGATAAATCAATGAAACACTCCGTATATAACCATATTGTTAATCAAGACAGTAATAACATTATAATGTTCAACTCGGTTTCCGGTGCTGTTGTAATCGTTGATAAGGACTTTTACAATGGCTTCAAGGCCTTCGATTTGGATAGTGATTCTATAGAAGCTTTGTGTGAAATGGGATTTATTATTGAGGATGACTCTTTTGATGAAACCGATGAAATTCTTAAGAAAAACAAGGAAAACCAGAATAATCAAGACACTAAAATTTATACAATTTGTCCTACAACTTATTGTAATGCCCGTTGCTTTTATTGTTTTGAAGCCGACAAAAAGCATTCTCACATGAATGAGGAGACTGCTATAGCTACTGCCAATTTTATTGCTGAGGATGCGAATAATTCAAGCGCAAAAAAAGTTTGCCTTTCATGGTTTGGTGGTGAGCCTTTGCTCGCTCCGAACATAATTGAAAAAATTACAAATGAAGTTTTATCAAAATTAAAAGATAGCATTGAAGTTTATGCCAATATAACTACGAATGGCATTCTTTTCGATAACGATATAATTGCTTTAGCGAAGCGGTGCAAAATCAATTCTGCTCAAATCACACTTGACGGTTTCGGCTCGGAATACAATAAAAGAAAAAATTATTACAATGAGCCTAATGCCTTTGATAAAATTATTCGAATCATTGAAACTCTTTCTGATGCGGGAATTTCTTTGCAAATCAGATTGAATTATGATACTGATAATTTTGAGTCCATAACCAAACTCATCAAATATATGAATGATTATTTTTCAAATGAACAGAAGCAAAACATCGAACTATACGCAGCTAAACTTGAGGGGATTCATGGGTGCAAATCTTGTTCGAGTGGTTCCCAAATTGCAAGTTCTTTGATGCAACAAATACACTTCAGCGGATTTGCAAAGCCATTTGAAAATCTAAATTTAAAGTATCGCTTTGCACACTGTCTCATAGATAGTGATTACTATTACGTGATTGCTGCTGATGGGAAGATTTATAAATGTAACGAATTGGTAGATGATCACAAAAATTCTGTGGGAGATGTTTTTTCTGGAATTCATAAAAAAGCAACGCCCGATGCCATATCAAGCGAATGCTTGGATTGCAAATTTCTTCCTATCTGTCAAGGTGGGTGCAAACTTCGTCGTGATTCGAAGGCTACGACAGATAAATGTCAAATGGAAAAACACATAATTGAGGACATTCTCAAGTTGTATTTCGCTTTAGAAGAATAACCTCACAACTCTTCACAAAACATCACAACTACAATCCATTGATACTAAACACAAAATAGTTTATAATGTGGGTGTAAGATACCGAAAAGGAAACATCTCCTTTTATCAGTATCAATGCACTAAATCAATGAAAGGAGTACGCGTTATGAAGACTGTTGTTAAAGGCAATTACTCTAAGGCAATGAAGTCTACCGTTTGCGCTTGCTGTTGCAAGTATCCTGGCACGGCAAATTTTTAAAGTAAAGAGGTAAGGAGAATATAATATGAAGACTGTTGTAAATGGTAACTACGCAGAAGCAACAAAGTCAACCACATGCGTTTGTTGTTGTAAGTATCCCGGCAAATGATTCAAAAAAGTATGTCAATACCATAAAGCACTAATATATGTTCATTAGATGGTTTATGGTATTGATTTCTTTTATATGATAAGATAACTAAACAGTTTGTGATTGAGGTTTAAATCGATATGAAATCAGAAAAGAATCCTATAAAGCAGATGCTAGACCCAAACAATACAGAAACTATATTGCTGTATAGTGACATTGGAAAACCCGTAGAATTCGAGCAAATTGCAGTTATACCGTTCAACGACAAACTTTATGCAATTATGCGTCCGTTAGATTACATGTCTGGTGTTGAAAACGGAGAAGGTGTACTTTTTGAAATAGATGAAACCCAAGGCGATGTATCTGTTATACGCGACAATGAAATTATAGATGAAGTTCTAAAAATCTATAAAGATCTTATAAATGATAAATAATTAAAATGATGCCAAAACAATAATATACAGCATCTACGAACGCACTTTGTTTGAATGCAAGCAGATAAACTAGAATAAGCTCTTCCGCATTATACTGTAGTTTTTGATGAACAACAAGTTCTCGTGTATCATGACTAGCAAAGAGATAAACACAACTGTTTGTGACTTCACTTTCAATCTCGTTTCATAAAACACTTATTCCGCTTATGTAAAAGCATCTTCTTAAATATAGACTTTTATCCATTTACCAAATTTTAACTTTTCCATTTTGGGGAAGTGGATTTTTTGAAAGTCCAACAATGCATCGACGATTTTAAATTTCTCTCATTGAAAGAGTTTCAATTGCAATCTGCATACCGAGCTTGAAAGAATATTCGAAGATGGCGGCTTCTGCAAGGCTCATATACTCGCTCCAGCAATCATCAAACTTTTCGAAGATTTCTTTCTGCTCGTCCGTCATTGATTTAAGCAGATCATCATGATGCCGTGCCATGTATTCCATCAATTCTTTCATTTCGGGGGAGTTGTTTCGGCTATCGTCTTGCGGTACGATATTCCCGTGCCATAGTTCTTTAATTATACTCATTGTGTTATACCTCCGGTAGCACAACACAATACCACATAACTTTCGCAAAGTCCAGACCTTTGGAGAAAATAAAACCACCTTTTTAGTACACACCTCTTGCAAAAAATTCTGTTAAGAGTTAAAATACAATAAATGAAAGAATATCGCTGTTTGAAGAAAGGAGACAACTATGTTTCATAAGATAAAAAGCGTTTCTGCGTTGCCTGAATATAAGCTTTCAGTTGAATTCTCTGAGGGAGTAACAAAAATATACGATGTTAAGCCTTTGTTCAAGAGAATACCGCTTTTCTCTGAAATGGAGAGACGACCAGAATTGTTTGCTTCCGTTTCGGTTGATGTTGGTGGCTACGGAATAGTTTGGAATGATGAACTTGACCTTTCTTGCGATGAGCTTTGGGAGAACGGCAATTCCGAAAAGAAATTAATGGAAGAGCTTAAGCGCGGTGAACAATCCGGAGAGGAACAAGGATATATCGATATTGAGGAAAGCCAATCTCGCCTAGGATTGTAAATCCGTCTTCTTTGCCTACTGCACCGCAATTTTTGCGTTTTCAGAAAGGTCTGTTGACTAAAATCGAAATATATGGTATACTAATGCTAGAAGAAAAAACTCAACACGGGGTATATGCGGTTTAACTTTCGTGCTTTGAGTCTGGCGAATTTAGCCCGATGACCACACCTTTGACCATCTACCGATTTGGACTGTGTGGAAACAGTGCTGACAAGAGCACCCGAAAGCATCGTTTTCGGACTAAAAAGCACTAGAAAGCAAACAAAAGTAGTCAAAAGACTACTCCGAGACGCTTCGGGTACTGGAGACCGTGGGTTCGAGTCCCGCCGCTTCGACCAAAAAGGATAAGGTTATCTGCAAAGATAGCCTTTTTCTTATTCTTCGGGACTCTCACCTAAAGGTTCTCCGACGGCTCGCAAGCATAGTCGTTGCGCGTCGGTCGTTCCTCTCTCCTTCAACTCCTTGTTTTGCTCGGGCACTTCTGCGAAAACAGTTACCAACTGTTTTCACCTCGCTTACCCACCGCTTCGACCAAAAAGGATAAGGTTATCTGCAAAGATAGCCTTTTTCTTATTCTTCGGGACTCTCACCTAAAGGTTCT